>DATJJV010000066.1:0-20889 GCA_035491975.1 Pristimantibacillus sp. | reverse complement strand
TGGCTTCGATGATTGTGGATAACCACTAGTAAGCCAAGGTTTTCCTCCAACGTACTATACCATCAGTGATATGGTACAAGTTTTCACCCAAGTAGTGCACCAAACTAAGAACCCAGTGACAGCTGGGTTTTTTGTTTGGCTATGTGATACGCTTGGTGTGTGGCAACAGAGAAGAAGACTCAAACGACGGACAAGTCAGCCCAAGGCTACATTGCTTCACTTGACGATGAGCAAACCGTAGAAGACTCTCAAATACTCCTCGAAATGATGCAGCGCATAAGCGGCGAATCGCCAAGGCTGTGGAACGTGGGCACTATTGGGTTCGACACCTACCATTACAAATACGACAGCGGGCGCGAAGGCGACGGTCTTGTCATTGGTTTCTATCCAAGGAAGGGTAAAATTACCGTCTACCTGATGGACGGTACGGCGCGCCACGCTGAATTGCTGGCTAAGTTAGGCAAGCACACTACTACCGGCTACTGTGTTTATATTAAGCGGCTCAGCGATGTAGAGCTGCCAATACTTGAGCAAATCGTGCAAAAATCTTACGAGTATATAAAGTCAAAGTCCCAGGGCGGGCCTATCGATCGAATATTATGGCAAACCGAAAAGTAGGCTTTTCGATCTGTCTGTGAGCCATCATCAGGCAGAATCATTTTATATGTTTTAATATGAGATTAGTTTATTGTCAAAAATAAGCATATACTTAGAGTTAGCTAGACCACCACAACACTAAACATCTCGTAGGGAGCAAACGTAAAGATTGTTGTTGGCCTGATGATCAACAATTTTTAACGAAAGGGCATAACTCATGTCTGTATTTACTCCCACCAAAGAAGACAAAGAAGAAGCAAAAGTTCATCATTCCCAGTATATTCGTACTGAGAATACGCCGGACGAGGGCGCTAAGCCCGCCGAGCCGGGCAAGCCTACACAGCCGGAAGCTAAGTAGGTGACGAGGGGGGCTCGCACAAGCGGGCTCCCATTAAGGTCCTAATGGAGGGCAACCATGTCAAAAGACAAAGGACGAAAAGCAATCAAAAAGCCGAAACAGCCAAAGGCAGAGGTTTGATATGCAAAATATCAAGATAGCAGCTTACGCGCTTGGCTCCGAAGGCGAGAGTGATGTAAGGAAAGAGCTTCATCAGATGACGCTCAATAGCGCTTATAACACGGCCCCAAGCTACACCCCCATCAGCGCTAAGTACCCAGATGGCCTAATCCCATTTGTAGACAGGCATATCCGATATCTTAATGCGAACCCTAAATTGGATGCTTGGATGTATATCGCCAACTTGCGATTGATGACCCGTATTAATCGCAGCAGTATCTGAACTACTGATCGTTTATTAGCCGCTGGTTAGGAAAGTCCGATTTTTGCCAGGGTGGAGCCCGGGTGGGCATATCGTCCGGATTCTGCTAAGCTTCGGGTGAAGGGGGCGGCTATAGGCGAAGTAGAAGTATACATGCTCTGCGGGCTTGCCGGTTCAGGCAAGACCACCTACGCAGAAGGGCTCGTCGGAGCCGGGGTTATTAAGCTTTCCATTGATGAAAGCATGTCTGAGCATGGTGTTGCCGGGGTCGACTACCCGATTGAAGACTACCAAGCGCTCGAGCAGACGGTCCTGGAACGCCATCGGGCTGAATTAGTCGGCCACATCGCCGCCGGGACGGCAGTAGCCTTGGATTATGGTTTCAAAACACGGTCAGAACGAGATGAATACAAGGATCTCATTCAATCAAACGGTGGTAGGTGGAGGTTGTTGTACTTTAAAGTTCCGCCCGAGGAGCTCTGGCGGCGCATAGATCATCGCAACCAGTCGCCCGCCGCGAACGCGGTATACATTCCGCAAGAAGTGTTCGACTTGATGCTTGGTTGGTTCGAGGAGCCTTCCGGCGAGGGTGAAGAGATTATCGAAGCCCGGGTGTGAGGCCATTTTATTTCTGTGTAAAACTTTTTTCTTGCAAAATTTTAAAGCGGGACTATTATGAACATTATATTAATTAATTCTCGAGGGAGAAAAAATGAGTGCTGAGAATCCTTTTAGCGGTGGTGTAGCGGTAGGTAACTTGGGTGCAGAATTCGAAAGCATTGTGCAAGCTGGTTTGGACCCGACATACGTAGACGGCCCCGCTGCGGAGCAGACTGTTCCTTACGGTCAATTTACTCCAGAGGTTGGCGACGTCGACGTAACTCGCGCCCCTATGGCCACTTCTACTGGCTACACTGGCAACAACTCGGAAGAGTCAGCCTAGCTTACAGCGCAGGATAGTTAGATGAAACAAGGCTCCAACAAGGGGGGCAAGGTACTAATTCTAACGCTGACAGGAGATGTGCATGTGCCGTTCGTAACGCGGCACATGCACTCTAATTTTGTGCTGGTTGATCCGGCACGGATGATTGAGAAGTGCGAACTGTCCTTCTATTCTGACAGCAAGGGAACGAAAGTGGTGTACGACGGCCAAGAGCTTACAGACATTAAAAGTGTCTGGTACCGGCGGCCGTATGTACCCGAGCGCGAGGACCTAAAAGTCCCCGACGCCTACAAAGATTATTCTTATTCCTCAGTCCGCAAGCAGATTCATGACCTGTACGGCATGTTCCGCGATGCGTTTTGGCTTACCGACTACTACACGCTAGTCAGGGGAGAGTCCAAGCCGATGCAACTGGACGTGGCCGCACACCTCGGGTTTAATATCCCCAAGACGCTGGCGACCAGCAGCGCCAAAGCGGCCGAGGATTTTTTGAAAGACACCGGTGACGCAATCTCCAAGTCGATGGCTAACACCCTGCCCATCATCAACAACAAGGTCCAGTACTTCTACACCACAAAGATACCGGCTGGTAAGGAGGTTAATCTGGAAGGCTTACATCTCGGGCCGAGCATTTTTCAGCAGGCCATTGATGTTGATAAGGGGCTGCGTATTACCGTAGTGGGCGACAAAGTATTTGCCGCAGCGGTACGCGACCCGAGTTATGAGGACCATCCGGGCATCGTCGACTGGCGGCGGGCTTACACGGGGGGCAAACTACGATTCGAGAAATTCACCCTGCCCGCTCCGCTGGAAGCACAGTGTATCGAGTTAACCAAAAAGCTAAACCTGAAATTCGGCGCCATCGACTTACTGCTGGATAAAGATGGCAAGTATTGGTTCCTGGAGATCAACCCCAACGGCCAGTGGGCATTTGTGGAAGACGACACCGGCATGCCAATCGGCAAAGCGATTGCCGATCTGCTCGATTCCGGCGGCCAAGTCTCATAATTTCTGCGCTTGCGCAGCGGCCTGAAGCATGGGACACTAGGCTTATTCATGGCAGTTTACAGTCCGACCAACACGCCAGAACAAAACTTTGCCTTACTTGGGGAGAATCCGTATCCGGGGCGGTTACTGATTGCGGGCTACACCGCCGGTGATGTTGCCGTGCAGGCTTACGCCCTGATGGGGCGCAGCGCCGGTTCCCAAAACAGGAGATTGATTGATGGTGGGGGCGTCATCTTCACCGAGATGGCCGACCCCAATGCCTCAGTTGGTGACCCTGAGCTAACGATTTACCCGGCGATGATGAGTATCGGCGACAGCCACATAGTGTCAAATGGCCGACAGACCGCAACCGTCGCCGAATACTTAATGGACGGCCGGATTTTTGCCGCGGCTATGGGCGCCACCACCTACGAGCCCGACGCGCCGACGCACACGCCCCGTATCACCGCTGTGCAGCACTTGGGCGCTACTACAGGTTCGTTGTTTGAGATATCCGTTATTCGGAAATCTCCGCACGGCAATGCGCCGATTCACGAACTGTATGATGACGGCGACCTTGGCTATGGGCCCGGTCAAGAAGTGGGCTTTTGTGTGCATACTTACAGCGGCGACGGCGACCCGTTGCCCTCGTTCGCCGAGCGGCCATTCCGCGTGCCGGTGTTAGGTAATGCGGATGAGATGGCCGCAATGGTATGGGGCAACCTCAACCCTCAAAACCGGGTGGCAGTTGCCGCTAAGACCATCACTCCGGATGGATATGTTGAATATGCCATCTTGAATCGCCACGGATCCACCGATGAGCTCTGACTCCGTAAGGACCTGTTGAGTTGAAGCTATTCTTTGGTGTCTTGTCGCTGATCCCGGCTGTTATCGCCTACTATTTGTATTTTCGGGATATGTTCCGGGGCAAGACCAAGCCGCATGGCTTCTCGTGGTTGGTGTGGGGCCTGTTGTCTGGCACTGGATTTTTGGCGCAGATCAGCGCACATGCCGGCATAGGCGCGTGGGCGACCGGTCTTACTTCGGTGGCCAGCCTCACGATTGCCGGTTTTGCCCTGAAGCTGGGCACCACCCGCCCTACGCGATTCGACTGGACGCTCCTCTACATGGCGCTGTCTAGTCTTTTACTGCTGTTTGTGGTGAAGAGTGAGGAAGCGGCGCTGTGGCTGACGCTCATCGCGCTGGTCGCCGGCTTCGCGATGAATATCCGCAAAGCCTACCGCAAGCCGTCAGAAGAAAATGCCACAGCCTTCTGGCTTAACACGCTCAAATTTATCCCGGCCATTTTCGCGCTCAATAGCTTTGTCTTCCTAACAGTAGCGTACCCGCTCGTCGCAGCCGTAGGGAACGCCGCAGTGGCGCTAGTAGTGCAAGTCAGAGGCGGAAAATGGTCGCCTTTCCAATGGGTCCGCCGTAAATCCGCCAACCCGCTCGGCTGATCTTACTCTAGTGACGAAAATCATGTTGTATATTGGGCAACATGGGACTACGATAGAAGCATAAGCATAGGGGGGGCATCATGAGGCTTAGGTCGTTAACGAAGCTGCAAAAGATTTGCAGCGTTTTTTTATTGGTGGGTCTTTCATTTGTGGGTGTGCTGGCAATACCGAGCGTGTCGCTGGCCGATCCGGTGCACAACCGGCCTTCCACCACGGCTTCGCTGTCGCCTAATGCAACCTCGCCAGGGCAGGGTCTGAGCTTCTACAGCGATCCGGTAACCGTGACCCTAACAGCCACCGCCGACCCCAACTATTCCATAGGCGCAACCTACTACATCTTGGATGGCGGAGCGCAGCAAACCTACACCGGCCCGTTCACGGTCAGCGGCATCGGGCAACACGGCTTTAGCTACTGGTCGGTGGACAACAGCGGCATTGAGGAGCTGAACCACCAGAGTATGGGTTTCGCCATTGGCTATCAACACGGGACAATCTTGTCGATCAATCAGGACGGTATTAACCTGAGCGCCACGGTGAATTTCGACAACTTCCAACAATATCTCAGTCATATTATCTGGGGCGCGGACTGCTATCTCGATTTTGGTTCGTTTGAGTTGCACGACGCCGCTACTGGCGCCATCGTGGTCAACCAGCCCAACAGCAACAGCCACTGCGGTAACGCCGGCAACGGCAACACCTGGCTAGCCTTCCCGCCGACCGGACTGCAATCCGGCACCTACTGGATTCACTACACCGGGGGAGGCAATGACTGGATAACCGATCCGTTCACCTACACCGCGCCGGTGCTGCACAACCCACCCGTCAGCTCGGCTTCGATTACCTCGACGCCCAACCAACCCGGCGCCGGTTTGGTGCTGTACCCGGATCCAACAACCGTCGTCATTAACGCCACGGCTGATACCGGCTACAGCATCTCGGCCATCTACTACAAAGTTGACGGCGGGGCCACCCAAACCTACAGCGGTCCGTTCACGGTCAGCGGTGTGGGTAAACATAGCTTCGAGTATTGGTCGGTCGACAACACTAACTTTGAAGAGCCTACCCACCACGGTATGGGCTTCGCCATCGGCGCGCAACACGGCACGATCCTGTCCATGGCCCAAGACGGCAACTTCATGGATATCTCTGTTAATTTTGAGAACTTCAGCCAATACCTCAGCCAGATCATTTGGGGCCCGGACTGCTATCTCGACTTCGGCTCCTTCGAAATGTATGATGCCACCACCGGCGCGCGAGTCGCCAGCCAGCCAAACGGCAACAGCCACTGCGGCAATGCTGGTAACGGCAACACCTGGCTGTCGTTCCCGCCGCTGCAGCTGGCTACCGGCACCTACTGGATTCACTACAGCGGTGGCAGCTACGACTGGATCACCGATAACTTCAGCTATACTGCACCCGTCCCAGCGCACAACACGCCGGTCACCACGTCTTCGCTTTCACCCAACCCCACCTCACCCGGGCAGGGTCTGAGCTTCTACAGCGACCCAGTCACAGTGACGCTCACGGCTACCCCCGACACCGGCTACACCATCGACCATACCTACTACCGCGTAGATGGCGGTCCGCAACAAGATTACACCGGCCCGTTCACCGTTACTGGTTTAGGCAAGCATGGCGTTGAGTACTGGTCGATAGATACTACCGGCATTTCCGAGGCGCAACATCGGTCTGTCGGTTTTGCCATAAACTACCGCCACGGCACCATTCTGTCCATGGCTCAAAATCCGATCTCAATGGATATTAGTGTACATTTTGATGATTTCCAGCAGTATCTCAATACGATCATCTGGGGGGCTGACTGCTATCTCGACTTCGGCTCATTCGAGATGTACAACGCTGCAACGAACCAGCGGGTGTCTACGCAACCCAATGGCAACAGCCACTGCGGCAACGCCGGCAACGGCAACACCTGGCTAGCCTTCCCGCCGCTACTCTTGCCGCCCGGCACCTACTGGATCCACTACAGCGGCGGCAGCGACGATTGGATAACCGATCCATTTGTCTACGCCCCAACGCCTAAAACCACACTGAATTTGGCCGGGCAAATGCAGGACGAAACCTACCCCAACCCCACAACGGCCAGCCTGTCGGTTATAGCTGCAGTAGGCACGACCATAGCCGCCACCTACTACAGTGTCGACGGTGGCGCTACGCAAACCTACACCGGACCGTTCACCGTCTCCGGCGGTGGTTTGCACCACATCGATTACTGGTCGGTAGATAACGGCGGAATCACCGAGCCGCACCAAACCCAGCCGTTCACCATCCACTCCAGTCAGGTACTTGGCTTCCACGCTGCGGGTTCCAACTCGCGCAGTACCAGCGGCAACTCCAGCCTGACGGTCACGCTCAACAGCAGTGCCGTTCCGGGCGATACAGAGATACTCTCAGTGACCACCGGCACCTTCGCCGGAGCCACTGGCTGCACCGACTCAAAGGGCAACACCTACCATGTAATAGCCGATAAAAACACCGGCAACGGGCGACTGTTCATCTGCTCGGCAGCGGTTACTACTGCACTAGCAGCCGGCGATACCATTACTGCCACCTACCCCGGCTTTAGCGGGCTAAGCGTAGCCTCGGCCAGCATGGTCAACGGACTCGACACGCCAGGAAGTGTAGATACTAGTAGCACCGGCTCAGGCAGCAACCCGACGGTCAGCTCCGGCAATGTAACGCCTTCACAAGCCAAAGCAGTAATCTTCGGAGCGGTATCACACAGCGGCGTCTCTACCTTCGCCCCGACTGCCATGTACACGGTACTGGGTGAGGCGACTGCTGGCAGCGGCGCCGGCACCAAGACGGTCACGCCCGTCTACGCGGTAGTCAACGCAACCACGCCAGTTGCAGTCTCGGGCGCCCTCTCGGGCAGTGGCTTCTGGCAAGCTGCCGCAGTTGTGATGTTGGCGACTGGCGCCAACTAATCCCGCCGCCAGCAGCTCGGAACGTCGAGTACCCTCCGGTTGTCACATCTGTTATTTCGTGCTTAAATAGTAGTAACGTGGTCGTCCCCCGCAACCATGCGCCGCTCATTCGGCGAACAACATGGACGGACAATAGAGACCACCAAAGAATGAGTAGGCCTGCGCCCTGATAGGGCATCGTCGAACCCGCTGGGGCGACAGGCTCTCATCAAATAACCAAGGGATGCTATGCAAAAGCAAAGCAAAAGTCTCCAGGACTACGAAAAGGAATACAACTGGAGCCACGAGGAGAGCCTGAAACACTGGCGCTCGTGGGGTTCGTGGTTCAGCTGGGGCAGCCCAGTTGGTCTGGGCCTGTTCTTCATCTCCATTGCGGTCACGCTCTGGATTCTGAGCCAGGCCTTCGGCTGGAACTAACCCTCCCGCCCGAAAACAGCCCTCTCGGAGGGCTGTTTTCTTTTGTCCGGACTAGGCAGAGACCAAAAGAGCTGTAAGATTACAGGTTGAGCATCGATCCAAAAGCGGTTACTATTCTAGTATGAGAAAGCTAGTGGTTTTAACTTTTGTTTCTTTGGATGGCGTGATGCAGGCACCGGGCGGGCCGGAGGAAGATACTTCCGATGGTTTTAAGTATGGTGGTTGGACCGCCCCATATTTTGACGATGCCGGCGGCGAGGAGATGGGCCGGCAGATGAGCATGCCGTTCGATCTGCTTTTGGGCCGCAAAACATACGATATTTTTGCCAATTATTGGCCGAAGCAAGATCCGAATGGTCCTGTTACTACGCCGTTTAACAAAGCCACGAAATATGTTGTTTCTGGCGGGAGCCCCGACTTGAGCTGGGAGAAATCGGTGCTTATTACCGGCGACGTAGCCGCCGAAATCAAGAAGCTGAAAGAGAGCGATGGCCCGATGCTGCAAGTCCACGGAAGTAGCAACCTCATCCAGACGCTGCTGAAAAATGACCTGGTTGATGAATTGTGGCTCAAGACGTTCCCGGTTACCCTGGGCAAAGGTAAGCGCTTGTTCGGCGAGGGTACCATCCCGGCCGCCTTCAAGCTTTTGGACTCCAAGGTTACCCCGAGCGGTGTGATTATCGCCAGCTACAAACGCGACGGCGACGTCAAAACCGGTTCTCTCGTGTAGGATAAGGCCAATGCCGCAAATAGTTGTAATCCGACATGCTGAAGCCGTGGCCAATGCCAAGGGTATTTTGATGGGCTGTTCGTTTGACAGCCCGCTGTCTGAGCGCGGCCAAGCGGCGGCACGGGCCAAAGGCGAGAAGTTGTGCCAGGGCTTAATTAAGCCGCAAAAAATCTACACTTCCGAGCTGACGAGGGCCAAACAAACGGCCCAAATTATCCGTGGCGTACTTGGCGAAGATGTTGAAATTGTTGAGCTGGCTGGTCTCAATGAAAGAAGCTTTGGCGAATACGAGGGCCAACCGTACCGTTTTGTGCTAGAAGCTTTCGAGAAGAATGGCGATAACCCGCCGACCATTGAACCGGTTGCCGAGTTTGTCGAGCGCGTGTTGAAAACCTGGGAAACGATCAAGCAGGAGGCCAAAGAAAATACATTCGTCGTTACGCATTCTAATCCGCTGGCAGTGATTCGTTGCGCACTGTATCATCCCGACAAACTGCAGCGATTTTGGGACTACGAAGACGACGAACATCTCGAAGGTCTAACGTATAGCTATTGAGCGCAGACGTTGCCGGTCAGTCCGCTGCAAGTTGCGGTCCAGTTGAGTCGGTCTAAAATCGATTGCTGTGCAGCCGGGCTGGACAAGTGGGTTACGGCGTGGGCGCCGCCGACAGCGGCTAACGGCTTGTAGGTGAGCTTAACGTCGAAGTTGGTGAGGCCTTGGTTTTGGGCGGCGGCTAGACAGTTGTCGAAGCGGGCGGTAGTGTCGCAAGTCTTGCTGAGCTGCAGCCACTTGGCAACGTTGTCGTCGTACTTCACGCTCATGTCGATGGCGATGGAAACGCTGCGGCGTGACTCGTCATCCACCTGGTCGAAGATAAAGTTACCGGTGGAGAAAACGATCGGCTTGCCCTTGTAGGCTTCGCTGTTCTGGACGTAGTGGGCGCCATTGGCGATCACAAACTGTGCGCCGTTGTCGATAAACTTGTGCGCCAGGTCGGCGGTGGATTGGGCGGCCGTGGTCTGGTATTCTACGCCGTCTTGCAGGAAGCCGAAAACCGGCATGACTTCGGAATATTGCGAGATCAGCTCTAGCTCGCCGGGAGCGGGATCAGGGAAAAGCGTTTTGTAGTTGAAAGCGCAGAAAGCGATCGGCAGGGTGCCTTTGTCTTCGGTGCCGTCGGTCTTTTCTAGACGCACCGGCATGGCAACGACTTCGCAGTTGTTCTTTGGATTAGTGTGCGGGTTGTAGCTGCCCACTGCCTGGATGCCGGCGTCTTGCAGGTTCTTGACCGTGGTGTCGAAACCGGCGGCGCCTTTATCGAAGGTATGGTTGCCGGAGAGTTTGACGATGGGGAAGTATTTTTTGAGGGCCGGCAGCCAGTCGGGCCGGCAGTTGAAGTGCGGGTTGTCGACGTTGATCATGAACAGGTTTGGATCACTGGTGACCGGGCATTCCAGGTCGGCGATGCCAGCATCAAACGTACCAAATGTGTCCATCTGGCTGAACGGCTGATTAGTGTCGCCCTTGGCGGCCGAAACGACCACGCGGTCGAGCACGATGGTGCCGCTAAACATATAACGCCCGACAACGCTGGTGTAGGGCGGGGTGGTGTTTTTGGCCAGTTCAACCGTTTTGGCGACGACTGCTGGCTTGGCCGGCTTCTTGAAGTGATGGTAGGCAAAGACGCTGCCTGTGGCGAGTAACGCCAAACCAACGGCGGCCACGACAATAATTGTGACCGGCCTCCCCCAGGAACGCTTACGCTGTCGCCCGCTCTGCCATCTCATAGCTACCCACAGTGTAGCATGCGGACTGGGCTATACTGAAGGGTATGAAGAGACATATTTTGCGGTTTTACATGTACGTCGGCTGGGAGATGCTGATCGGGATCAAGGGGCTTTTTAGCCTGCATCGGCTGACGCTGGAGAAAGTGCGCCACGAGGGCGAAGACATTACGACGTTCGTGTTCCGACCGCGCAAAAAGGTTCGTTTTGAGGCTGGGCAGTATGGGCTATGGTTTATGCCGCGAATGGTCTGGGGAAAGCCGTACCGTTTCTTTACAATTGCCGCTTCTCCGACTGAAGGCACCGTACAACTCTCAACCCGCCTTTCCAAATCGGCCTTCAAACGGAAGTTGGCCGCTCAACCGCTAGGCAGCACAATGTATGTGCTCGGGCCGTTCGGTCGGTTTGTTCTGGGTAAAAAACCGCCTGAGTCCGCAGTGTTGGTGGCCGGCGGCATTGGCGTAACACCGATGCGGGCCATCGCCCGGTTTGCCCACGACACTCACGCACCAACCAAACTAACACTGGTGGACAGCGCCTCCGGGTTTTATCTCTACCGCAAAGAATTTGAGAAATATTTGCCCGACCATCGCTTTGTGACCCGCGAGAGTTTTGCCAAAACGTTGGAGGAAGTGGCAGCCAAAGAAGCGCCCGATACGCCGTTTTATGTATCCGGCCCGCCGGCTTTCGTGGTCGCGACCGAAGAAGCATTGCAAAAACTGGGACGCCGTAATATCCGTAAAGACGGTTTTGTGGGATATTAAGGGGAGCCATGGATGAGATTGAACAGAAGGTGCACCAGTTTTTCCTGAAATACCCGGAGAAGAGATTTTCTAAAAAAGAGATTGTAGTTCATGCTGGCGAAGAGCCAAGGGGAGTGTTCTATATGGTGTCCGGCCGGGTTAACCAATATGACATCACTGCAGCCGGTGTCGAGACAGTGGTGAATACCTACAAAGCGCCGGCCTTCTTCCCGATGTCATGGGCGATCAACCGTACGCCGAACGACTATTTTTTTGAGTCTGCCACCGATGTGGTGGCGCGGATCGCACCGGCCGGTGACGTTGTGGCGTTCGTGAAAAGCGAACCGGAGGTCCTGCTTGATTTACTCTCCAGAGTGTACCGGGGCACCGACGGCTTGCTGCGCCGACTGGCGCACTTAATGGGCGGTGACGCCCGAAGCCGGTTGCTGTTTGAGATCATTGTGACGGCCTATCGTTTTGGGCAGCCGGCCGCCGACGGTTCTATCCTGTTACCGTTTAAAGAAGGCGACCTGGCTAAGCACACCGGCCTGGCACGCGAAACCGTCAACCGCACCATCCAGGACCTCAAAGCCCAAGGTTTGGTGGTTGTCGACAGGGAGGGGCTAATCGTTCTCGATGTGAACGATCTGCAAGCCGAACTAGGCGCCGGTTTATAGGAGTGTGACGCCGCTCACAGAGGCGGAGACTATAATAATAAGGGAGGTAGCGAGATGGCAAACTCCAAGGCACACGCCGAGAGGATCAAGCAGGAGCTGCGTCAGGCCGGTGTCAGCCGTTTTGGCCTTCTGAGGTTTGCCATCCGTTATCTTCCCAACCTCATCCACACCAATGAGCATATCGGCGGGGTGGTATACGGACGGTATAGAGAATCTGAGGGTGCGCCGTCATGGGAAGAAGGCCTTCTGGTTGCGACAAACCGGCGGGTCTTATTCGTCGACCACAAGCCAGGTTTCCTCAAGTCGGACGAAATGAGCTATGAAGTTGTATCGGGGATTCGTTCGTCCCGCGCCGGTCCGTTTAGTGCCATAACTCTTTACTCTAAAATTGGCGACTTTACCATTCTGTTTGCACGGAATGCGTGTGTGCAGAAGTTTGTGCGTTATGTCGAGAAACGCCGGCTTGAGACATCGGCGGACGGTCGCTAGGAGCCAGCCTGCGGTTTAGTCTTTTCGTGCACCGTCTGATAAGCCGTTCAGCCGCATTCTGCCAAGGCTCTGGCAAATCATCGGCGATTCCCAATCTGAGCATTGCCTGCGGAACTCGCGGCCTGGTGAATATATATTGTTGCATCGGCCTCCCCCTCTCGCTCACTCAGCGTAGACCGTGTTCTCCCCAGGGTCTATGAGGCAGGTCACAACACAGGTGTAAATAAGCTTAGTGCTCCCGGGCGGGAAGCGGCCTATCATGCGCTCATGAGTCCTCAAACCGATGATCCATCTCCTAAGCGTTTGCACCTGTCCGCCAAGGACAAGAAGATTTTTGGCGTATGCGGCGGCCTGGCCGAATATATCGGCGCCGATCCTACGGTTGTCCGGCTGGCATGGGCAATCATCACCGTCATAACCGGCGTCGTACCCGGGGTGGCGGCCTATCTGATTGCGGCGTTAATCATCCCAAGGGAACCGGGCGGATAAGGTCTTGCCTGGTAGCCGCACCGGGCTTATGCTTTAAATGGATGAACGCTGACCTTATGCATCGCAGAGGGCGCGGTTTCGCGCTGGTTGAGCTGCTGTTGGTACTTCTTGTACTTGGCGCGCTCATAGTTGTCGGTATGCGCATGTTCCACAAAAAGGCCGCAAGCCCGGCCGTCCCGCAAGTCCGCACCCAGACCTTGAAAGGTGTCAGCTTGTCTCCCAGGAGTTTTTCGGCCGCGGATTTTAATGCTTTTTTGGACGAAGCCGCCAAGAGCGGTTCGGTCGTCACCTGGGCTGGCAACTGGACGCAGTTGCAGAATCCTGGCTCAGCCCCGTTTACTGTCGCCAAGCTCGCTAAAGCGCGCGGATACCAGCCGATACTCATTATTGGCGCCAACGATCAGGCCTCCGGCAATCTGGATAGCAGCGCCAAACAAGCCTTTATCACCGCGGTTCGGGCTTTTGCCGCCGACTACAAGCCCGCATATCTAGGGTTGGGCAATGAGGTCAATCGCCTGCGAGCCAAGTCTCCGGCGGGCTACGCTGAGTTTACAGGTTGGTTCGGCGATGCTGCCGCAGCCATAAAGCAGGCGTCTCCAGCTACAAAGGTGTTTACTACTTTCCAATACGAGCAGTTGAACGGTCTGAATGGCGGTTTGTTTGGCGGCCAGAACGATCCGGCGGCCAACCAGTGGCAGCTGGTTAGTGATTTTCCGGCGGCCGACCTGATTGCTTTCACCACCTATCCGTACATTATTTATCATGATCCGTCAGAGATACCCGCCGACTATTATGCTCGCGCCAGCCAGCACATCACCAAGCCCTTAGCTTTTACCGAGATTGGCTGGCCCAGCCAGGGCGAGGCTGCCGGCTACGAGAGTACCCCGGCCATACAGACGGCCTTCATCGGCCGCTTCGCCGAGCTTGCCCGAAGCGCGCAGGCTCAGTTCGTAGTCTGGCCGTTCTTGTATGACCAAGCGCTGCCGGTTCCTTTTGTCGGACTCGGCTTGATTGATGCCTCCAATAATCCCAAGCCAGCTCTGGCCATTTGGCAAAGCACCAAGTTCGAATAACTACCTTCTTTTGGATCGCTTCGGGGCGGGCAGCACAACAGTTGCCAGCACCAAACCGCCGGCCGCGAGGTAAAACGCACAAGCTGCATACAGGGCGATTGCGCCTATCAACCCCCAGCCCCAGGCGTTGAGCAGCAGCCCGCGCAGCGTTTCCCCCTGGAATAGTGTCTGGCGTTGGCCGGCTAGTGCCTGATTAGTCTTGTCTTTCAGGTAAGCTTCGCTGACCTCAGAGTACGTTTTGCCGCCCGCTACTTTTTTGAGGTGGCCGGCAATCAGATCGGCGTACGCTTTAGCTTTTAGACCGTTATCAACCGGTTGGCTGGCATATTTGGCGAGTGCCGGGTTGTCGGCCTGTAAGGTAGCTTTATCTGGAAAAGTTATCTTTTGGGCGACCAGTTGGTCGTGGACCATGCCGGTAGCGAACTTGCTCCCCCACAAAATCAGACTGGCGGCGATTGCCAGCGCAATCCCTACCGCAAATAACATTTTTTTCATGTAGACATCCTTTTTGCTTATGGCTTGATTGTATGTCTACATTGGGCTGCCGGAGTGTGACCGCCGTCACACTACACCGGTTGGGCCCACGGGGTATTAACTTCAGAACTTTGGCGCGGGAGGGGGACATATTGGGGTTTCTGTGTGACGTTATCTACCGTTAAAGAAGCCAGCACCCTGGCCAGTTCGGCCGGACGGGAGATTGCCGGAGAGTGGTCGCCGTCCATTTCGATCAACCGCATACCCAAGTGGCCGGCAGCCCAGGCTGCCATACCGCGGTCGCGGATTCTGTCTTCGCGGTTCAGTACATACCAGGCCGGCAGCCCGTCAATCTGGTGGGCGCCTAGCGGCGGTTCATCGGTCGGCCGGTTTTGTATTTCCATATGGTTCATTGCCCAGCGGGCGTCGGTATCATTGGTATCGTTAAAGAAAAGGCCCCTTGCTCTGGACATATCCATCGCCACCATGCCGTCTTTCATGGGGATCATGGCTTCGCGGAAGGCCCGGGTGGCGCGTTGCCATGGCAGGGCTTCGCCGCGAGTATAGAGGGGTGATTCACCTCCCGAGGCGCCCAAGCTGCCGCCGAGATACACCACGCCGCCGATAGCGCCAACGCCCAGGCGTTTGACTACTCCTGGTACGGTGTGTGCGCCGCCGGAGTGAGCGACCAGCAGATCGATGCGCTGGCCTTCCAACTGCGAGGCCGCAGCATCGGCGTAATCTTCATACGATGCGCCTGGCACTCTGGTTGGCAACTGGACGGGGATTGAATCGAACCCGAGTTTGTCCAGCTCCGGCCGCAGCTTGTCCCACGACCACGCGCCGTGCCAAGAGCCGTGTATCAGCCCTATCGTTCTCCTGTTTGCTCCTGGTTCTACATTGCTCACCGGATAAGCGTAGCCCGTTTAGGGGTGCCGGGCAGCGAAAAATCAGACACAACTTTTTAATATTTCACGGCCCCGGCTTTGGTGTTGGCCTCTGTTGAAGTATAATCGTGCTCATGGCGCCTTGGCGGAGTGGTTACGCAGAGGTCTGCAAAACCTTTTACACCGGTTCAATTCCGGTAGGCGCCTCCAACACCTTGCTCGAGGAAAAGAGCAGCGCGGGGACCTTGGCTTTGCAAAGGCCCGGCGCGATGAGAAAAACCGCAGGTTTGTCTCGTTAGGGGCGAGTGGCGGAATTGGTATACGCGGCGGACTTAAAATCCGCTGACCAAAAGTCTTGTGGGTTCAAGTCCCACCTCGCCCACCAACAACGAACCGGATAAAGGATAACTATCTTTGACAGACGTATCCCACGACAGTGAAACCCCGGCTCACGGCCAGCAAGTCCTGACCGCCGTAGCCTTTATCCATCAGAAGTTCGACGGTGTTGAAAAAGTTTTCCTGGCCCAGCGGGCGGCAACCAAGAAATTTTTGCCGAACGTCTTTGAATTGCCCGGCGGCCACATCGATTTTGGCGAGGAGATGGTGGATGGTTTGAAGCGCGAAATTATGGAAGAATTCGGCAAAAAGGTGTCAGTGGGCGACCCGTTTGCGGTGTTTACGTATACGAATCCGGTGAAAGGCTCGCACTCCATCGAAGTGGCTTACTTTGCCCAGTTTGAAGATGGTATTGAAGATATTGTCCTCAATCCCGAAGACCATGCCGGTTATCGCTGGGTAGCCGCAGATGAGTTGGACGGCCTGCCCAACCGCGAAGCCGACGATCCCGAACTGCTGCTCGCCAAAAGAGCCTTTGCCCTGCTCGGGGGCGAAAAACCGCGGTTCTCCTAGGGCGGCGATTTTCATTGCATTGCCCGGCGCTATCTGCTTATGCTACAACTAGAAGCAGTTTATAAGCTGATCGGCGCGGAGGGTTTGTGGGACACAGCGTGAAGAAGATTTGGAAGTGGTTGACGGTGGCGGCGCTGGTAGTGGCGGCGATATTCGCCGGGCGGCGGGCTGTCAAACCGGCCAAACCAGCTCCGGAGCCGGTCGAACCGCAGGCACCGAAGACCGGGCTGCAGAAGTGGCTGCCCCTGGCGGTATTGATTCTGGCGCTATTTATCATCGTTTTGGACACAACGATTATTAATGTTTCGCTCAAGGCGATTGTCGGCGACCTGCACACCAATCTCAAAGCAGTGCAGTGGGTGATTACCGGTTATTCGCTGGTGTTGGCGGCGTTTACGATTACCGGCGGCCGCTTGGGGGACATTGTTGGCCGCAAGCGGATGTTTATGATTGGCGCTATTATCTTTGCGGTCGGTTCGCTGTTGGCCAGCCAAGCGCACTCCCAGACGGAGTTGTTTGTCAGCGTGGCGATAGTGGAAGGTCTGGGCGCAGCTCTTATGTTGCCCTCCACGGCAGCCCTCATCCTGGCTGAATATCGGGGTAAAGACCGGGCCATAGCCTTTGGAATGTTCGGGGCGACGGCCGGCACGGCGGCCACCATCGGCCCGCTATTGGGCGGCTTTCTGACCACCAATTACAGTTGGCGCTGGAATTATTTGATCAACCCGATTGTGGTGTTGGTGTTGCTGGTCGGCTCGCGGATTTTGCATGAGTCACATGAGCGTTCTCCGCACCGGCCGGACGTGCCGAGTATTATTTTGTCGGCCGTCGGTCTGGCCTCGTTGGTGTACGGCATTATCGAGTCATCGACGTACGGCTGGTTTAGCGCCAAGGCCGATTATGAGATTTTTGGCCATGCCTTCACGTTGGGCGGGGTTTCCGTCACCGTCTATGCCCTCGGACTGGCCATCTTGTTCCTGGCGGCATTTTTGCGCCGGCAAGCCAGGTTGCAGGTTACCGGCCGGGTGCCGCTCATCTCGCCCAGTATCTTTAAGAACCGGCAGTTTATGGCCGGCACCACGGTGACGATGATTGTGGCCATGACCCAGTTCGGTTTTATTTTTGTTCTGCCGGTGTTCCTGCAGGGTATGCTTGGCAAAGACGCGCTGCATACCGGCCTGTCGCTGCTGCCGTTCTCTTTGAGTGTGCTGGTGGCCGGGCCGCTCTCCGGCATCTTGGTTGGTAAGTTCAATGTGGCGCCGAAAGTTATGATCCAGCTCGGTTTGGTGATTTCGGTACTGGGCTCAATTCTGTTGCGTACCGAGTTTACCGACGCGGCCACGGCGACCACGATTATGCCAGGACAGATATTGTTTGCTTTGGGATTCGGCTTGGCATTCTCTCAGTTGGCTAATCTAACACTTTCGGCGGTATCGGTGGAGCAGGCCGGAGAGGCCTCCGGACTCAATAATACTTTCCGGCAGGTGGGAGCAAGCTTGGGGCAGGCGCTGATCGGCGCGTTGCTGATCTCGGCGTTGGTTACCCAGTTAAACCACGATGTCTCGGCTAGTACCGCGCTGCCGCCGGCTGCCAAACCGCAAGTTGCCGCCGCGGTTGCGGCTTCGGCTCAAAGCTTGGGGACGACCCAGGCGGCGAAAGACGGCACGCCGGCATCCATCCGGTACGAGATTGCTGAGATCAAGAATGACTCCATCATTAAGGGGGTGCGTACCGGCCTGATTGCCACCATCGGCGTGGCCGTAATCGCGCTGCTGCTGTCGACTCAACTGCCGATGCGTTCACGCACTCCCGAAGATCTGGACGCCGCTAGGCAGGGCAGGAGGTAGGCGGATGAAACAGAGCGCTGGAATTTTATTGTATCGGCAAGTTGCCACCGGAGTAGAAGTATTATTGGTGCACCCCGGCGGCCCGTTTTGGGCGAATAAAGACATTGGTTCGTGGTCGATGCCGAAGGGGGAGTTTGAGGCTGGCGAAGAGCCGCTGGCGGCTGCCCGCCGCGAATTCGAGGAAGAGATAGGATCGCCGCCGCCTAACGGCAGTTACGCGGCGCTTGGCGAGGTCAAACAGGCCGGCGGCAAGGTCGTGCATGCTTTTGTTTTGGAGTCCGATTTCAACCTGGAACGCTTCCATAGCAACATGTTCGAGATGGAGTGGCCGCCGAAGTCTAGCCACAAGCAGGAGTTTCCGGAAAACGATAAGGCCGCCTGGACGCCGCTTTCAACAGCCAAGCACAAAGTAGTGAAAGGCCAGGTGCCGTTTATCGAAGAGCTGGCGCGGCGCACCGGCCACGATCTTAACGAACCACCGCCTTCCGCTCAATCCAGTTTGTTTTAGATTTACCCCTGTTAATGCTATACTATCCAAAGATGAGTCACTTCGTAACTTCAGTTATGATGAACATGATGCCCCCGCGGGCATAATTTCTCTTTCTCTCAGCTTTCGTTATTACACTAAAAACAGGTAGACTAGAACCATGAAGTATTACGTAACCACCTCTATTCCATATGTAAATGGCGAGCCGCACATCGGCCACGCATTGGAATTTGTTATGGCCGACGTGTTGGCCCGTGCTGCCCGGCAGCGCGGCGACGAGGTTATTTTTAGCACCGGCGCTGACGAACATGGCAGCAAGGTCAAGCAAACCGCCGAGAAGCTGGGCATTAAGCCCGAGCAACTGGCCGACAAGATGACCGCCCAGTTTGTGCATTTGTTGAAAGACCTCAACATTAGCAACGACCGCTTTGTGCGCACCACCGACCCTAACCACGAAAAGCGCGCGCAATTGATCTGGAAGGCGCTGAAGGACGACATCTACAAGGCTAAGTACACCGGATGGTACGACGTCCGACAGGAAGAATTCGTGCCGGAAGCCAAGGCTGACCCGGCTCGCATGAAGCCCGACCACCCGCAGGCCTACCAGCGCCTGGAGGAGGAAAACTACTTCTTTCGTTTGAGCAAATACAACGGCAAAATTTTGGAGGCGATCGAATCCAATACTTTTGTTGTCGCTCCCGAAGCGCGCCGCAACGAAATTCTGTCCGTGCTGAAGGAAGGTCTCGACGATATCAGCATCTCCCGCCCCAAGGAAAAACTGGAGTGGGGCGTACCCGTGCCGGGCGACCATAGCCAGGTGATGTACGTCTGGTTTGAGGCATTGATGAACTACATTACTGTGCTCGGCTATCCGGAGCATGAGGATTTCAAGAATTTCTGGCCGGCCGAAGTGCAGGTTATCGGTAAAGATATTATTCGTTTCCACGCCGCCATCTGGCCGGCAATGCTGATGGGGCTGGACATCGCGCTGCCCAAGCAGCTGTACGTCCATGGTTTTATCACCGTCGACGGCGAAAAGATGAGTAAGAGCATCGGCAACGTTATCGCACCCAAGGAGATTCTCGGCCGCCACGGTGTCGAGGCCTTCCGTTATTACTTTTTGCGCCACATCCCCAGCTACAACGACGGTGACTTCAGTTGGGAAAAGTTTGATGCCGCTTACAACAACGAGCTGGCTAACGAGTTGGGTAACGCCGTGCAGCGCACTGCGGCCATGATCCAGAAATACCAAGATGGCGTGATTGGCGATGTGCCACCGGCCGAGCACGACAGCGCGCCGATCGCCGAGGCTTTGACGCAGTGCCGGTTCGACCGCGCACTCGACCACATTTGGGACCAAGTCCGCGGCCTCAACCAGTACATCGACGAGGAGAAGCCCTGGGAGATTGCTAAGGCCCGCGATGAAGACCACTTGCGCGAAGTCCTGGCCTACCAGGTAGGCTGCCTGCTCGAGATTGCCACGCTTCTGGAGCCGTTCCTGCCGGAGACGGCCAAGAAGATCGAGCATATTTTTGCCAACGGCGTGGTCAAGCTTCCCGAAGGCACCCTGTTCCCGAAGTTACCGGAAGACAAGGCCAAGGCTTAGACGATGAAGATTGCTGTTGTTAGCTGTTACGATCAGACGGAGTATATCCGCGCGCGAATTCTCAGAAAGGCATTTGCCGCCGTGCCGGGCGCCGAGGCTATTATCGTCAAGAACACGCATAAAGGTTTGCTCCGCTACTTGGAAAGCCCGTGGAAAATACTGAAATGCGCCATCTTGCAGCGGCCGGATGCCTATGTGCTCTTGTTCCGGGGTTACGAAATGCTGCCCTTGTTGCTGCTCTTGAAGGGGCGCAAGCCGCTCATCTTTGACGATTTGGTCAATCCGGTCGAGTATCTGTACGAACACAAACGCATGACGCCCGGCTCAGCCAAAGACAAGATCTTTAGGCCGCTGTATAGTTGGATGCTCAGGCGTTGCCGAATCATACTGGCCGACACCGAGTCCCACATCCAATATGCCTCCAAGGTGTGTAATGTTGATGTTAACCGCTATCGCCTTATTCCCATCAGCACCGACGAATCGGTTTTTTACCCCCGTAAGAAAAAGGTTGCCGACCCCAAGACCTTTAACGTCTTCTTTTATGGTTCCTATCTTCCGCTGCACGGCGTGAACCACATCCTGGAGGCCGCCGTGATGCTGGCCGACAACCCGCGCATTACGTTCT
>DATJJV010000065.1:0-38917 GCA_035491975.1 Pristimantibacillus sp. | reverse complement strand
ATTATATCCAATAAAAATGACCTCTCTTTAGGGAGGTCATAATGCTTGTGCTTTTTGGTGCGGGTCAGGGGACTCTAACCCCTGGCCTCGTCCTTGGCAAGGACGCGCTCTAAACAACTGAGCTACACCCGCTTAACAGAGGGTATAGTAGCTGATTTTGTGATTTTTCGCAACCTCTCTTTGCGCCAAGGTTGGTGGTTTGTTGGAGGAGTTTGCTGAACTCAAATCTCGAGCTGCCCTTGGGCATGTGCTCGCGGTGAGTACCACCAAGAAAAAATCCCCAGCGCTTACGCGGGTGGGGATTTTTTCTTGGTGGCTCCTCCCAGACTCGAACTGGGGACACAAGGCTCTTCAGGCCTCTGCTCTACCAACTGAGCTAAAGAGCCGGATAGACCACCGTATTGTACGAGATAACAAGGGTTAATTCAAGGCTCGCTACCCTGTCGGTGGTCTGGCGCGGCTACCGGATACTACTGGGTGAACTTTTTAAAAGCGTCGGCCAGATCAGCAGGTAAGACAAAAATGGTCTTTTGCGAAGGCTCAACCGCAATCTTCTCGAGAGTCTGCAGAGTGCGGATACCCATACCGCCCGGTACTTTAGCCAGCATTGCGGCGGCGTCGGCCACCTGTTGGGCAG
Source organism: Pristimantibacillus sp. (assembly GCA_035491975.1). Classification (GTDB taxonomy): domain Bacteria; phylum Patescibacteriota; class Saccharimonadia; order Saccharimonadales; family UBA4665; genus PMNU01. Next base: position 38,280 of record DATJJV010000065.1, on the reverse strand, counting down.
CGGTCTTTTCGGCGTCGGCGTTAATGATAACGGCGCGGCGTTCGCGCTCGGCCTCGGCCTGCTTGGCCATGGCGCGCTTCATATCTTGCGGCAATTCGATGTTCTGGATTTTCACGTTCTCAACGTCGATGCCCCATTTGTCGGTCTCGGAATCAACAATGCTCTTGATGCTTTGACTGATTTCTTCTCGTTTACTAAGCAGACTGTCCAGCTCGACGTTGCCGACTACGTCGCGCAGCGCAGCTTGGCCAAACTGCGAGGTCGCGTACACGTAGTTATTGGATTCGAGCACCGCTTTGGCGGCATCAACGACCCGGAAATATACTACGGCGTCGACCTTGATGGTCACGTTGTCTTTGGTAATTACTTCCTGGCTCGGAATATCGACCGGCGTCGAACGGACATCGACTTTGGTCATTTGCTGGATGGCCGGGATGATCACCCGCAGGCCCGGATTGCGCATGCCGGTGTAGCGGCCAAGTGTCAGAACCACACCCCGCTCATACTGCTTGATGACTTTAATGCCCGAAAGAATTAGTATTGCCGCCACTATCAGCAAAAAAATCGTAAAGCCGCTGAACGCTTCCATACTTGCTCCCTGTTAATCTATAACCGTAGTATAGCACTACAGTTGGTCGTATTTGGCGTGTTTGCCTTTGGCTTTTTGGACGGGATATTTGACGGCATTTTTGCGCATCTTGGCTTCAAAAGCCGTAGGCAAATCGACGCCGAAACGGTCGCACATACGCAGCACCCAGTAATAGGTATCGGCCAGCTCTTCAGCGATTTCATTCTTGTGGGATGCCACATACGCATCAACCTCGTCGGCATTTTTCCACTGAAAATGCTCCAGAACCTCTGCGGCTTCCAGCGCTAGCGACAGGGCCATATCTTTAGGGTTATGGAACTGGTCCCAGTCCCGCTCTGCGCAAAACTCTCGAATGCGCTGGGTGTGCTCCTGCAGGTCACTCATAGGCTTAGCATACCTCAAAATAAACTGGTTTGACTATTCTTGGCGGCGCGTTTGGCGATGCGTCTTACTTGTTTTTCCATGTCTGGGTCTTCGTGGCGTTTTAGGATATCGTGCGGGAGTTGAGTCACGAACCGCGAGGCTTCGGCTTTCTGGCCGCTGCGATTACGGGCGTGAGTAATCTCCAAACGTTCGCGCGCCCGGGTGGCGGCCACGTAAAACAATCGCTTTTCTTCGGCATCGTCGCCGCGGGCCGAGGGCAGAACTCCCTCTTCGGCACCAATCAAAAACACCTGCGGGAACTCCAAACCTTTGCTGGCGTGGATGGTCAGCAAGGTAATGGCATCAGCCGTCGGGTCGTAGAAGCCGCGTTCGGCAATCGTGTCGAAATGCGCCAGTGCGCTCGGCACATCCTTAAAGCGCACCAGTACGCTGGCCAGTTGCTGCAAATCGCGGCTCGGCTCAATGCCTAAAACCTCGATGATCCGCTCGACTAGCGCGCTGGGATCGGCCTCGTCGGCCTTCTCAAGCGCCTCCTGGATATGCCGAAGCTCGGCGCTGCCGTAGCCTTCCAACTTGACCGGCTCATGGTTGGCGCCGGCGCGTAACAGCGCAATGATGGCCTGAACTTGCGGCTGGTCATACGGCGAGCCATCGCCAACCACCTGGTACGGCAGGCCGGACTCAGCCAACCGCTTCTGAAGAGCCAGCGCAGCCGGCCGGCTGCGGTACAGCACGGCAAAATCGCTCAGACGGTGGTGCTGCAAACGACTGTCGTCACTCACGGCTTTCAACATGTCGCCCCCGCCAATAGCACGCTGGATTTCATTTAAGACCCAGTCGGCCTCGCCGTATTCGTTCAACACCTGCACGGCACGCACCAGGCCGGCGTCCTGGCCATGCGGCAACAGGTCCGGCGCATCCGGAAATAGCGCATTCGAGAGATGAACAATCTGCGGTGCCGAACGATAGTTAACGGTAAGTGCAATCTCGACGCGTTCCGGAAAGTCGGCACGGAACCGCTCAAAGACCGTTTCGTTCGCGCCGCGGAAACCGTAAATCGACTGATTAGGGTCGCCAATCACAAAGAGGTTGCGGTGGCCTAAGAGCAATTTGAGGATCTCATATTGAAGCAGGTTCGTATCCTGGAATTCGTCAACCAGCACGAATCGGTAGCGTTGCTGCACTCTTTGCCGGGCAGCGGCGTCTTCCTTAAGCAGCTCGTAGGCACCCAGAAGCAAGTCGTCGAAATCGCGTAATTCCTGCACACCCAACGCCTTGTTGTAGGCGCGCACTACTTTGGCAATATCAGGGTCTTCAATAGCTGGCTGATTTTTAGAGCGCGAGATGAGCAGGCCGAGTTCGCGGGCGCTCAAATCTTTCAACACCTTGGGGCGCGGTAAGCTTTTGATAAGCTGCAGTCGTTCGGCATCGGTCACGAAGTCGCCGCCGTCGCCAAGCAGTTCATGGCACAGCGCATGGAACGTCAAGATATGCGGCCGCTGCGTAGCCCCTGATAACTTCAGGCGATGCTGCATTTCCTCGGCAGCTTTTTTGGTAAAGGTCAGCGCCAGAATCTGGTTGGGCATAGCCTGACCGCTCTCAATCAAATAGGCAATACGCGCTACCAAAGTTTTGGTTTTCCCGGTGCCCGGCCCGGCGACAATCAGCACCGGCCCGTCGGCAGCCTCAACCGCCTTGATCTGTTCCTCATTTAGTCCGTCTCGAACGCCCATCACAACAATGATAACTGATTCTCCGCAGCAGTCCGCTCTTCGTCGTTCTGAAAAACTTTGATGGTACCGAACACGCCGTCGAAGCCGGGCGTTCGCACTACTTCGCCTTTGCGCAAACGGCCGATGGCCACGGACAGCATCTTGAACCCGGCAGCCTCGATGACCTCAGGGGGCACTTTGCGCAGCACATCAAATTCATTACCCAGACGCTCCAGCACCTCGTGGTACTCAGCCTGCACGGCTTTGCCGCTGGTGCTTTTGGTGCCTTTCAATTCGGCGATCATTTCGGCCAAAGGGATGATGTATTCGACTTTTTTGGGAGTTTTCGGGCGGAAACCTTCAGACCGGTTGGCCAGTTCGGTCACTCGGTTCTCGACACCGACAACCAGCGGCTTGCCGCAAACTGGACAGATGCCGCCATGTTGTTTGGTTTCGGAAGGCGAGAAGCGGACATTGCACGCCCGGTGCCCATCAGAGTGGTACTTGCCTTCTTCCGGAAAAAATTCAATAGTGCCAACCAGTCGTTTATCGTTAGTTTTAATGGCGCCAACGATGTCGTTATAGGCTAAGCTGGCGTTGACCAGCGTGGCCTCGCGGCCCAGTTTGGCCGGCGAGTGGGCGTCGGAATGGCTGGTGATGGCCCGGCCGTCGAGGTCTTCGACCCGCCAGTTCATAGCCGGATCGCTCGAAAGGCCGGTCTCGATAGCCCGAACTTCCAGCGCCAGCTCCTCATACGCCTCTTCAATCGAATTAAAACCGGACTTACTGCCAAACATCCCGAACCACGGTGTCCAGATGTGCGCCGGGATGTACAGTGCCTGGGCATCGGCCTCCAAAGCATGTCTCAGTAATTCTTTGGAGTCGAGCCCAAGGATCGGCCGTCCGTCGGCCTTCAGGTTGCCAATGCGTTCCAGGCGGGCGTTTAGTTCGCTGACCGCTTCAAAACTCGGCATCACAATCAGTTGGTGTAATTTACGGACTTGGCCGCCCTTGCTATAAATTGTGGCGATCTCGACACTTGGGACAAAACGAATGTGCTGGGCACGGACGCTCGGCGGCAGGCTAGCATCAATAGGTTGGGCTAGCTCGTCGCGAAGACGGAACAGTCCCGGTTCGGCCGGCTCCAGCTTTTCGCGCATTTCGCTAAACCAAGCCGGGTGGGTAAAATCACCGGTTCCGATGATATTGATGCCCTTCAGCTTCCCCCAGCGATATAACCCCTCGAAGGTACAATCCTTGGAGGTTGCCCGGCTATAGTGCGAATGGATATGCAGATCAACCACCAATTCGTGCATGTGTACCAGTGTAGCAAACCGCCGGACATAGCACAGCCCGTAGTTGTGGAGTCGTAAATTATCTTACCATGCAAAAAATATTGCCTGCGGTATGATAGATACATGGAGATGCCAGTAATTGCCTACTACAAGATCCGACCGCTGAGGGAGTCCAAGGGCCTGAAGCAGGCGGATATTGCCAACGAGTTGGGGGTTAGCCGACCCACCTACACCTTAATGGAACGCGGCGAACGAGAGCCGACTATGACGCAACTGTTCACCTTGGCGCGGCTGCTTGGCGTCAGCACCGGAGAACTGTGCTCGGTGGTGGCGTCCTACCAGCCGATCAAGGCCGACTACCCGAAATTTAAGGAGTTGGTAGCCGCCTGCCTTGGCTTCGGCGCCGACCAGGGATTGATCACCAAGACAAAACTTGGCAAACTGGCCTATCTGGCGGACCTTGCCTGGTACTACGACCACAAGCAGCCAATGACCGGTGTTACTTACCGCGCCACTCTGAAGGGCCCGCAAGCTGATGACTATCTTAGGGCGGTCGATGAGCTATACGATCAAGAGGCAATTAGTATCGAATCGCGCGGCGCGGCCTTGATTATCCGCCTGCTCGAGCAACAGCCGGCAGCCCTTTTGACCGAGCAGGAGTTGGATCTGATCCACACTATCTGTATCAAGTGGAAATACGAAACGACTGAAGCGATTAACAGCTTTACGCGAGCCCAGGCTCCTTGGGAACTGGCCAAACTGGATGAGCCGGTCGCCTACGAAGCCATTCTGAACATGAACAAAGAATTATTGTACTAGTGGTGGGGCTGCACAGGCTCGAACTGTGGACCTCGGCAATGTGAATGCAGCGCTCTAGCCAACTGAGCTACAACCCCTCGTCACTCCCCACAAAATACTTCGCATTTTCCGGGACCCAATCGCCCCGGCGACTAAGCTATTTTACTGTTCTTTCGGTTCCTGATCAATAAACTCTTGGCAGAAGCGTTCGAAGACCGAGTTCGTCCAGCCAAATCCGGTCTGCGACGGGTACACGCCTTTCAACGGCGGTTTGCCCGGATTGACCACATTGTATTTTTCTAGGAAGATGCCGTGTTTGCCGAACCAGTTGAGGTTGGTGCGCAACCATTTTTGGGCAATGCGTTTTGCCTCGTCGTGGTAGCCATAGCGCCGCAGACCCTGGACAACGATGTAATGCAGCGGCGCCCAGCCGTTCGGGTAAGCCCATTGTGTCGGCAACGCGCCCGGTACATATTTGCCGAGCTGTACGCCGTCGGTGGTTGACAGCCCGCCGCGCTGCTCGAACCGCCGCAGCGCACGAACCAGAGTTTTAGCCCGTTTCGGGTCGACCATGCCGGCCCACAACGGAAAATAAGTGGCCAACGACACCACCGTGCCGCGCCTTTCTTTGTAGTAATTGTAATCAAAATACAAGCCGCGGACCCGGTCCCACATCAAATGGTCCATCGTCCGTTTGCGTTTTTCGGCGGCTTCGTGCCAGTGCGCCGCCTCTTCGTCGTCGCCGAGCAGCCGGGCGACTTCGGCAAAGTCCATCTCGTACTTGTACAGCAAGGCGTTCAGGTCGACCGGCAGATAGATCAGGCAGCGGCGGTTAAAGCGCGGGGTGTAATCCCAACCGCTCTCGGCCTCAGCCAGGTCATGGGTGTAGTTGATGTCAAAATAACGGCTCAAGCCCTTGTACACCAGCCGGATATTCGGTTTGTTAGCGCCCATCCAGACGGTTTTATACTCCCGCTTGGCAACCTCCATCTTGGCCTTCAGCCAGTTCAGACCCGGATGATAGGTGTTGTAGACGTCCATAATGAACGAGGTTAGAATCGGCGGCTGCGACCGCCCGGTCAGATAAGTCCGCGAGGCGTTGGGAATGACATGGAAGCGTTCGAACATGAAGATCAGGTCGTCCAAAATACCCATCACCAGCGTTTTATGCTGTTCATCCAGCAGCCCTTGGACCATGAAATAGCTATCCCAGTAATACATCTCGTTGAAGTCGAACTCGTGGCCCTCTTCAAACGCCGGAACGAGGTATGGCTTGGGCAACCCTAGGATGTTGCCCTCGTCTTTTGCGTGGTAACGTTCCAGCTTGACCCAGTACTGCGCGATATAATCGCGGGCAATCTGTACGTCTTCTTTGGACAGGTCAGCGCTACTGCCGCCGACGCGGAGCAATTTTTTGGCGCCATGACTGGCCAGGCTGGTAACGCGCTTCAACATACTTCCAGCCTAGGGTAGATCAAAGCAGACAGTCAAGCCGAAATTTAAAGGTTATTTAATTCGGCGTCGAGATCGGCAGTGTCAGCAGTGGTGGCGTCTACGTTAGTGTCGTCGAGCGTTTTAGATGAGGTGTCGAGATCTTTCGCACTGCTGACGGCGGGAGCCGATGGCGTAGTGCCCTTCTGAACCTGGTCGCTGGCGGTAGGCGCTTTGCTGGCATCTTTCATGCGGCCGTAAGCAAGGTAGCCGGTTGTAGCGATCGCCGCCACGACTACGACAGCAATCACCACTTCCACTACGGAAAAACCGCGTTGTCGTTGCTGGCTCATTGCTGGCTCCCTTCTTTGTTACTCGACTCCGTGCCCTGCACGGATTTAACGCCGACGATCAGGTTCTTGACCGCCGTCCGGTAATCCTTAAGATCCTGGTTTACGGATTGGAGCGCAGTCTTAAAAGCCTCTACCTGGCCTTTCGGGTCCGAACCGTTGCAGTCAAAAGTTGTCTGACCCTTCAGGGTGTCGAAGTCGCCCTGGGCCTTTGTCTTGGCGTTGTTAACTGCCGTGACCAGCTCGTCGTAGTTGGCGAGAGTTTTACCCTTGTTAACGTAGAATGCCTCCACCCTTGTGGCGATAGTGCTGAAGAGGTCGAGCTGCTTGTTGGCGCGGGTGATGCTGCGGTCCATGATGCTGGCGATGTGCTGTTTGCGGTTCTCGCACACCTTTTCTTTGACAGCGTCCAGACGGTTTTGCTGATTTTCCTCCCGCTTAGTTTTCAGCTCCTGAAGCCGGTCGCGCAAGCTGCCGGTATGAGTTTCTGTTTCGTTCTCGGCCTCTGTAGTCGAGTTGGTGGCTGTAGTGTCATCACTACCGCTGCCAGAGCTGCCATCTTCGGCAAAGGCCACTACGGGCACGCACGTTGCTACAAATAATGTCGCGATACTCAGGGTGAGCAAACGCAATCGTATTTTTTGCATGGTTTTAGGATCCTTGCTTATCTACACAATAAGCTTACGGTTAAGCCGGGTGTACGTCAAGTTGGGGAGCGTACTTGGCGCCCCAATCGGCCATCGAGCGAATAATCGGCACCAGGTCTCCACCTTTATCGGTCAGAGAATACTCGACCCGTGGCGGCGCCTCGGCAAAGCTCTTCTTAGTTACTATGCAGCTAGCCTCAAGCATATCCATACGCTGCGACAGAGTACGCGGGCTGATGCCCGGCAATGCCTGTTGTAATTCGCCAAAACGCCGCGGGCCGGCCGTCAGCTCACGGACAATCAAGCCGCTCCATTTGTCGCCGACCACCCGGAGCGCTGCGGCGATGCAACCACAACTGGGTTCTACTACTTCATCCATGATAGCTAAATTAATACTTTACTTTATATAGCATTGCGCTATAGTTAGTTGGTAACTATACAAAGTATAGCACGACCAATCCAAGGAGGGTATACATGGCGTACGACACTGTAGCTAGCGACGAGCAAATCAACACCACCAAGACAGCACTAGAGGCAAATGGCTTCCGGGTCATGGTTGCCGACGACGAAGAGCAGGCCAGGCAGGAGGTGTTGATGCTTTTGCCCAAGGGTGCCCAGGTTATGACCTCGACCTCGGCAACCCTGGAGGCCTTAGGCCTCAACGAAGCTATCAACGACACGGGCGAGTATGACTCTGTCCGCCAAAAACTCAGCGCGATGGCCGGCGACGACAGCCTGGCGGGCGACAGACGGCGGCTTGGTGCCGCGCCCGACTACATTGTTGGCAGCGTGCATGCTTTGACCGAAGACGGCCATGCGATCATCGCCTCGGCAACCGGCAGCCAGCTGCCGGCCTACACGTTTGGCGCCGGCCAAGTGATCTGGGTTGTCGGGGCTCAAAAAATTGTCAAAGATGTGGCCGACGGCCAGAAGCGCCTCGAAACGCACGTCTTCCCTCTGGAAAATGAACGCGCCAAAAAGGCCTATGGCAGCGGCAGCGGTATCCACAAACTATTGGTCTTCAATAAGGAAGTCCAACCCGGCCGGGTAACGATAGTTATCGTCAAACGCGCCCTGGGCTTCTAGCGCCTGATTTTTTACTGAAGCCCGGTAGCCCGGCGTATATAGTTCTCAAACAGGAGACACTGCCATGAACGACATCCCAAGCGATCCCGAGGAGCGCGGCGCAACGGATGACTCGGCAGATTCCATCCGCCAAACGGTAGCAGGCACGCATGACGTGTTGACCGAAATAACGACGCGGTTCCCGTTTACGCTGTTTCCGGACAGCGTTGTGCTGGACCGCGAAAAATTGACCATCACCCGCCGCTTTTTCTTTAGGGTCGCTGAGGTGACAACAATCCGCGTCGAAGATATGACGGACGTAATCGCCGCGGTCGGTCCGCTGGTTGGCTCGATACGAATTTTCTCTCGCACTTTTAGCTCGGAACCCTACGAAATCAGGTACTTACGGCGGGAAGATACGCTCAAGCTGGAACGCATCCTCCAAGGTGCAGTGATCGCCATGCAGAAGAGCGTGAAAACCTCGCACCTCAGCACGGAAGAGTTAACAAAGCTGCTCGAAGAACTCGGCAGCAGCGACATTTCTCGAAAAGTCTGACGTGATCGTATGATAGGATTATGAATTCCCTCAACCGCACTGCTGCCAGCGCTACCCTTCACTGCCTGACCGGCTGTGCCATCGGCGAGGTGGCCGGCATGATAATCACTACGGCTCTAGCTTGGACCGCCGGTCCAAGTGTGGCGCTCTCGATATTGTTGGCATTTGTGTTCGGCTACTCCCTCAGCATGCGGCCGTTGCTGCGGCACGGCCTTGGCCTTGCACAAGCACTACGATTAGCTTTCCTGGCCGACACCGCCTCGATTGCCACTATGGAAATCGTCGATAACGGCTTTGTGCTGGCGGTACCGGGCGCCATTAATGCCACTTTGAGTTCGCCGCTGTTCTGGTGGAGCCTGGCCGTGTCGCTGATTCTGGCGTTCGCCGTAGCCTTCCCGCTTAACCGCTGGCTCATTGCCCGCGGCAAAGGGCACGCCGTAGTGCACGGCATGCACCACCACGATCATCATCACTAATAGCTGATGCTCTCGGCGAGCGTACGGATATCTTTATACTGGTCGCTGGCCAGGAGATCTTGCTTCTTAACGCTCGGCAAGCCGTACTTGGCCAGATCGCCCTCTTCGGCATTCGGATCGGTAAAGGCAAAACCGAGTACCACCGTGTCGGACGGCGCATAACAGCTGTTCTGTTTGATGTGAATGGCGACCACGTAGTCGCCCTCCTCTTGCAATTCCAGATAGAGACCGTTTTTAAGCTTCTCGCCCTTAGTTGATGTGGCTATCGAGCAGGGGTTGCTGCCAGCGGTCATGTTCTCGGGGTAAATATCCAGCCGGTCGGGGCGGCCCTTAATGCAATTGAAGGCATCCGCTCCGTAGATGGTAAGCGGGTAGCGCTTCTTGCCTTTGTAGCTGGCAGCAATAGTGCCCGGCAGTTGGATGAGCGGCTGATTGGGGGCGCATTGGTTGATCGTCCAGTTGGCCGGATATTTAAAAGTAGCGTTTTCGGCGGCATAGGTCTTCTGTTGGCCGGTAACCGGATAATTGGTGCCATCGCCCCTAAACAAGAGAGTCACCCCTAAAATGAGTACGATAACCCAGGCCGACACCGCAATGGTGTGTGCCGGTGTCCAACGTTCTGCCAGGTCTTCCAGGGACGGCCATCTCATAGCACCATCATAATAACAGATATAAATAGCTTATGTTTGCAAAAAGTGCAATTTTGTGGGCTCTACCCTAAATTCGATCATGGAAAAGGGGCGCCGGCTGGGAAGCGTGGCGCCCCTTATAGTAACCGCTGTTGTGTAGGTCTAGCGGACGGTAACGCGAACGACGTTGCCGCGGTCAAAGCGGTTGTCAAAGCGGTTGTCGAACCGGCGGCTTTCGAACCGGTTGTCGTGGTGGTGCCTGTGGTGGCGGTGGTGGTGCTTGTGGTGGTGGCGGTTGTCATTGTGCCGCCAGTCCCAATTGCTTCCGCCGCCCTGGCCGCCCCAGTTGTTCCCCGACATACTGCTTGCCGAGGCTGCGGCCGTTCCGCTCACCGTAAGCACGGCGGCGGCCAACGCGCTAAGCGTCAATAACTTTGCTTTCTTTGATACTAGAGTCTTGCCTAAATGCATGGCGTCCTCCCTAGGGTTAATTAATCTCACTGCCGATTACTCGGCCACCTTTTTACCTACCCCATAGTATGTCCGTGGGTGGGCAGGGTCTGTGGCATCGGATACATCCCTTTCAAGATATAATCCAGCCGCTTGTCCCCTGAACCCGTAATGTTTTTTACGGCTGTCGGCTTGCCCGAGGCCTACAATACGGTGTTTGGATGGAGGTGTGCCATGGTTCGAAGACTTATCGCCGCAATAATTGCTGCCACGGTCCTGATTGCCGGAACGTCCGGCATAGCGGCAGCCGCCAGTACTGACGGCGGCGACGGAGTCGACGGCGGGCGCACCCGCCGGCACGACATGATTTGGCAGGGGCTTTGCGTGGGTGCCAGTTTGGACCTGAGCTTCGAGAGCCAAGTGGACTGCGCCCGGCAACAAGCTCAGGCGGCCAACAACCCGCCTCTGGGGCCGCCGGACATTGCCACCGGCTTGTGCGTAGGGGCCAGCTTGGACCTGAGTGCGGCCAGCGCTGCCCGCTGTAAGGCATCGACCCAGGCGGCGGCGCAGCGCAACAGTAACCTGGGGCCGCCGAATATCGACGCCGGACTCTGCGTGGGCGCCAGCTTGGATTTCAGCTTCAGAAGCCAGGTTAACTGCGTCAAGCAGGCTGGGCCGCCGCCAGGCGCCACCAGCTTCTCGCCCCGGCAGGTTCCGCTGCCACCCGACCAACCGATTATCCCGCACCATGCTCCAAGTCACCCCTCTCCCGGATTAACAACGCCTACGCCGCCCCGGCAAATCCAATATGCCGCATTGGGCGATTCGGTAGCTGCCGGCTTCGGGCTGCCCGATCCGGCCGATTCGATCAGGGCTTGCGGCCGCACCACCGGAGCCTACCCTAACCTGCTGGCTAACGCCCGCGGCCTCAGCTTCGCCAACTTTGCCTGCTCGGGCGCCAAACTGAGCGATCTGTTCGCCGGCCGGCGCGCACCAACTCAATTAAGCGCGGCTTTTGCTGGCGGCACGCCAAGCCTGATGACCATCACGGCCGGCGCCAACGATGTGGAGTGGAGCTTCTTTATCAACAAATGCTTCACCCGGGACTGCGGCACCTCAACCGATGACCTCACCTTTGGCCGTCTGAACGCCCAACTCGCCCAGAACGTCCAGGCGTTGTTCCAACAAATCCAGGCAATGAGCAACGGCTCGCCGCCCGAGGTCGTCATGACCGGCTATTTCGATCCGGTATCGGATAGCTGCAATGGCGTCGATAAAAGCATCACACCTAGCGAAATCAACTGGATCAATGCCCGCACTGCCGACCTCAACCAAACGCTTCAAAACGGCGCCGCCCAGTTCTCGTTTGTCCGTTTCGCGCCCATAGACTTTAGCGGCCACGACGTCTGTGCTTCCGACCCGTGGGTGCAGTCAATAACCGACCCGGCGCCCTTCCACCCCAACAACCAGGGCCAGCAGGTCATCGCCCAATCAATTAACTAAGATTACTCAGCGGCCGTAACGTGCGTTTCGTGCAACGGCGCTTCGCGTAAGAAAAACGCGACCACAAAGGCAAGCAGCGCAAATGGAATCGCCAGCAGGAACATCTCCTGAAACGACTTCACGAATGCTTCCAAAATAACGTTCGCTACGCCCGGTGGCAATGTCGACAAGTTAACCCCGGCCTGGATGTTATGCACGCTCAACTGTCCGGAGTGCGCACTCTGCGGCAACATTTGGGTTAAGTGATAGGTCAGCCGGCTGGTCAAAATCGTGCCGAAGATTGCGCCCCCAAAAGATGAGCCAAGGCTGCGGAAGAATGTCGCGCTAGAAGTAGCCGTGCCAAGCTCGTGCCGCGGCACTGCGTTTTGGATGGCCAAAGTCATCACCTGCATAAAGCTGCCGAGCCCGGCGCCGACAATAAACATCCAGACGCCGAGCACCCACTCGCTGGTCGTCAATGTCAGGTGGCTGAAAAGCCAGAGTCCGATAGCCAGGGTTAATGTACCGACAATCGGAAATATCCGGTATTTGCCCAGTTTGGTCATTAACCGGCCGGCAATGATCGAGGTCATCAGCAGGCCCATCACCAGCGGCAGCATCAACAGCCCCGACTTGGTCGGCGAGTTGCCGCGCACGAACTGCTGATACAACGGAATGTACAGAATCGCCGCAAACATGGCGATACCGGCTAAAAGCGACAAGATCACCGACACGTTAAAGATATCGTTCTTGAAGAGTTTCATCGGAATGATCGGCTCCGCAGCCCGGCGCTCCCACCACACGAAAGCTCCGGCCAGCAACATACCACCGGCCAGCAAGCCGATAATCTGCGCCGACAACCACGGGTAGAGTGTGCCGCCCCAAACGGTGGCCAAAAGTAGCGCCACCGACCCGGCAGCGAGCAGGCCGGCACCGGTGTAATCGATCTTGTGTTCTTTTTTGTGCACCGGCAAATGCAGCCGGGAGCCAACGGCAGTCAGCGCCAAAACCCCGAGCGGCAGATTCACGAAGAACACCCAGCGCCAAGACAGCGACTCGGTCAAAAAGCCACCCAAGAGCGGCCCGGCCACGCTGGAAATACCAAACACAGCACCAAAATACCCCATATATTTGCCGCGCTGGCGGGGCGGGATAATGTCGCCGATAATCGCCAGCACCAACGCCATCAGGCCGCCGGCGCCAATTCCCTGGATCGCCCGGGCCAGCACCAACTGGAGCATCGTTTGCGAAAAACCGGCAAATACAGAACCGGCCAAGAAAATAACAATCGCCGTCTGGAAAATCTTTTTACGGCCGAACAAGTCGCTGATCTTGCCGTAAATCGGCGTGGTAATCGCGCTGGTCAACAGATAGGCCGTGGCCACCCAGGACAATTTGTTCAGACCATGCAGATCGGTGGCGATCCGCGGCAAAGCGGTTGAGACGATCGTCTGGTCAAGTGCAGCCAACAGCATCACCAGCATCAACGCGCCAATTACCACCATGATTTCGCTGTGGGTGTAGTTGGGGATTTCGCTGGCCTGCGCGTCAGCCTTAACGGCGGCTACTGCTTCGCTCATGACTTAGCCTCCGGCGAGTTAAGCGCCGCTACAAATTCCTGCACCATGGCCTCAACTTCTTCAGCTTTCACCAATACTAATGCTGGCCGGTGCATACCGCTCAAAATAACCACCCGGCTGCCCGGCGCCAGGCCCAAGCTGTTGCGCGCCTCGACCGGAATAACCAGCTGCCCTTTCTCGTTCAAGGTGGCAGTACCTAATATTTTTGGGAAATCATGAGCCCCCATACAAACCTCTTTGTATTACTTTTCTTACTTTTAGTATAGAATGCTCCTGAGCAAAAGAAAAGACCCCATCCTAACGATGAGGTCCATTCTTTGGAGGAGCTGGCGGTAATCGCAACCGCGTCCGTCAGTGTAACTAGTTGATCTTTCCTACAGGTTTAGGTTACTTGGAAATCTCGGAAAACGGCGGCTAAATAACCGAAACGTCATTTTCCCAGTCCGAAAGCTTGATAAGTACTATGGACAGTAATACTTACGCATCCAGATGATATGGCGTGCTCTATCGTTATCTGGCGTCACTCTAGGCACGGTTTAGACAATAAAGCTAAACTGTTGCAGTCTGTAGGCTAAAGTTACTTACCTTAAGAAGGTTTGCGACAGTAGCGTAAGCGCTGCGAATAGAAGCTGTTGCAACTATTGTGGTTTACCCTATAACGCTGAGTAAGCGACCTGCTGATTCAACTGTTAACAATCCAACGTCGAGCATAATTTCAGCCCCGTGCTTGTATTATAACATAGGAACAGAGGTGAAAGGAAGTATACTTCCTTTCACCGAGTACCGCATGTTTCAACATTACGAAGTAATGTTATACCACAAAATATTGCGATTATGCTTTTTTTCGGCGGCGTTTGGATATCTGCCACAGGATAATCGCTACAAAGATCGGTATGAGCGCGAAGAATACGGGCGAACCGCCGCGCAGGAATGCGACTGCACTAAAGAGAACCGTTAAGGCCAGCCACAGCAGTCCCATTTTGCGGCTAACGCGGGCGCGCAGGAATTCCGCGCCTAGGTAATAGTATGGGAACACTAGAATGACTAGCAGGGTACTGGAGAGCAGACCGCAAATCAAGACCACGGCCAGACCTTCCCAGAACGGACTCATCAGAGCCAGCGGCGTCAGCGACACTACAGCCGTCAGGCTAGTTGCGACCAACGGCCGGAACCGCTCGCCCAAAGCCTCGACCGCCGCGTCCACGGCGCGCATGCCGAGACGGCGCTGCTGGTTGGCGTAGTCGGTCAGCAAGATGGTGTTCTTCAGGCTCAAGCCAATCAGGGCAAAGAAGCCGAGCATCGCGAAGAAACTAAAGGCGTTCTTGGTAAGATACAAGCCGAGCGTGATACCGAACAGACTGAACGGAATTGCCATAAAGATCAGCAACGGCTGAGCCAGCGACCGGAACTGCACGGCGAGCAGAATGAAGATAGCCAGCAACACTACCGGGAAGGCATAGGCCAGGGTCTTAAACGAGTCCTGGTTTTCACTCTCCTGCCCGAAATCGAAGACCAGTGCGTCTTTGCTAAGGCCATAACTAGCCAGGCGCTCTGGCGTAAATTCCTTCTGTACGGCACTTTTGGCGAGGGTCACCAGCGTGGTCGTGTCGTTGCCGTCGAAACTGGCATTTACTTCCATGAAGGGCTTGCCGTCGGCTCGGCTGTAGACATTCGGGTCAGAGATCCCGGCCGTCACAACCTTGGCTTTTTCGCCGCTCGGACGGACAAGTTCCTGCTTTAGCAAGAATTTTTCGATGTCTTTAGCCAAGCGCAGAGCTGCTTCGCGATTGGTGGTTTCGACGCGGACGGTGAACGGCGAGACTGGCGGACCAACATCTTGTTGGCGGACAGTCACCGTGGCGGCATCAAAGCCTTGATAGGCTTTTTTAAGCTGGTCGACAATTTGCGGCGACCGGATGTCGCGGTGGTTGTATGGAATGATCTCGACGAACAGGGTAGCCGATTGGGCTTTGCCAGTGGAATAATACGAAGCCTGTACAAAATTTCCGCCTAGCGTCTTGGCGGCGATTTTGTCCGAAGCGTTGGCGGCAGCCATGGCATCTTCAATGCTCGAGCTGGGTGGAAAGTCCAGCTGGACCATTACGCCGTTGCTGTCTTTGGACGGCGGGAAAATGTTAAAAGTAACCTTCTGGAACAAAAAGCCGGCGGCAATAATAAACGACAAACCTATCAACACGGCAACGATGCCGACACTCACCAGTTTTTTGCTGGAGTCGCGCGCCCAAACCATCGGCCTGGCAATGAAACCGGCAATCCGGGCCTCAACCCGGGCGGCTGGCTCGTGAACGTTCTTGGGGCCCATCTGCTTTTTACCAAGCAACAGGTAGCGCGCAAACATAGGGATGAATACCAATGCGACCGTCAGACTCACCAGCAAACTGGCTATCACCGTAATCGGAATGGCCCGGATAAAACTACCCAAAATACCGCTGACAAAGATGAGCGGCGTGAAGCTCAAAACGGCTGTAAAGGTAGCGGCCACCATCGCCCGGCTGATTTTGCCAGTGGCACTATGGATTACTTCTTTCGGATCGAGCAACCGCCGCCGCTGGGCGTCGATAGCCTCGATCATAATGATAGTGTCGTCGACCACCAAGGCCAGACACAAGATAAGCGAGAAGAGCGTGATGGTATTAAGCGTATAGCCGATGACGTACAGAATTCCAATGGTTATAGCCAACACAGTCAGCATCGACAAGACGGTGATCAACGAGGCGCGGATGGCAATGACGATCGAGCCGACCACCAACACTGCCAGCAAGCCCTCCAGAAGCGCTCGTTGCAATTCGCCAATTTGGTCCTTGATCTGGGGCGCATAGCTGGCACTGACCGCCGCCCGGTAACTGGTTTTACCCTCCTGGTTCTGGTTGTAGACATTTACGGCATTACGCAGCTGAGTGTCGAACTCAATGACATCGCTGCCCTTCTGCTGCAGGACGCCGACGGCCACCGAGTTATAAAAACTATTCTGGTTGTCCTGCCGCAGGCCGTAGCGGTCAAATGTGGTCTGAGTGAAGGCCTGCTGGCCGGTAACCGGATTAACGCCGGCTACAAACGGGTCGATGAGCGACACACTTTTCACGCCCGGAATCGCCTGGCTTTGGATGTAGGCGGCCAGGTTTTTGCCCTCGGTCACCATATCCTTGGTTGGCACCGATTTGCCCACAGAATAGAGCGAGATTACAGCGTCGTCGCCGCGTTCGGTAAAGCCGAACTTAGGCGACACAAAGGCCAGCGTCGCGCCCTTGGGCAGTACGTTGGCAGCCTCAATCTGCTTCTGCAGGTCGATGCCAGCCTGGTTGGCGTTGGTCCCCTCCTTGTATTGGATAACTACCGAGTAGAACGTACCGCTGGCGCGGGTTTGGACGGTCGAGACGCGCTTGTCTTTCAGAACAATGTCGCTGACCGGTTTGGCGATCTGAGTGTCGACTTTAGCGGGGTCGTTCACGAAGTACACGCCGCTAGCCATCGAGAAGGGGATGTCAACGCTCGGGAAGCCCTCGCGCTTCAAGAACGTGGTGTAACTGAGCACGCCAAACACTGCCAAACACAACCAGACCAACGCTGCAGTGCGCGCGTGGTTGAAAGTAAAGAGGCTTAGCTTTGGGAGTAACTTATCTTGGAATGCTTTTCTGGAGTTTTTCTGGAGTTTTTCCGCCACTCGGGTAGCCTACTGCCTTTCTTGATTGTGTTTATACTTATTGTACACTAGCGATTTGCCTGGTCAGGGTTCGTCGAAGGCGTGGTTGCAAGCGTAAAGTTTGCCGGGCGCGCATACATGGCCGTGGATGAGCGTGAACATCTCGTTCAGCTGTTCACGCTGTTTGTCGGTAAGGAGTTCGGCGATTGGCGCAGCATATTGGTTGACGACTTCCAGGGCTGCCTCGGTTACTTTGACGCCTTTCGGTTCGGGAATCATCTGATGTTCGCGGCGGCTTTTGGGATTGACCCGCACGGTTAGCAAGCCTTTCTGTTCGAGCAATTTAATCTGCCGGCTAACGCTCGCTTCGGTCTGCCCCAGCACGTCGGCCAGTTTGCGCTGCTGCATGTTCGGCTCACGTTGCAGCATCATCAAAATCCGTAACTGAGATATACCGATACCCAACCGCTCCTGCAGCATCTGGTCGGTCTGCCGGCCCATCATCGCCGCCGTATGTTGCAGCAGATAAGCAAGCGCGACCGCCGGTTCGATGTGCCTTTCCATAGGCAACCAGTGTAACCATAAACACTTAACGCGTCAAGGATTCGTAGAGGGCGTGCCACTCCGGCAGACCGAGATTTTGGGCGCGGACCGTCGGTGCAATACCGGCCGCTTCCAGCGCTTGCTGGGCTTCCTCGCGGCTGAGGTGCAGTCCGGCACTTAACGAGTTAAGTAGTGTTTTGCGGCGTTGGGCAAAGCCGGCTTTGACGATCCGGAAAAATGCTTTGGTGTTGACGCCCGGGAATAACGGCTCGCGGCGGTAAGTTAGTTTTAAAATCTGGGAGTCGACTTTGGGCGGCGGGATAAACAGCCGGGCCGGCACCAACTTGCCCAAAGATGCTTCGCAATAAAATTGCACGCTGACGCTCAGCAGGCTCATGTCGCCTGGAGCGGCGCAGACTCGCTCGGCCACTTCTTTTTGCATTAGCAGCGCGGCGACCGAAAACGGATTGGAACTCTCGCACATCACCCGCAGCAGGTTGCTGGTGAGATAGTACGGAATGTTGGCCGCCACTTTATAGCCGGGAGGAAGGCCGGTGAGATCGAATTTGAGGATGTCCTGCTCGACAATGTGCAAATTGCTTGCGGTAACGCGCTTGGACAGATCGCGGGCCAAATCTGAATCGAATTCGACGGCGACTACCCGATCGGCGCGCTCCACTAATTTTTCGGTCAGTGTGCCTAGGCCTGGACCGATCTCCAGTACGGTGTCCCCACTCGAAACTTCGACAGCATCGAGCATCGCATCCAGGCTGGCATCGTCAAACAGCCAGTGCTGCCCGAGTGATTTCTTGGTTTTCGGCGAATCTTCCATGTTGCCCATATCTTAGCATTATTCTGGAGCGATTCATTCGCTACAGAATAATTCCACCGGAAGAGAAGGATCCCGAGGCGCAGCCGAGGCTAAGGGAGGGGAAAACCTCTTTGGATTTTCTTCCCTTACTGTTACCAGTTATGGTGGCTCTGCCAGTGCTCATATGCGGCGCTCCAGCTGCCATAGCGGCCGACTGCGTACCCGGTCGCCCAGCGGATTTGTGTAACTGCACTGGTGGCCCAATCGCTGCCAGCCGATGCCATCTTGCTGCCCGGCGTTGCCTGGAATATGCCGTAACCTCCGTAGGAAGGCACGTCGCTAGGGTTCATGTAGCCCGGACAGTTGTGCGTACCCTGAATTTTCGTGGGGCACCAGCCGCCTTCATGGCTCGCGATGAAATCGACATACGGGTAGTCGGAAACCCTGATACCAGCCGCAGCCATCACTGCCTGCTTATCGCTCGGGATTTGCACGGCTTTACCGCGGGCAATAATGTTAGTCACGGCCTCAACCACAGTGACCGACTGGATCGCTTTACGCTCGCCGGTAGTCTGGTCGACCTGGTAAGTAACTAACCGCTTACCGGTCGTGCCCTGCTGGCGCAATACCTGGGTACCGAACGACAGATTAGGGTCCTCGATGATCTGTTGCGGCATGGCGATCGTCTCCTCGGCAAACTCAATCTTAATCCCCTTGCGCAGCACGAATACCTGATCGTTGGCACTGATAGGCCTATCTACTGCCGGCTGGACGGTATCGCCGCTGGACAGCATGATGTTCTTTTCTTTCAGCAGCTCACCGACGGTCCGGGCTTGCGTGCGCAACTCCAGCTGTGTGCCGTACAGGTTGAGGTTGACGGCCGTAGCCCGCTGGATTACCACCCGTTCGCCGATCGAGCCCTCCACCAGAAAATTGCTGACCGGCAGCATATTGAGCCGGTCCTCCGGGTACACTTCAATGCCGGCCTGCTTGACGATACTGCGCGGCGTCTTGGCGGCGCTGTAGGCAAAGACCTTTTTGCCTTGGTCGATGACCGTAACCGGCACGGCGCGGTAGACATTGACCCGGAAGTTATCGCTGACTACCTCGGTGGTCTGATCCGGCTCGACCACGTCGCCCTCATGGACCGCTACATTGGCCCGTTTCAGTACATCACCGACCGTGCGTTCACGGGTAGGGACGCTCTGCTCAACATTGTCATGACTGATGATCACCACATGCGTTTCGGTATCAACCAACTTGGGCTTGCCGCCGCTCAGCACCAGCACCCCAACCACACTCAAAAAGATCAACACCAACACCGTCACCACCGGAATAGCCACAAACGGCCGGCGTGAGGCCCGCTTAATGACCTTTACATGTTGACGCTGCTGGGCCGAGTAACGCTTCTTTAATCTGAGGAATCTTTTACGCATAAGCTCCGATTGACTCTTGCTTATTGTAGCAAAGCGGTTTTTTCAAGCGCCAACTGCAAGGAGCGCAAGGTGTCCGGCGCGGCGTTGGACTCCCACAACTCACCCGGCCGCAACCAAGCCAGCTCCGAAACTTCAATGCGCTGGGCGCGAACTTTGGTAGAACCGACCTTAGCGGCAAACACATGGTACTCAAACGACAGGCCGTATTGCCGATGAGTCGCTGTGCCGACCGGCAAAAGCTGTCTGGGATCCAGCCTAAGCGCCGTTTCTTCAAACAATTCGCGCACTGCTCCCTCCGCCGTCCCTTCGCCCTTATGCAGGCCGCCGCCCGGCAAACCCCATTTGCCCGAGCTAATCCACTGCCTCATCACCAACACTTTATCCTCATGCAATAAGACAACACGCGTCCGGTTATGGCCGCGCTTGAAATAGACGAAAAAGGCTGGCCAGGCGCAAAAGAACACAATGACACCGACAAACTGTAAAAACCGTCTCATAATTTTTTGATCGGAGCAAAGGCGATATTAAGTTTCTTCGCGCCCTTACCTTTAAAGTATATCGTGGCGTTGTCGCCGTCGAGCTCGACTACCGTGCCAATCCCAAAAACCGGGTGCTGAATGGCGTCGCCCTCATTCAATTCTGGAACATACCGCGGCTCGCCATCGTCGGCCGGCAATATGCCATGTGTCCCACCTGCATCTCGTGAAGCCCTGTCTGAGGAAGGGATAAACGAATTGCCGCCCGCGCCCCAGAACGATTCGCTCGGTTGGAATTCGGCGTCAATCTCACTCAGGAACCGCGACGGCGGGTTGTGCTGGGCGCCGCCGTACAACATACGGCTGGTGGCGTAGATCATATAGAGTTCTTCGCGGGCCCGGGTCATGCCCACATAACAAAGCCGGCGCTCCTCTTCCATCTCGAACGCGTCGTACAGGGCGCGGGAGTGCGGGAAGATGGTCTCTTCCATGCCGACCATAAAAACCACCGGGAATTCCAAGCCTTTGGCAGCATGCAGGGTCATGAGCGTCACGGCGTTGCCGTCGAAGTCGGCGGTATCGATATCGCTCACCAAGGCGACTTCTTCCAGGAAAGCAGCCAGACCCTCATCCTGATATTCCTGGGCCACGCCGATCAATTCTTTAACATTTTCCTGGCGCGATTCGCCCTGCGGCGTGCCATCATCCAAAAACTTAAGGTAATCAATCCGACGAATCAGGGAGTCGATGATGCCGGCCGGAGGAGTGGTGTCGACCAGCTCGCGCATGCGCGCCAGCATTTCGCCAAGTTCCACCAAGCCGGCCCGGGCTTTGGCAGTAATGGCGCTGCTGGATTTTATGGTTTCCAGTGCGCCCTGCAAGGTCAGCCCGTTGGCCTCCTGCCAGAGGTACAAATTCTCCAAAGATTTACTGCCGATACCGCGCGTCGGCACGTTAGCGATGCGCGCAAAACTAACCCGGTCTTCGGGCTGGTAGATCAGACGCAAATAAGCCATCAAATCCTTAATTTCTTTGCGGTCGTAGAAGCGCTGGCCGCCGACAATCCGGTACGGAATGCCGTAATGGATGAACGTTTCTTCGACCGAGCGGCTCTGGGCGTTGGTACGGTACAGCACGGCGTAGTGGTTGTAGCGCCGGTAGCCGGCTTCTACAGCGGTGTGGATACGGCGCACAATCGCCTCGCCTTCTTGCCGCTCGCCGCCAACTTGCAACATCTGGACCGGCAGGCCGGCACCGGCTTCAGTCCACAATTGCTTATCGCTGCGCTGCATATTTTTAGTGATTATCGCGTGGGCGGCGTCCAAAATATTCTTGGTGCTGCGGTAGTTTTGCTCCAGTTTGATAACCGTACAGTCCGGGTAGTCTTTCTCGAAGTTCAAAATATTGCGGAAATCGGCGCCGCGCCAGCTATAAATGCTCTGCCAGTCGTCGCCCACCACGGCTATATTCTGCTCGGCATTGGTGAGCAGTTTGACTAATTTGTACTGGGCCGAGTTGGTGTCCTGGTACTCGTCGATCATGATGTACTTGAACTGAGCTTGCCACTTTTTGCGGATTTCGGCCTGGGTCTGCAGCAGATGGACGGTGCGGCCGATGAGGTCATCAAAGTCGAGTGCCGCCGCCTCTTTGAGCGCTTTCTCGTACAAAGGATAAACTTGAGCCGCCGTGCGCTGAGCCGGGCTAGAACCGGCTTGGCCGGCTAGATCGGCGGGGCTGAGCAGCTCATTTTTGGCGCCTGAAATAATACCGCTTAACACCTTGGGCGGAAAGCTTTTTTCGTCGACCATCAACTGTTTGCAGGCCTGCTTCACCGCCGCCTGGCGGTCAGACTCGTCAAAAATCACAAAACTGCGCGGAATACCGATATGCTCGCCATCCTGGCGCAAAATCCGCACACAAATCGAGTGGAAGGTGCCCATGAACGGCATAAAACTGCGGTTACCGGCGTTCTGACCGAGCAGCGTTGCCACCCGCTCGCGCATCTCTTTGGCGGCCTTATTAGTGAACGTCACCGCCAAAATGTTATACGGCGTCGCCTTTTTGCTGGCAATCAGGTACGCAATACGGTGCGTCAGCGTTTTAGTCTTGCCCGAACCGGCGCCGGCTTGAATCAACAACGGCCCTTCGGTCGTTTCCACGGCGCGTTGCTGTTCGGGATTTAAACCGACAAATAAGTCGTCCGGCATGAGGGTTATTGTAGCAAACAACGTCGTAGATGGGCGCTTTAAAGTCGGGGGATAACAGAGATTCTAGGCTCGAGTGCGGGCGACCTGCAGAATAGCACTGGCCAATGCTTCGGGGCTGTCGCCGGCGACGCTGTTCGGCATCCGACTCTTGCCGGCGTTCGGCAGCACAATGGCGTCCAGCTCGTCGCTGGCATCACCGAAGTGCACGCGGCCGCCCAACTCATCGTGCTCGACAAGCGAAACCAGCTCCTTATAAAAAGACTGGTCAGCTTTTTCGCTGCCAGTCAGGATGAGTTTGAAGTTCTCCGGGAGAAAGTACAGGGCGTGGATTGCGGTCAGCACCTTACTCCCCGAGGCCATGACTGGTCCCAAAATCATAAAGTCGTTCCTTATTTGCGTTACCGCCATCTCCCGGCGCCCCCTTGCGCTCTCACCCTTATGGATGTATAATTAGCCTTTTAGGTACGGCCCACCCTTTCGGACCTAAAAGAGAGGAAGGTACAGATAAGCTTAGAAGGCTTATACTGTTAATGGCGATGCCAAACCTCCCGATGTGAATGTACAAATACATGATACGTCTAATTTTCGGAACATGTCAATAATATTTTATTCTTGGGCAGGAATATAGGACAAATGAAGTATTTTAAGAACACTGAACTAGCTAAACTTTATAACATATCTGAGAAGTCAGTCCGCAACTGGATTGAGGCCGCGCAGGCTGGCAAGCTTGATTTGCAGCTGCACCAGGAAAAAGACAAATACTACATTGCTAACACCTCCCAGAACAACTTCCTGATCGAACAACAGGTTAAAAAGGGTAAAAAGTACAAGAACACCCGCGGTTTCAAGACCTTGACGCCGACCGATGTGTTCTACAAAACCTACGACCGTAAACAGATACTGGACATCGTTGCCAACCTCACCATCCATAAGGAAATCCCGCTGCAATACGGGTACCTGGACGGCGGCGCAGACTCCTGGAACCAGTATGCCAACCGTCTAGTCATCGAACAGACACCAAATATCCTGACCAAAACCATGCACCTGCTGAACCTCAACGCCGATTACATCGACCAAATCCTGGGGACTCGGCGTAAAGTGAACGTGGTAGATCTTGGCCCGGGTAATGGCCTGCCTGTTAAATCCGTTCTGGAGCGCCTGGTCAAAGAAGACCGCCTGAACCGCTACATTGCCATCGACATTAGCCGGGACATGCTTACCATCCT
This sequence comes from Pristimantibacillus sp., assembly GCA_035491975.1. Taxonomy (GTDB): domain Bacteria; phylum Patescibacteriota; class Saccharimonadia; order Saccharimonadales; family UBA4665; genus PMNU01. Next base: position 14,476 of record DATJJV010000065.1, on the reverse strand, counting down.
GGAGCGCAACATTAAGGAATGGTTCGGCGACAAAGTGAAGTTGGAATGCCACGTCCGTAACTTCACCGAAGAACGCTTTAACGACCTGTTCACCGAAGACTACACCGGCGAATCCGATGACGCGCCCGCCAACCTGGTATTCCTCTTCGGCGGCACCCTGAGCAACATCAAAGTTCCGGATTACCTGCTGAGGACCATCAACAACAGCTTGGGGGCAAATGACGTCTTCTTTTACAGCGGCTACCTGGACACTGACTACACCCGCCGCTACTTCGACCTCTCTGGCGCCAGCCACGACCAAAAGGATCCGCAACAAAGCGGCCTGATCCCGAGTTTCCTCCAAATCGACGAATCAATTTGTAAGTTTGAGCAGCTTTTCAGCGAAGAAAAGCGCGCCCGTTTTAAGCAGATGGTTCCGATTGTCGACCTCTGTATCGACTTCGAGATCGACGGCAAGAAATGGCCGGTCGAACTCCGCAAGAACGAGCCCATTCTGCTGTGGCGCCATCGCCACTACACAACGGCTGACCTGGTCGAACTCTTCAACAAGAACGACTTCGACCTGTTGCAGGTCACCAAATCAGAAGACCAAAACTACGTGTTGGTCATGTCCAAGATCAAAACTGGTCTTAACAGTTAACGATTCGTCAGTAAATCTGTGTGAGGAACGCCGGGCAGATTGAGCAGGCCCAGGTCTAAGACGACGTCCAACGCTACGGCAGCCAACACCAGTACCAGCACGATCAACAGAAAGACAAGCAGACCGTGGCGTGTACCGTGGTGATTGTGGGTCGAAACCACGATGCCGGAATCATCGAACAGCGGCTGGATATCCGCTTCGGGCTCGGTTGTAGGCGCCTCTTCGTCGGTAATGATGGCGGCGTCAACATCCTGGCCCTCTTGAGGGGCGGCAGCGTCTTGCGTCTCAGATTGGGCGGTTGGCTCTGCAGTTGTGTCGGCTGACGGATCCGCCTCCGTCGTTTCAGCAGCGGCCGGTTCGGCCGATTCTTCTTCGGGAGTTGTTGCAGCTGGCGCTTCGGGCTCAGGCTCAGCCTGCACCTCGGATTCGGTGGCTGGCTGTTCGGCTTTGAGCGCCGGCTCGGCGGCGGGTTCGGGCTGGGCTTCTGCTGCCGGCTCTGCGGCCTTCGGCTCGGTTTCGGTATCAGATAACGGCTGAATAGTGAGCTTCTGCTTAACCATCAACTTGCTATCTTCAGCACTTGCGGAGGGTTGGGGATTCTCGGGGAGTCCCGGCGGGCCGGATACCGCGGCAGCGGCCAGGGCGGCAGCGGCCAAAGCCTCTTTTTCGCGCTCCTTCTCGGCTTCGTCCACTACAATCTGCTTCGGTTGTTTAGCATCGGAGCCGGGTTCTTCGGTCTTGGGAGCTTCTTCCTTTGGTGCTTCGGGAGCGGACGCCTCCACCGGAACTTTAGCCTCTTCCGTGGCCAAATCGCCGGTCGGCAATATCTTTATCTTGCGGCGGGTCAACATCGTACTAGCGCTGGTGTCGGCCGGGCTAGTCTCGCCAATGCCGCTTACCGCCGTCTGCGCGGCCTGGGCCTCAGGCTTGTGGCCCATGATGACCGGCTTGGAAGTCGGCGAGGCCGGAGCTTTGCCGGGGCGGCGCACATCAAACACTTTTCCGCTCGTTTTCTTGGCCGGCGCCGACTTGCTGGGTTTATCAGGCTTCATGGTTTGTCTCCGTTTGCAATCTATAGGCCGCGTCTACAATGCCCGCAAATTTATAAGGGTTAATACTGGCTCCGCCCACTAATACTCCGTCGCAGCCCTCAATTTCCAGATAGCCGCGTACCGTCGTATCGTCAACACTCCCACCATACAGCACGCGCATGGTATTAGCCACCCGTTCGCCGTGCAAGTGGGCGACTTGGGCGCGGATGTAATCCATCGCCTCTTTGATGTCGGCCGGTTTAGCATATTCGTGGCCAAAAGTGCTGATGGCCCACACCGGTTCGTAGGCGATAACGACTTCCATAATCTCCCGGCTGGTGAGGTTACTGAGGGCGGTAGTAACTTGGTCGTGGAGTACGCGGCGGGTCATGCCTTCCTTGCGTTCGTGCTTGGTCTCGCCGACGCACAAGATGGGGCTAATGTCGTTGCGGATGGCAGCTTTGACTTTGTCGCGCACCATAGGCAGGTCCTCATGGAAATATAACCGCCTTTCGGAGTGGCCGACAATGACATAATGTACAAGTTCGCGGAGCATGGTAAACGAGACCTCGCCAGTAAAGGCGCCTTCGTCCTGTTGGTAAGCGTTCTGGGCAGCCAGGCGAAACTTGCGGCGATCGATTTGTACACTGAGCGGCTGTAAGCTAAGCATCGACGGCGCCAGCACAACTTCAATATTGCGGTGTAGTCGGATACGCTCGGTCAGCCGGTGCACCAGCACACTGGACTGTGCGACATTCAGGTGCATTTTCCAGTTGCCAACAATCAATAGCTTGCGTGTCATAACCCTCTGTCTTTACGTCTAGCTTACTATAAGCGGTGTAGTAAAAACAAAGCTAAAACTTGCGTACATTTGGCGCGAGATGCTACGATTGGCATCTTAAAGGAGTTTGCTATGTCTGAGTGCGACCAAGGTACTATCGATACGATGGGCCAGGTCTTCCCCGAGCTTTCTTATCTCGCGCGAAGGCGGCAGGAAGGCAACGTAGGAGTATGCGTCATGGAGCTTTTGGGCGACGTATTCTCTGACGATGGCGGCAGCGCTTGTCCTGGATTCTGCCGCTTGAATGATTCCGGGGAACCGCCCGTAACCCAATAGACTACGGCTATTTATTTTGCAGGGCATCAACGCCGGGGAGGGCGCGGCCAGCCATCAGTTCGAGGCTGGCGCCGCCGCCGGTGGAGACATGATTGAAAGCTTGAGTGAGTTTGCGTTCCTCGATATAGCCGGAGGTGTCGCCGCCGCCGACGAGAGTGAACGGCTTAACGCCGAAATCGCCGGTTAGGGCTTCGATTAACACTTCAGTACCGTGAGCATAGGGGCCGACCGGGCCAGTGAGGGCCGGTGTCTCAGTTACGCCGAGCGTGCCGTTCCAAATAACGGTCCGCGACATCTGTACGGCGCCGGCAATAAAGGCCGCCGAGAACGGGCCGACATCAACCAACATCTCATCGTCGGCAATGGTGTGCGTCTCGGGCGTCGGGGTCTTGGGGTACATCTGGACTTCACTGATAAGGTCGGCTTCCCAGTCGACCAGCCGCGTCGGCGAAGCTTTATCTATCTTTTTAGTTACGACGCCATCGTTGGGCAGAAAGAAAGCAAAGCGCCCCTGCTTGGCCTTTTCCTCGGCCTTGGCCATAATGTCGTGGGCCAAATTAAGCTCGTCGGCGTCGTATTTGCTCTTGCCTATCTTCATGCCTTTGGCGGCCAGGAAGGTGTTGGACATGGCGCCGCCGATAGCCACGAAGTCAGCAATCTCGATAAACTTGGTGAGTACGTCAATTTTGTCGGCTATTTTGGCGCCGCCGACCACCGCCACGAGCGGACGCTCGGGGTGTTCCATGACATGCATGATGGTCTCAATTTCTTGCTCCAGATGCAGGCCGGCCACGCTTGGTACGCAGCGGGTGATGGCGTCGGTAATAACTTCTTTGCGGTGGACTAGGGCAAAATCGTCTTGCACCATCACTTCGGCGCCGGTGTCGGCTACAATTGCTTTGGCAAACTCTTCGTCGTTGGCTTCTTCTTCGGGATGGAATCGGAGATTCTCGAGCATCAAGAGCTCGCCTGGCTGCAACGCCGCAGCTGCTTCCTGGACCTCATGACCAACACATTCGGCAACGAAACGAACTTCTTGGCCGAGCAACTCCGACAGGCAGGCCGCTACCGGCCTGAGGCTCAGGGCTGACACAACCTTGCCTTCCGGCCGGCCGTTCTTGCCAGCCAGAATGATCTTGCAGCCCTGCTCTTGCAGATATTTGATGGTCGGTATAAAACTAGCGACTCGGAAGTCGCTGGTCACGGACTTACCGTCTTCGGTCAGCGGCGCGTCTAATTCGCCGCTTAAGATAACTCTTTTACCGCGGACATCGATATCACGAACAGTCTTTTTGGTGAACATGCCCTTCCGTTCTGCTTATGCTTACATTATCACACATCGCTTGCGGCTACTCCAAGACGCGGACTTTAATGGTATCGGTAGTGCCGACGACGCCGGGGTAGCGGCCCGAAACGGTGACGACAATGTCGCCGCTGTGTAAGACGTTATTCTCAAGCAACCAGTCGGTCAGTTTTTGAGCGGCCTGCTGGTCGGCAGGACGGACATAACTCTTGATGCTGTACACGAGGGAAAGCTGCTGGGCGGTGCGGTCGTTATCGGTCACTGCAACCAGCGCTGTGAGCGGACGGTGCGCCGCAATATCGCGCGCCGTGGCGCCCGAAGTAGTCTCGGCCACAATTGCCTTAGCCTCAATATTCTCGGCCAGCGTGATCGCGCTGCTGCTGATGGCATGTTTCATGCTGTGGTCGGGGTGGGTGGAATACACGGTGTGGAGTGTGGGGTGCTGTTCGGCGTACTTGATCACCTTTTTCATAGTGCCGACAGCTTCCGCCGGATACTTGCCGATAGCAGTTTCGTCACTGAGCATCACGCAGTCGGCGCCCATAAACACCGCCGTCGCAACGTCGGATACTTCGGCCCGGGTGGGCTCTGGCGAGTCAACCATACTAAGCAGCATCTGGGTGGCGACAATTGTCGGCTTGCCGTAACGCTGGCCGAGTTCGACGATTTGCCGCTGGACTACCGGCACCGACTCCGGCTGGGTCTCAACAGCCAGGTCGCCGCGGGCCACCATCACCGAATCAGTCGCCTGGACGATGGCTTCAATATTCTCTACCGCCGCTTTGGTCTCGACCTTTACGATGATCTTGGCAGTGCTGTTGTGGGCATGCAGGACTTTGCGGACTTTCTCCACATCGTGCGCGGTCTGTACAAAACTGACGGCTACGTAGTCGAAATCCTGGGTCGCACCAAAGGCGATGTCCGACATATCTTTTTGAGTAAGGATATCACCGCCAAAGTCTGTGTCCGGCAGATTAATGCCTTTGCGCTTGATCAGAATGCCGTCGTTGGCCGCCTCAACATATACCACACCGTCGCGGACCGAGGTAACCGTGGTGCGCACCCGGCCGTCAAACAGATACAGCCGCTCGCCGGCTTTAACCTTTTTGCTCAAGTCATACTGCGTCGGCAAGTGGCCGCTCTCGCTGTAGTTAGCGCCGTATTCGAATGCCAGATGCTGGCCGGCCTGTACCGTCACTACACCTTCAAAATCGCCCAAACGAATCTTCGGCCCCTGCAAATCCTGGATAATAGCCACTGGCTTGCCCAGTTCGCGCGAGGCTTTGCGGATCCACGGCACCTGCGCCAGCCGCTCTTCGTGCGTGCCATGGCTAAAGTTGAGCCGCAGCCCGTTGGCTCCGGCCTTAATGAGTTCGTAAACCGATTCGTAACTGTCGGTTGCCGGCCCGATGGTAGCAATAATCTTTGTGCGCTTAAATGAGGTGATCGGCACCTTCGCGCTGCGGTGTGTGTGTTCCATATATATAAACTCTTATGTTTATTGACATTATACGACCAATGACCGCAAGTCGCTATACTTCTGTAGTCTTTGACTTTTTATCCTCAACATGAGATAATAATTACAACGAAATGAAAGTCCCCGCCTCCCTCCCGGCCGAGTCCATAGCCGAGTTTGCGGCCAGCCCGAAAGGCGCGGCTATGATTGATGGCAGCGTGAGTCTCCAGGAAGTTTTGTCAGGGTTTTGCACTGCGGATGTGCCTTATCGGCAAGATGCCATCCAACAACACCCCGATACGCGATGGGTAGGCGTAGGCGAACACTCGGAGGTCTGGCGCATAGACGGCGTTGCCGTCAAGGCCAGCACCCACAGCACTGGGCGAGGAGTTCGCGAAAAAGGCAATGGCACAAACGGCGTGCCAGAGGATTTGATTGATCAGTTCAACTTCATGAGTGCCCTGGGGCTGTATCTGGACGCAAAAACGCGTGGCGCCCTTATAGTTCCGGATCAATACTTCGCCCTGGGAACCAAACGAGGCGACTACCTTTCCGGCCAACAATTTATGGACGGTTGGCTTGATCTTGAGAAATGGGCTAAAGCCAACGACCTGACGCGCGGACAAATAATTGAGCTCTACCGATCAGTACAGACTCGAATCTTGGACACGGTAGGAGATCGCAGCCTCCGGCTCGGCCTCTTTGATCTCGGCCTGGCCAGCTGGCGGCGACTGCACGCAGCCAATGTACTCATCCACGCCTCATCTGAATCGGCTGAAACCGACCCTCTCTGTATCATTGACCAGCCCTCACACGGTATCACTGGAAAACTTGGCCTGCTTGCCGTCTCAATCTCAGGCCTGACCCGCAAAGCGGCCTAGACTATTGCAACTGCACCAAATCACCAGTTTCGTGATAGACGTTACCGCTAACATTCGGCTCGCCCAGGCAGTCAGTCATCGGACCATAGGCACCGACGGTGGCGTGTTCGATGGTACTAAAATGATTATTTAACATATGCCAAGAGCTAGGATAAGATTTGTCATTCGCGCGGCAGTATATTGTGTAGGCGCCGCCCGCCACCAGATTATCCTGGATCCAAACATTGGTTAGGTCGGCGTCCGGCTCAATGATGGCCGACGTGCCGTCGACACCGTTGGTGAAGGCGTAAATCGTATTATGGACGATATGAATGTCGTGGCCGACTGGTGTGATTTGGATGCCATCGGTGTGCGGGTCGGCGCCAGTCTGAGTTAGATCGTGGATGTAGCTATCCTGGACGGTCAGGTTGCCGTCGACATCAAATCCGTTTTCGCAACCATGGATGTTACTGCGCAACACCGTGATATTGAGGTCGCCGACCGCCGTGCCATTGTGGTTTTGGCAGTCAATTTCGCTATCCTGGACAGTAAGCGGCGTACCGCTGGTTTGATGACTGTAGATCACGTAAAAACAATCGGCCGAAATCTTTGAACGCTTGATAACCACACCCGGCGCGTCGACTTCTACACAGCCGCGAATGTCCTGGGCATCAATAACCGTATTGGCCGCGGTGATAGTCCAGTCGCCATTGTGAACAGTCAGGCTGGTGCCGGCCGGCACGCCGGTACAAGAGGCATTAGGATACTTAGGCAGTGCGCACGATGAGGTGGAGCCGCCGCCGGTACCACCCGAACTCGAGCCGCCCCCGGATGAACCGCCGCTGCCGTGCGAGCCGCCCGGCGTGTTGGCGGCAGGCGTAGTAAGCTGGGTAGTCTGATTCTGGGCGGGCGTTTGCGTATCGCCCGGCTTCTGTGCATTATTCGCAGAGGTTCCCGCTTTTTGGCCAGTCGCAACAGCCGACTGCGGCGCTGTCGGATTAAGACCATGGTATGCCCACACCCCGGCAACGGCAAGAAGGGCCAGTCCACACACTCCAATCCCAGTCACCGCCAGCCGGTGCCGTACGCCCGCGCCGCTTGGCCAGATCTTATACCACAACTCTCTAAACCAATTATGGGGTTCGCCGCCCGATACTACGGCTGATTCTTGATCGGGGGGATGGACACTATCACGGTCGTTAGGCATAGGGTGGTACCATTTTTGGTTAACCTTATCAGTATAACCCACCGGATCGGCGCAAATATGTGGGGAATATAGCTTCACGCCGGTTTGTCTTTTATTTCCAGGGAATCCGTCGTCGCTCCGCTCCTTTGGGTGGTGAGCCCGAGGGGAATATGGCACAAGTGCCATATATTCTTGCGGCGTGCTCAGAGCAAGCTCCTGCGCGCGTCCTCGAATATCGCACCCTTTACGGGGTTCGGTTTCTCTTCAGAGAAACCACCAGAAAAAAGACCCCAGCGGAAGCTGAGGTCTTTTTTCTGGTGATCCCAAGGGGAATCGAACCCCTGTTGCCGGGATGAAAACCCGGTGTCCTAACCGCTAGACGATGGGACCAGTGCATGCCAGTGGCATGCGAGTAAGCTCGCAATGATTGACCTTTCTAAAGGTCGATCACGAACTCATGTATTCTACCATAACAGAGGTCGAAATGGAAGAGATAGTCGGGTCCCAAACGTACTAGCCGGTTGTCTTAGAGTGCTTCTGCGAGCGCTTCTTCACCAACGCGCACACCAGGCTCGTCGGCAACAGTTTCAACAGTTTCCTGCAGGCGTGCACCGGACCGAAGAGCGAGACGAATCAGGTGGTCACCCAGATCAACTTCATCAGTTAATTCAGCGTACAGTACGCGTACTTTGTTACCGTTATAATCTACGGTCGTCTCACGGACACGAGTGAATTCACCGAGCTGAGGCAACCTTGGGCGGCCGGCCATATCCAGAGGCAGCGGGCCTGGCTGAGTGCCTTCCAAGTTGTTAACGAAGGTTCCGTCAAAGGCGATCCTGTTCGGAACGGTGTAGACTTTACCGTCTTCGCCAAGCACGGCTTCGTCAGGCGCGGTCATCATGCTAGTCCAAACCTCGCGGCCAGCAGGGGTGTCGTGCAGCGGCACCTGGGTGACGTAGCCGATAGACCAGCCCTTGATCTCTTTGGTGTTCCGGCGCTCAAAGGCGGCCTCCGGCTCTTCAACGGGCTTCGCAAGCTCAGCTTGATAAGCGGCAATCGCCTTGTCCCTGTTGCGGCGTGACATACCGCTGGTGTCCGGTGCTGCCGGAAGTGCCGGCCGCGCAGGCGTAACATCAATCATTTCGTAGAAGGTCCAAGTCCGGCGTGAGGCTCCGTCGTTCATGGCGCCCAAAAATTCCCCAACAAACGTTTGGGTGGCGTCGTCAAATGGCACTTCAGATAATGGGGTACCCTCGCCTGCTGCAATCCTTTCGGCATGTTGCTGCACGCGCAAAACATGCTCAAACATGTGGGTAACACCTGCTTGGAGATCACGCTCACGGGCGCTAACCTGGGTGCCAAGCTCACCATCCATAGCCGCTTGCTGCTCTTGAGCGCGGCGAAGGCGTTCTGCAAAACCAAGGGCTGCTTCAGATGTCGTTTCAGGTTCAGCTACAGGGGCTTCGGCATGCACACCAAAACCATTCAGGCCAAGCAACTTCTCGGCATCGGGGCCGCTCCACTGATGTGGGACAGCAAGAACTACAAACTCAGGGCGATCGGACATAAAGACTCCTAGAACTTTAATTTGAGTTAATTATTTCTCGATAATACTACTTTTGACAACAATTGCAATACCTTTGGTAGTAAACGTAAACTCTTCGGCCCGTACTGCTACTTGCTCAACCCGCTCCATACCTGCTCGAAAACCAGGCGTTGCATATTGGCGACGCCGTTGTCGGTTATCACGACGGCCGAGAGCACATTGGTCTCGCTTACCGACACGAGAGCGGTCTTGTCGCCGTATATCAGGGTGTAGCCGTTCAGGAACTGGCGGCCGGGCGGCAACTGGCGGCGTTCGGCCATCACCACCTTTTCGGTCGGCGGCCGGTCAGAGATTACCCGCACGAAGACGCCACTCTTGATACGTTGCCGGGAGAAACCCTTGAAACGGTTATAGATGACGTTGCTGGCCCGCTCGGAAGAAAACACGTGATATTCCTTTTTCTCCAGGTTGCTGACAGTTTGCAGCACGTCGCGAAGGATAGCCGCCACGCCCTCCTCGCCTTCATAAAAACTGGCAAAGTAGCCGGCGCCGGGCAACGGATGGCGTGCTTCCAAGGCTTTGATATACTCATCGGTCACACTTTCCAGCTGTTGGAGCTGGTCGCGGCGCTCCCGGATCAGCGACAGGAACACCTGCGGATCGGCGGCCGAATAATGACGGCGCTCGCCGACTTGGGTAAAGGTCACCAATCCCAGACTGGTCAACTTCTTGATGATCTCATACACGGTACCCCGGTTCATGCCGGTCGCCTGGGCGATGGCTCGGAGTGAAACTTTGTCGAGTTTGTACAGCGTTTCGTACACCAGCTTGTCGCGCGGCTCCAGGCCAATGCTACGGTAATCAAAATTTGTCATTGGGGAATTATACCACCGTAACCAAAATATCTTATTTTTTGTCAAATATTATCAGCAATTAAAGGTTTAACTACGCCCGCGAGCAGCTATAATTCGATACCATGCCTGAACTGCCAATTAGATTTGTCGATGAGCTAATACCACTCGACTCACTCCCTCTTGATCCGGCCGGGATTGATGCGTCCATAGCCATGCGCGAGCGCGGCTATGAGGTGTTTTTGGGGTTACGACCGGACGAGTGGCGGCAAGTGAATGCCCTGGCCCGCCAAAGGGGCATCCAGGAGTTTTGCCCGAATGACCTACTCCAACGCTTTGGAGACGAAGAAATGTCTGATAATTGGGTTGGGCAGTTAAACGCATTCTTCCAGCTGCGAAAAATAGGCGGATCTGCGATGCACGGCTACGGCTGGACCGACCCGGAATACCACGACACACTGCCGGACTGCGACAACCAGTTCGCCGTGCGCCTCAGTGAAGAGCTCGCCGGCCAGGGGCTGGGTAAGCTATTTACCGCTGCGATAATCTCCGGTTCGATGGCCCTGGGCGTGCGGCGGATCGGCCTCATGACCTGGGAAGACAACATCGCCGCCTGGAAATCATACGAGAAGGCCGGCGCCGAGCTGATCACATCCAAGCCCAGCCAGCGCATGACAATCGTCAGCAGCGGCCGCAGGATCAGAAGGCGCCAGATTACGGCCAACCGCCTCCACATGCAGTTTACCCAAACACTCACCGATTAAGACATAAGAAAATCCCCTCTTATTACGGAGGGGATTTTCGAGATTTTTAGAGCGGTCAGTCAGTGCTCGTTGCTATAAACTCTAGCATATTTTGGGAGCAATTGCTACCCGTTATCCACAGGTCTCTTAACCGCGGCGGTTGCGGCGGCTAGTGTAGACCCGGTGAAGGACAGCGCCAACACCGCTCACGCCGGCAAACAGGCCGGTCATACCGGCAGGGCCGGTGACGGGCATTTCTTTACAGTCTTTGTCTTGGGTTGCAGTGGGCACGCAGATCGGCTGGCAGTTCTTGTCTTCGCCGGTCTTCGGTACACACTTCTGCTGAGGAGTTACCTGAGCTTGGCAGTCACCCTTAGGAGTAACCACGACGACATCCTTGCCATCGACCACGAAGGTCACTTGGCGAACCGCAACAGTATGGGTGTTGCTGTCGGTGTAAGTCTGGTTGTCCAGCACGATGTTGCCATCAGCGTCAGTCTTGGTCACGCTAGCAGCGGTCAGCTTACCATCTGTGGTAAAGTCAGCATTCTTAACGGTAACACCGTTGCTCTGCTTGGTGTGGACAGTGAAGCGGAAGGTGATGTTGTCGGTAGTACTAGGAGTCAGCAAGTCACAAACGTGCAGGACTTCCTTCTTCACAACGCCTATCTGCTTAGCACATAGCGTGCTGGTGATAACCTTGGTCTGGTGGCCAGGGATGCTAACGGTAACCTTCACGGTAACCGTGGACGCCTTGGTAAAGGTAATTTCCTTGGTCAGTTCGTCAGCATTGGTGGTAGTGTCAAACAGTTTGTCACCGCTACCGTCGTTGGTGTAGAAGTCGTACTTAACAATCTGTGCCAGACCAGAAGGAGTGGCGTGCGCTGAGAACTTGTAGGTGTTCTCTTTGCCGTCTACCGGGAACTTATCAAGCTTGTCGCAGGTCGCGCTCGACTTGATCTTGTTACCCTGGGTAATCGGGTTACCGCAAGAGTTCATGATAACGGACTGGACGGTACCGTCTTTGTCGAACAGGACCATAGCGTCCAAGGTGCTCGGACCAAACGATACGTTGGTTGGGCTGTGGTAGTAGGTCTTACCGTTGATCACGATCGGGGTTCGTTGGCTGCTTCCCAGAGTGGTGCGGCCCATCGTCCAAACGTCGGTCATGACAGTCTGGCCATTAACAACGACGTTACCGCCGCTCTTAGTGATGTAACCCTGCTCGGCATGAGCAGCAAAGTCGCTGTACAGGTTCGTAGGCAAACCAATGCGGCTGTCGCCATAAATGGCTTGCAGGTCGCTCGGGTTGTTGTCGTTCAAGTCGGCAACCAGCTCCTCACGAGTTAAAGCGCCACAACCACCGTTGATCGACTTGTAGTCAATCGAGTTGTAAACACCGTTGCTCTGGAGGCCGCAGTCACGGACGCCAGAAAGCGCCGAAGACAAGCCCTTCGAGGCAAAACCACCGCCAATGGCAGCGGCAAAAGCCAAGGCAAACACACCGCCAAGCATCAACTGCTTCGGCGTAGCTCGCTTGTACATATTCTTGATCTTAGTAAATACTGACATCTGAACCACCTCCTCGTGTTTCAATCTGGTTAATATTACCATAACTGGCTTGGATTGTCAATACTCCTCTCACTTCTTTTGCCATATTAGCAAGATTGTGCCCGCCACAGCAAGGAGTTATGAACATAAAAAGAAAAGCCCCGGAGGTCACCTAATCTCCGGGGCGGGTAGAGTAACAGATAAGGGTTAGCGGCGACGGCGCCTGTAATAGCTGTACAGGCGGTGGCCGATGGTGCCCATCAGCGTGGTGCCCACGAAGAGGCCTGGCATACCGGCCGGGCCGGTCACCGGAATAACCGGCGGCTGCTTCACGGTGGCGGACGGCAATACTTGCGGCTTGGGCGTGGGTGTTGGCGTCGGGGTTGGGGTTGGCTTGGGAGGCGGAACCTCTTTCTTCTTGACCTCAATCTTCTGAACGCAGAGGTCGCTGGTGATGGTCTTGGAATTGCCCCCCGGCAGGCTGACGGTTACCTTGACCGTCACCGTAGCGCTGGTGGTGAAGGTTTTGGCCGGAGTCAACGTTTGGGGGTTAGTCTCGGTGTCGAACAGCTTGGGTCCATTACCTTCATCGATGAAATACTCAAGCTTGACCACTTTGGCCAGACCGAACTCATCCAGGCTCACCGTAGTATTGAACTGGAAAGTATTGTCTTTGCCGTCAACTTTCACCTTGTTCAGTGCTTTGCACTCAGCCGCTGGCTTGCGCTTATTTATCTTGGTCACCGGGTTGCCGCAAGGGTTCATAACCGCCGCTTGGACTACGCCGTTCTTGTCGAACAGCACCATAGTGGGAATCGACTCAACCCCGTCGCCAAAAGAGGCGCTCGGCGGGCTGTGGAAATAGGTATTACCACCAATTACGATGGCGGTAGGTTGCTTGCCGCCCAGGGTGGTGCGGCCCATCGTCCAAACATCGGTCCCAACGGTCTGACCGGCTACCACCAAATTTCCACCCCTGGTAATGGCGCCCTCTTGAGCATTGCTGGCAAAATCATCGTAGAGGCTGCTCGGCAGACCAATGCGGCTATCGGCGTAAATCGTCTGCAAATCGCCGGGATTATTATCCCTTAAATCGGCGATGAACTCTTGCGGATTGGCCGCACCGCAGCCGCCGTTTATATCCTTGTTGTCGATGGAGTTATCGCTACAGTCGCGCGCCGCAGCCGCCATGGCCGGCCGGCCTATGCCCGAAACCAGCCCGAACGCCAAAAGCGTCGCCGCAGCGGCGACTACCAGGCTGACACTGGCCTTTTTATGCGTAATACCCCGAAGAAAAAACCGTGCCGAACGCTTGCGACTCAACCTGAGCATGCCACCCTCCTCCATGCCGATTACACTGCTTATGGCAATACCATAACAGCGTTACACCGCGCCTGCAGCGAAAAAACATACAGACTCAGGGTAAGACTTTAGGCCTTAGCGGCAGACGTCGGGATAGAGAGAGTGGGCTTTGCGCCCGGCTTTGGCAACAACTTAGCCTTGGGGAAGGTGAACCCGAAGGTGCTGCCCTTGCCCTCTTCACTCCTGAAGATGACGGCGCCGCCTTGAGACACGATGACTTTCTTGGCCATAAAGAGGCCCAGGCCCGTGCCGTCCGGCCTGGCGCGCTTAGCATTGCCCGCGCGATAGAACTTACTAAACAGATGGTGCTGTTCGCGCTTCGGCACGCCGATACCATCGTCCACCACAGTAAGTTCGATGGTGCCCGGCTTGTCCACCAGATACACATTAATATGCCCGCCGGCCGGCGTGTAATAGATAGCATTGTCGATGAAGTTCATGATCACCTGGCGGATCTTAGTCTCGTCAAACATCAGTACCGGGAAGTGTTCCGGCTTGTGGTACGTCAATTCCAGATCGCGGCTCTTGACCGTCTCGACCAGCTGATCCACCTCTTCACTGATCACATTAGCCAGATTGCTCTCAACCGGCTCAATGATAAATTTACCTGTCTTCAGGCGCGAAACATTCAAGAGGTCAGAAATAAGGTACACCATGCGCTGCGAACTGAGGAACGACTGTGTCAGCAGCTTGCGCTGCGTCTCGTTAATCTTGCCGCCATCGCCGTCCAACACCATACTCACATACCCCTTAACAGAAGTCAGCGGCGTGCGCAGCTGGTGGCTCGCCATGCTAATAAAGTCATCCTTTGTCTGGTCCAGCACCCGCAA
>DATJJV010000064.1:0-20239 GCA_035491975.1 Pristimantibacillus sp. | reverse complement strand
GACAAGATGGCTCGCATGAGCTCTCACGGATTTTTGTTTTTGGATGTAAAAGTTTCGGTCGAATTGATCGACTCACTTAAAAGTATAGCGGGGTAGCATAGCCTCGACAAGATGTTTTACTTACAACTGACCCGAAAGAGTTGCCCGCGGGCTACACGTCGAGGTCGTCGAGCTCTTCGAGCTCTTTGCGCGTCTTGCTTACTACGCTGGAACTGTCGTCGTTCTTGGTGCTGGGCATGTCGTCATCGTCGGCGAGGTCGGCCAGGTCTTCGCGGTGCTTGTTGGAAGTGCTGGCAGTGTCGTCGCTTGCGTTATCGCCGTTGTCGTCGCTGTAGCTCTGGCTGCGGCCAGCGCCCGGCTCGCCGTTGTCGACGATCTTAAGGTTGTAACGGGCGTCGTTCTTGGTGCCGAGCGCGCGCAGCAAAGTGCGCAGCGACTGGGCGGTGGCGCCGCGTTTACCGATGACCCGGCCTAAGTCTTCGGGGTCGACGGTCAGCTCTAAAAGAACTCCCTTTTCGTCTATACGCCGCTCGATGCTAACCGCTTCAGGGTTACCCACCAGTGACTTTACGATGAATTCGACAAATTGTTGGTCGATGCTACTCATATCGGAAAACTCCTTCGCTTACGGTACTGGTACATCTATTATACCAAAAGTTAATAATCTTAAAGTGATGAAGATTCGAAACTTGAACATTATCTAAACAAAACAGCCCGGCGGGCCGGGCTGTCAGTATATATTCAAGCGAACTATTCGGCTTTTTCTTCAGTTGCTTCGGCGGCAGTTTCTTCGGCCGGAGCTTCGGCGACCGGCTCTTCAGCGGCGGCTTCTTCGGCCTCTGCAGGAGCTTCTTCAGCCTTCGGAGCTTCCTTGGGCTGGTTCTTGCGCAATTTCTCCGGGTTGCGGAGCTTGCCGGACTTCTTGCTGTCGACGGCTACCCAACTTGGCAGCTTAACACCTTCGCTCTTCAGGAGCATAGCGGCGCGGTCGGACGGCTGGGCGCCGTTCTTCAGGAACTCAGCGGCCTTTTCTTTGTTGAGCGTCGTAGTCTTAGCGTGCGGGTCGTAACTACCCAACAGTGCAACTACCTTGCCGCTGGTCGGAGTAGTGCGCGAATCCTGCACAACCACGCGGAACATTGCGTGACCTTTGCGACCTGTGCGTTGCATGCGGATAGTTAACATAATGCTTTTGATTCTCTCTTTCTAATGCTTACAGATTATTGAAACAATCTGCGGTATATTTTACAGATAACCACCTCTGATGTCAATGATTACCGCTAGCTGCAGTGTTGGACGCCTTGGCTATCGGTGGTACAGACTCCAATCACGTCGCCGTTAACCACCTGTTCGAGGCCTAGGGCCAAGACACCGACAGTAAGTCCGACGGCAGCAGCTTTCAGTACATTCATAGTGAGCCTGGCGAGCGGTGCGGCAGCGTCCATCATACGCTGTTCGTCAGGACTCATGGGTCGGTTTTCGATGGGGTGTAGATTCATGCTTGCCAACTCCGGAAACTAGATAATAATACAATTATACAATAAAGATGTGTATTAGTCTACAGTCTACTCGCCGTAAGCTTGGAGGGCGGCTTCGGCCGATTTTTGCTGACCGATCTGCTTGCTGGGGCCGGTGCCGGTGCCCTTCAGCTGTCCATTGACGAAAACGCCGACAGTAAAGGTTTTCTCGTGGTCAGGGCCTTCCTCGCTCAGCACTTTGTACACAGGTGTGTGGCCGTCGCGGCTCTGCGCCACCTCTTGGAGGTGCGACTTGGCGTCGAGCCAGGAGCCGGTCTTCAAAATCTCTTTAAAGGTCACCAAGATGCTCTTGGTAATGAACGATTTAGCGGCGCCGTAACCCTTGTCAAGGTAGATGGCGCCCACGACAGCCTCGTAACTGTTGGCCAGGATCTGGGCCCGTGCCCGGTCGGTGCCGCGCTTTTCGCCGCGGCTAAGACGGAGTAGCGGCTCAAAGCCGAACTTGGCGGCAGCCGCGCCGATACTTTCGGTACGCACCAAGCTGGAGCGCCAGTTGGTCAAAATGCCTTCCGGCTCGCTAAAGTTGCCGTACAGATATTCGGTGACTACCAGCTCCAGTACGGCGTCGCCTAAAAATTCCAGTCGTTCGTTGTGCTCGAAGGCCGACTTTTTGTGCTCGTTCAGATATGAACGGTGGGTGAAGGCGGTTACCAGGAGCTCAGTGTTATCAAAGGTGATGCCCAAAACTTTCTGGGCGAAGTCGGTATATGCGCTATAGTCCTGCATCTCTGATTTTTTTCATCCCTACAAGTATTAATTTACCAATGTCGTCGTATGCGATCTTGTCGATGGCCACCCCGGACGGAAACCACTTGATGTCGTTCAACCAGTCTTCGGGCTGGAGCTTGTTGGTGTCGCCAAGGGCCTGCACCAGATAGATGTGCATAGTCATCAGCACCAGCGTTTGGCCGCGGCGGTAGCGGAAGGAAACTTTGCCCAGCCAGTTGAAGACTTTCATCTCCTGCAGGCCGGTTTCTTCGCGAATCTCGCGCTCAGCAGTGGCTTTGGGCTCTTCGTTGGGTTCGACGTGGCCTTTCGGGATTGTCCAGCGGTCTTTGGCGTCCTGAATAAGTAAGATCTCTAGCTTTTTGGTGAGCTTGTCGCGGCGGAAGATAACCCCGCCGGCGGTGGTTTCGTGGACCACTTCCTGAATCGTTGGACGCCCGCGCCCAGGGACAAACCGCCTTAGACCCTGGAGCTTGGGTCGCTTCATTCTTTCGCTCCCTCTTCAGCGGGCTTGGCGGCTTCTTTTCCGGTCTCACCGGTTAGGTTGCGCAAGACAGTACCGAGTACGCCGTTTACAAACTTGGATGAATTCTCGCTGCCGAAGGCCTTGGCCAACTCGACTGCTTCGTTGATGACCACCTTTGGCGGTACATCTTTGCCGTATTTCAGTTCGTACAGGCCCATGCGCAAAACCACACGGTCCATGCGCGCGATCTGGTCGATCGGCCACTCCGGGGCGACCGGCTGCAGCTCCTCATCGAGCTTTTCTTCATACTTCGCAACACCGCGAACTAGCTGAACGATAAAATCTTTGTCATCGACGGTAGCCTGGTACCGCGCAATATTGCGCTCCAGCACTTCCTCAAGGTCAAAGGTCTTGTCGCCGGCTACTCGTCGGAAATCCTGCTCAAACAGGGTCTGTAGTGCAATAATCCGGCCTAAATGACGATTTGATGCCATGATGTTAAAACTTTCCCCTTACTTACCTAGTATACCGTGCGAATGCCGGTAACGACTAGGCAGCTTTTGCGGTTTTGCCGCTTTCGCGACGGGTGGTGAAAACCTTAACAGGTGACTTGGCATTAACTTTGCGGGCCAACTCAAGAGTGAGGTGGCTGCGGCGGGCGCCGGTGCGGCGCGGGCTAGTTCGTTTCTTTGGTTTACCCATGGGTAAAAACTCCTAAATGTAACTTACTGATTAATCTTAGGCTGTAGTATACAGGATTTTGATACTCTTCTCAAGAGGTGGAACCGAATTAAGGACATCTTAATAATCGCTCGGCTACAATGACGAGACTATGCCTATACGCGCCGAGAGCTTACACATTGAAATACTAGACCAAGAAACAGTTGCCCCGCACCTCAGCCAGCTGCTGATGCCCGACGGCATGCGGCCCCATTTGCAGGGGCAGATGGAACGGCGCGGGCTGCGAGTGGCGGCTTTGTTTATTGGTGACCGCCTGGTGGCGAACGGTATCTGGAATCCAGACTCGCCAACCCGGGAGGATACCTTACGGCACATTCCGCACGGCACGCCGAGCATATCGATGGTTGAAACGCGCGAAGGATACCGCGGGAACGGCTTCGCGACGCTGGTGCTGGAAGCGATCTGCAATCGTCTACGCGAGGAAGGATACAGCCATACTTACCTGGTAGCTAATCCGGCCGACACCTACGAGCGGCCAGGTGAAGGCGCCCAGTCGCTTGATGCGTTTTATACCGGGCGCGGCTTTGAGAATTGGGGGCGCGGCCCGATACCGCTGATCCATCATCCGGCCGACGAAACTCAGGCCGCCGAAGGCGATACCGTCAACGTATACGTTAAAAGTCTTATCCCTGACGTGGCGGCGACGGCTATCCTGCTGACGCCGCCTGCAGGAACCTAGGCCACTACAAAGCTGACCAGTTTGCCGGGAACGTAGAAATTCTTTTTGATCTCGTGCCCTTCAAGGTAGCCGGCGACTTTTTGGTCGGCCTTGGCAGCGGCGATGACTTCTTCCTCAGAAGCGCCGCTGGCTACCTCCAGTTGCGAACGGACTTTGCCGTTAACTTGGACGACGATGGTCATCGTGTCACTCTTCAGATATTGTTCATCATACTTCGGCCAAGAACTAACGTGGATGGAGCTGTCGTGGCCCAGTTGCTCCCACAGCTCATCGGTTATATGCGGGGCAAACGGCGCCAACAGCTGTACCAAGGTTTCGACAGCCCAGCGCCAGGTTTGTGGGGCTTGGCCGAACGGCGTCCTGGTCTTTTCGGTGTATAGACCGTTGACCGCTTCCATCATGGCTGCAACTGAGGTGTTGAAACTCAAAGAAGCCATGTCGTCGCTGACCTTTTTGGTAGCGCGGTGGATAATGCGCTTAATCTCGGTAGTGTCGGCCGTATCTTCACCTTCGGCTGCTATGACGTCCTGAGCCAGTGCCCAGACGCGCTGCAGGAAGCGGAAGGCGCCGCCCATGCCTTCGACGCTCCAGTTGGCTGCCTGGTTCCAGGGGCCGATGAACAGCTCCATAATGCGGATGGCGTCGGCGCCGTAGCCCTGTTCGATCAGGCCGTCAGGTTCGATGGTGTTGCCCTTGCTCTTGCTCATCTTAGCGCCGTCCGGGGCCAGGATCATGCCGTGGTTGCGCAGCGTTTTGATCGGTTCGCCAAAATCAATCAGGCCGGCGTCTTGCATCACCTTAAACCAGAATCGGACATATAACAGGTGCATCACGGCGTGTTCGGCGCCGCCGATGTAGTCGTCGACCGGCATCCAGTATTTGGCCTTGGCATCGTCGAAGGCTCGCTCCTGGTTGTGCGGGTCGGCGTAGCGCAGGAAGTACCAGCTCGAGCAGGCAAAGCCGTCCATGGTGTCGGTTTCGCGCTGGGCCGGGCCGTCGCAGTTCGGACAGCTCACATTGACCCAGTCGGCCACGCGGGCCAACGGGCTGCGGCCGTCGCCGCTGGGCTCAAAGCTCTCCATCTCCGGCAAAACAACCGGCAACTGGTCTTCGGGAACCGGTACGGTGCCGCACTTTTCGCAGTGGATAATCGGAATTGGCGCACCCCAGTAGCGTTGGCGACTGATCAGCCAATCGCGGATACGGTAGCTATCGACACGCTTGCCCATACCGTGCTCTTCCATATAATCTTTCATTTTTTCGGTGGCGCCATGGATGTCCATGCCGTCCAGGAAGCCGGAATTGACCATCTTACCGTCTTCTTCCTGGACTTGCCCGGCCTCGGTAATATCGGATAAGTCGCCGTCTTTGCTGACTACCACGCGCTTGATCGGCAGATCGAACTGCTTGGCAAACTGGAAGTCGCGCATGTCATGGCCGGGTACGCCGACAACCGCACCAGTCCCGAAGTTCATCAGCACAAAATCGGACACCCACACCGGCATGTCCTCGCCGGTCAGCTCGTTGCGTACGTATAGGCCGGTGAAAGCGCCGGTTTTTAGGCGGCCCTCTTCTTGGCGTTCCAGTTCGGATTTGGCCAAAGCTTTCTGGACATAGTGCTCTACAGCCTGCCAGTGCGACGAACCTTCCTTCGGAACAATCTCCTGGCGCATGACTTTTTGGATAAATTCGTGTTCGGGCGCCAGAACCACAAAGGTCGCACCAAAGTTAGTGTCCGGCCGGGTGGTGAACACGGTGATTGCTTCGTCAGTCTTGGCGTTAGTGACTTTATAAGTGATGTTGATACCGGTTTTGTGGCCGATCCAGTTGCGCTGCATGTTCTTCAGCGCGTCGCTCCAGTTAACATCGTCCAGGTCTTTTTCCAGGCGGTTGGCGTACTCGGTGATCTTGAAGAACCACTGCTTCAAGGCCTTCTTTTCGACCGCGCTGCCGCAGCGCCAGCATAGGCCGTTCTCGACCTGCTCATTGGCCAGCACAGTCTTGTCGACCGGGCACCACCACTGCAGACTTTCTTTCTGGTAGGCCAGCCCGCGCTTGAACAGCAACAGGAAGAACCACTGCGTCCACCGGTAATAATTGGGGTCGGTACTGTTGATCTCGCGCGACCAGTCGTAGCCGAATCCCATCTGGGTCAGCTGCTGTTTGAAGCGCGAGACGTTTTCGGTCACCGCCTTTTGAGGACTAATGCCGGTTTTAATGGCGTAGTTCTCGGCGGGCAGACCGAAGGCATCCCATCCCATCGGATGAAGCACATTGAAGCCGTTCATTCGGGCGTGCCGGGCAATAGCGTCGCCAATGGTGTAGTTACGGACGTGGCCGACATGCATAGCAGCACCGCTAGGGTATGGGAAATACTCCAGCACAAAGCGCTTGGGCTTAGCCGGGTCTTCTTGGACTTCGTAAATCTTGCTCTCGGCCCACTTCTGCTGCCACTTGGGCTCAATATCTTTGGGATTGTATCGCTTCACGCTAATAACTCCTTGTCGGTCTTTACTGAAATTATAACTGATGAATGAAAAATGCGCCCCTATCGGGCGAGGAGGAGTTGGAGACGAAGCGTGTGCTGGCTCATATCGTGTAAATTAAACCACGTTTTCTTTAAGGAACAAAATATATTGTTAGGGGAAAGCGTCTGGTGATTTTTGTCACTAGCGGATTGCCGCCCGGCCGCACATGGACTACGATTAAGATAAGATGAAATGTTGGCGCGAGGGTCGCTGTGGTTGAGTATTTCCCCGGCATGGGACTGAATGAAAAGTGCGGGGTTGTTGGTATTTTTGGCGTGCCTGACGCGCCGCAGGCCATAATCCCGCCGCTGCATGCCCTTCAGCATCGCGGCTTAGAGGGCGCTGCAATTATGGCGCCTGACCGCGAAACGGGCGACTTCCGGCGTATCGGCAATGGCGGCCTGGTCCTCGATATTAAAGCCGAAGAGATTGCCAGTCTGGGCGGCGACCAAGCCCTTGGCCACACCCGCTGGGGGACATCGGGCGAGTCCGGAGCGCACCACACCCAACCGACAGACGAGGGCTTCGCCGAAAACGGCAACCAGTGCGATACGACGCCTCTCAAGAATTTTTTGGACGAACGCGGGATCGACCACAGCAAACTCAACGATTCCGAGATGAAGGGCCGAGTCATCGGCTGTCTAATAATGGAGGGGCTGGATCCAGCCGATGCTGTCGAAAAGGCTTTCCCGATGTTCACCGGCGCCTTCACCAGCGTCTTCATGGATAAAGATTACATGATCGCCGTGCGCGACCGTTGCGGTATACGGCCAGGCGTGCTGGGCAAACTTGGCGCTGGCTACATAGTCGCTTCCGAAACCTGCGCTCTTGATGCTGCTGGCGCCACGCTTATACGCGACATCACGCCTGGCGAAATGGTCATCATCACGAGAGACGGAATAGAGTCGCGGCAACTGGCCGAGCCCGACCCCAAGTTTGACTTTATGGAAATCGCCTATCTGTCACGCCCGGATAGCACCTACCAGTTGACCGAGGACGGACCGCGGACGAGTGTCTATGAAATGCGCGAGGCTCTGGGGCGGCAGATGGCCGAGGAGTACCCCGACGCGGACATCGATTTTGTGATGCCCATCCCCGACACCTCAATACCGGCGGCGATCGGCTTCGCCGAAGCCCTTGGCAAACCCTATCGCCAATATCTCTACCGTAACCCATTCATCCAGCGCACGTTCATTCTGCCCGAAGCACTCAGGCTCTCCGCCCTGCGCATGAAGTTCAACGCGATTCGCAGTCTGATCAAAGGCAAAAGGGGCGGCGTGGTTGACGACACCATTGTCCGCGGCACCACTCAAACGGTGATAAATGCAGAGGAATTTCAACCAGCAGAACCAGCTTCGATTGACTTATATATCCCTGCTCCGCCAATCCTCTACCCCGATTTTTATGGAGTCAATACACCTAATCAAGATGAGTTAATCGCCGCTAACTTCTCGGACGAAGTGATGGCCCGCAGGCTCGGTGTCAGGTCGGTAAACTACCTATCGATCGACGGCGTAGCGAAGGCGCTCGGTGTACCGCGCGAGCGTCTCTGCTTGTCGGCCTTCGACGGCATCTACCCCCTGGACATTGGCGACCACGCCAAACGAATAAGACAAATTCAGCGGCCGTAGAAAACGCCAGGCTGGCCGGAGGGGATATCGAGTAACTGGCTGACGGTTACGATGCGGTAGCTCTGCTCTAAAGAGGTCAGGATAGGGTCGAGGGCGTCGGCGCTCGGCTGGCGGATGTCGTGCATATCAACAATGGCGCCCGGCTTGGCGTGCGACAACACCTCGTCGATAATTTTCTGCGGCTTTTTAGTGTTCCAGTCTTCGGGGTCGACATTCCAGGCCAGAACAGTGAGCGGCACATGGCTGCGCACCATTTCGTCTACGGCCCCGTACGGCGGGCGGAATAGCCTGGGCACCGGTACACCGGCGGCGGCAATTACCTGTTGTGTCTGACTAACCTCCTGCTCGACTTCGTCCGGCGACAGCGTGGTCATGTCGCGGTGGCTCCAGCTGTGGTTGCCAATCTCCTGTCCGTCGGCGTGCATTCGGCGGAGAAGCGCCTCATTGCCCGGCACGCGCGAACCGATCAAAAAGAAAGTGGCTTTGACGTGATGCCGGTCCAGAATGTCCAACACTTGCGGGGTAATTTCTGGGCTCGGCCCGTCATCGAAGGTCAACGCAATGCACGGCACCTTGCCGCAGTCCAACGGCGCCGGTAATTCAATGGCAGCGGCTTTTACCATATGCGGAGAGATCGGACGGATAATCGGCACACTGGCGACCTGGGCCGGCCGGATGATTTTAGGCGACAGCAAAAAGCCACCGATGACGAGCAGCGCAGCAAGGAGGGCCGTGACGGTCTGTGGCCGTACTAGTCCCAAAGAAAACTTACGAAACCTCCACATATAGTTACTCCAGTGTACCCCGGGACACTACGGCAGGCAAATTTAGAACTGTTTCAAGAAATTGGTAGAGAAAACCGTACTGAGGTTTTGGCGCTCATGCCAGCGCTCCTCGGCCAACTCCACCAGCCGGGTGACCAACTCGACGTTACTAACACCTTTCTGCCGCCAGTTGTGGGCGTAAAGGCTGCCGGGGAGCGGGTTTACTTCGTTCACGTAAATCTGCTTGGCTTTGCCGTCGATAAGCATGTCGACACGGGCGGTGCCGCTGCAACCGAGAGCACGGTAGACCCCCAGGCCGATGGCTTCTGCTTTGGCGTACAGGTCTTTCGGCAGGTCGGCCGGAATCTTGCTGTAGCCTTGAGCGCCGCGCTTGGCGCCGCCCGACTTGGCACCACCAGTTTTCTTGCCGCCTTGGCTCATGTATTTGGTTTCGAAGTCAAAAAAACTTTCGGCGCTAATCATCGGTTGCTCCAGGTAAGCAGGCGTCAGTTCGTCGTTACCGAGGATCGGCAGCGTCACCTCGATCAGGTTAGCGACGGCTTCTTCCACGATTATTTTGTCGTCAAAACGGGCGGCGACCTCCATGGCGTTGCGCAACTCGATATCGTTAGCGACCTTGGTGATGGCGATGCTCGAGCCAAGATGCGCCGGTTTTACAAACATCGGATACTTCAGTTCCGCTTTGACTCGTTTCAGCGCAGCCGCCGGATTGCGTTCCAGCTCCTTGCTCATGAAGTAGACAAATTTATTACTTGGCAAATTATTTGCCACGGCCATCTGCTTAGTCACCACCTTGTCCATGGCCAGTACGCTGGCTTCCAGGCCGCAGCCAACGTACGGCACGCCGGCCATATCGAGCACGCCCATCAGCGTACCGTCCTCGCCATAGGTACCGTGCATTGAGGGAAATACGATATCAATCTTCAGCTGCCGCTTGCGGCCAGCCAAACCGCTGGATTTGACCAACGTCATACCGCCGTCGAACTGCACGCTCGCCGGATTGGCCCGGGCCACGAACTTGTCGATCTCGCCGCTGGTAAACAGCTTAATGTCTTTGAGCTTGTCATCCCAGAACCAAGCGCCGTTCTTGGTGATATAGACCGCCTCGATGCGGTACTTTTTACTCAGTTCAAGCGGTTTAATGACATTGCCGATGGCTGTAACGATCGAGACGTCGTGCTCGGCCGACTTCCCTCCAAAGATGACTGCGATTGTTTTCATACTACAATCGTAGCAATTAGACCCTGCAATTCATACCTACAATTCCTGTTTTCTCTAGCGATTTACTCGCTGGAGAAAACATCCACCGGAAAGGGAGAATCCTGAGGCGAAGCCGAAGCTAAAGAGGGAAAACCCGTTTTGGGTTTGCCCTCTTTACTGGTAATTATCCGGCCAGTCGTTTTGAAGCATCACCAGATCGCCATTGGCCACAAACAGCTGCAGATTCTGATAAAAGTTGAGCGGGTCGTCCTCAATAAGCAACTCGCCCTTAAGGCCAGCTGCTTCCAGCCCCTGTACGATATGCGGCGTAACCGAGTGCTTCATCAGCACCACCATATCCGGTTTGGCCTCGGCAATCAGGCGGCCCACCTCTTCGTGGATCTTAGCCGAATCTTTGCCTTGATCGACCAGCCCCGGCGTGACATAAATTTTGCGTTGCGCCGGCAGGTCGCTCAGTAACTCGGTGCCGGCCCGGATGCCGTCGATATTACCATTGTAAGTATCGTCGATCACCCACGCGCCTCCCAATTGGTACGGCTCCATCCGGTGTTCAAACGGTTTGGTGGCAGCCACGCCGGCCTTGATCTGCGTTTTGGTCAGCCCAAAATGAAAAGCCAGCGCTGCGGCCAGAGCCAGCGGCCCCACCTGATGCCGGCCAAGCAGTCCGCTATGCAATTCCAGCTTGTCTTTACCCTTCTGCATTGTAAAGCGAGTGCCGTCCAGCCCCACTTTGACGCTGCCGATCTTCCAGCCCAACGCGTTCTTCTGGTTATAGAGTTGCTGGCCGGGGCCGACAAACCGAAGCGCATCGGGCGACTCGCCGTTTACAAACACATTCTCCGGCGGCACCATGCGCGCCACCGAAAAAATGTCTTTGCCAGCTGCTTCCAGCGTCTTGTAGCGGTCCAGATGAGCCGGTGCCAGGCCGGTAATGACGGCGTGCGTCGGCCGGGTAATAGCCGTAAAACGGGCAACGTCGCCCGGCTTGCCCTCGCCGTACTCGATAACCAGAATATCCTCGTCACCCTTCAATTTGCGGGCGAAATAGGCGTGCGAAATAGACACATTTTTGTTGGCCGGGGTGGCGGCCACCTTCTTGCCCTGCGACAGGATCGTCAGCAATAACTCTTTCATGCTGGTTTTGCCATAGCTGCCGGCAACGGCAATAGTCGCGCCGGTAAAGTTGGCAAAGATCGGTTTTGACTTACGAATAATCATCCTCTGCCGCGGTTTGATGATGAACAACCGGCCCAGTTCCAACGGCACCACCACTAGATGACCCCAGACAATCGGGTACGAAATCACCAGCGCCAGCCCAAACGCTACGCCGCCGGTTATCACGCCCTGAACCCCCGCCCACAACAGCAAAGCGCCGGCTACAATCTGAGCCAGCATACCGGCGACCAACGCCAAGAGGAGTAGTCGGGCCGGAGCCGTGCGGTGCAGCCGGCGGCGGTACATCACCCGCTCAAAATGAACTGTGTGCCAGTACCAAGCCAGATACGGCCGGACCTGGTACTCGGTGTTTTGCAGCATATAGACTAGCACAGCAGGATAGCGCAAAGAGTATAGACTTAAAAGTCCGCGGATCATTTTAGGAAGGCCTCCACCAATTTGCCGACTTTCTCCGGCTCTTCAACCGGCACAAAATGGCCGCCGCCGGGCATCACTTCCAACCTGGAACCTTTGATGGCTTCCTGAAGTAATTTGCCGTAAGTTAACGGCGTGCTTTCGTCCTTGTCGCCGTAGATCAGCAGCGTCGGTAAGGTGAGGTGTGAGGCGTCCTGGCGCACGTCATCGGTCACAATTTTCTTGAATGTTTCTTGCAGATGTTCGGCTACCAGCATGTCGGAGCCAACAGTTTTGTATACTTTGCTGCGAAGTTTTCTCTTAACAGCTTTGGGCAACGGTGCCGTCAGCGCTTTACCGGCTTTGGTAACCATGCGCAGCGCTTTAACCCGGCCATTGTATTCGCCGCGGATACCGGCAGAAGCAAGTAGTACCAATTTATCGGCCGATAACCAGCCGCGGGCCATGCCGCGCACCGCAATCGCCCCGCCATTGGAATGGCCGATGAGCGCAACCGGACGGTGGGCGCCGATCTTATCCCAGAAATGCGCTACGAAATAAGCGTAGTCGTCCAGGCCCCAGGCTGCGGGAGGAGCCTGCGTCCCGCCGAATCCCGGCAAATCCACTGCTATAACTTTATGTTTCTTGGCCAGCTGCGCGGTCAGTTTTTGTAAACCGGCGGCACTGTCTCCCCATCCGTGCAGCAACAGTACGAACTTTCCCTTGCCATGCACTTCATAATGGGTCAAAAGCGAATCAACAATAACCTGCATCTAGCTCATTATACGACGGCGGCCGACTAAAGCGATATGCCGCTACCCAAGGGTAGTGTCGTTTCCTCGCCGCCCTGGCCAAAGGCGCCGCCCAGGAGCTCCAGGAGAGACTTGCTATTAGCCGGTTTCTGGACGCTGACCGGTTGGTTGTAGCTGTCGATAGTGAAGACGAAGCTGGCGGTTGCGGTCTTATCGCTCGTCTGCATCTGAACCTGGGTGAGCATCTTGCTGCTCTTGCTAATCCAGACGTCAACAGGGTAGTTATCGAGGTTGGCGGAATCGATTGACTTGTTCAGCTCGTTCAGTTGGTCTTGGGTAATTGTAACGCCCGTGACCTTGGCGTCTTTAATGGCTGCGGCAAAAGCCTTCAGCTTAGTTTTGTCGATACCAACCTTGTAGTGGTGGCTCTTAGTGCCCTTAATATCTTCGTCGGCCAGTTTTTGCTTGATAACCAGGAAAGAATTTTGCAAGTATGCGTCCTCCACCTTCTGGCGGTCGGCGTCACTGAGCTTGTTGAATTTCAGGTCGTTATTGCCGGTCAACTGGCTGATGACGCTCTGGTTAATCTCAATCCATTGGTCGTTAACGGCGTCAATCAATGGTGCGTAGGTTGACATCAGTGCAGCGCTCTCGCTTGAGCTGTCGCCGCCGCTAGCCGAGATCAAGCTCGACAGGCCATTCAGCCCGCCCAGCTTGACGTAGAACGTCTTGCCGTCAGTGCTGCGCATGTCGAAAGTCAGATTGGTGACTACGGCGTCAATCTTGGAGCTGAGGTCGAACGCGCCTTTGTCATTGTCAACCGCGCCTTGGAAAGTCCCCTCTAGCTTCATCTTTGAGGTCGACTCGTTCACTGTTATCGAACCGCTATATTTGAGACTTTTACTCTTGGTGGTGTCCATGGCATTGCCCAGGGCCATTTTGAGCACGTTCTCCGGCTTGTTCATAGCGTAGTAGTAATAAGCCGCAGCCGAGCTTCCGCCAAGGAGCAATACTGCACACGCAGCGATTACGGCCAGAGGGAGCCACTTGCGGGCTTTCTTTGGCGAGGACATCACCAGGGGCGTCGGCATTAGGACACTACCAGCTTCGTCGGAATCATCAGCTTCGGACGGATCCACACCAAAAGTCGGCTTTGGAGCCGGGTCGGCACTCGCAGGACCCATGCTGGGCATGCTGCTTTCCGGCGCCTGCTCGGCGCTGTTGCCGTTCTCGGCCTCAGCCTCATTTGTCGGGCCGCCAAAAGACGGCGCCTCCGGTGCTTCAGATCCAAAATCTTCGCCCGGCTTCTCAGCCTCGGCGCTATCTGCCGGCTCTTCGGATGCTGCCATGTCGGGATTCTCGGATTCAGGTCCGCCTTCCATACCGCCCGGCATAGATGGTTCGGGCGTTTCGGCCGGTGCTGATTCTTCCGGAGTACTCATTTCGGACGGCATACCATTTTCTGCCGTTTTAGCCTCCTCCTCACTGACATCACCTGACATTGACTGGTTGCTGGAAGGTTTTGGTGGTTCCATAATCTTTCTCTTAAAAGGTTAAAAGTTTACTTCTACCTTCAGCGTATACATAAGCGCAATTTATTGCAAGTTGGAGAGGCGCTTCTGCAATTCGGTGACATCGATAGTTTGTGCCGGCACGGTCAAACCAACCGGTACGCCATAACTCGAATATGTCTCGTGGGCGTCGTTGCCGACAGCGGCAATAGACCGCACTTCATGGGCGCGAGCGTCAACCGTAATCGTAACCTTAAACGCCGGCTGGCCCTTGTAGTCAGACGGGTTCAGTGTGTCGAAGGTATGAAGGTTAAGATCTGCAGCAAAATGTTTGAGCAGCGCGACATAGGCAGGGGGCTCAATCGACGCCTCGTAGGTGTACAGCAAACGGCCGTGGACCCGCTGCTTCTTAACGGTCTTGAAGTCGACCGTGTAGACTGCGTTGTCCTGGGCCTCTTTTGCCAGCTGTTTGCGCTGTTCGGGAGAAATCTGGCCAATCGGGAAACCGATGCCGCCCAGCGGCAGCGAAGTGCCGAACACGGCTTGTGAGAAGAACTGGCCCTGACCTTCCTGGCCCTTTGCCCAGACATTTAAGACCTTGCTTGGGTCTACCTTGCTGCCGTTGGCTTTCTTCTGATCGGTCTTGATGTCGAGATAGCGGACATAATCGATGGTCGGCATTCCGAGCGTCTCGGTAGTTACCGTTGTAGTGCCCTGCTTCAGTTCGGTGATGCCGTGGGCAACGTTCCGGGCGCCGAAAGAGTATTGGACGGTCTGCTTGGCGCTTGTACCATTGGTGGTCTGCTCACCCTGAATAGTAATACCATTCACTGCCAAACCATGGGTAAAAGTACTCCAAAAAACCCGCTTGGGGTCGACACTCAGTTTGAAACACCAGAACCAGGCAGCCGCCACCAAAAGCAGGACGCCGGCCAAATAAAGGAATAGTAAGGGGTTCTTTTTAAATATCTTTACAGTCATAGACGTACTATATCAGCTTAAGGAGGGAAAACCCAACCAGAGCTCTCTTGCCCTACTTCGCCCTCGGCTCAGGACTCTTCCTCTCCATCGGCGTCATTTTTGACGAATAAATCGCCGCAAATGACGGCTCCTAAAAAACTACTTCGTCTTCCGCCTCAGGGTGGCGGCGCCGAGCAAAACGGCAGCCAAAGCGAAGGCCAATACTACAGCCAAATCCTTAAACATATGAGCGGTCAGATCGGATTGCCGCGCAACCAGATTCATGGCATCAACGGCGTAAGTTAGCGGCAGGCAGTTAGCTATGAAGTGCAGCACCGATGGCAGTTGGTCTACTGGCACCAATAGGCCGCAGAGCAAAAATTGCGGCAGGATAAAGGCCGGCATAAACTGTACTGCTTGGAATTCGCTGCGCGCAAACGCGCTGGCCAGCAGACCGAGCATAGTGCCGAGCAGCGCGTCGGCCACCGCCACCACAATCAGGAACCAAGCCGGTCCGGCAACATCCAAGCCGTACAAATGCACCGCCACTGTGCTGGCCAACACCGCCTGAATCACGGCCAGCAGACCGAAGCTGAGGGCGTAGCCTAAGATAATGTCGAGCTTGCCAACCGGCATGATCATCAATCGTTCCAGCGTGCCAGTGCGGCGTTCGCGCAGCGTGGCAATCGACGTGGTCAGGAACATCACCACCAGTGGGAAGACACCCAGCAGCGCCGGGCCGATCACGTCGAACATGAACGGATTGCCGCTGTAGACCCATGCCAGCAGGCCGAGCAGCACCAACGGCACCACGAACAACAAGCCGAGCGTGCGATGGTCGTGGCTCAATTGTTTGAGCACGCGCGCGCTGGTGGCCAGGGTTTTCTTGGGACTCATCGGTCTCCCTCCGCCAACGCCAGAAAAGCGTCGTGAACATTCGCGGTATGCGTTTTATCTAGCAATTCTTGTTTGGAGCTAAAGCTCAGAATTTTACCGTCGCGCAGCAGCAATAAGTCCGAGCACTGCTCGGCCTCGTCCATCACGTGGCTGGAAACCAGCAGGCTGCGGCCCTGACGGGCTAAATCCGCAAACAATTCCCACAAATGCTTGCGCAGTACCGGATCGAGGCCGACCGTCGGTTCGTCAAGTACCAGCAGCTCCGGCTCGCCCAGCAGCGCCACCGCCAGACTCACCCTGGCCTGCTGTCCGCCGGACATGGTGCCGACTAATTGCTTGCCGATGCGTTGCATATCTACAATTTTTAGAACATGGTCCACCTCGGCTTTGTTCACTCCTAAAATCGCGGCAAAATAACGCAAATTCTGAAGCGCCGACAGATCTGGGTAGACCGCAGGCGTCTGTGTAACGTACCCGATGCGTTGACGCAGACGTTTGCTCCCGGCCGGCAACCCGAGCACGTCAAGTGTGCCATGGGCAATTTCCTGCGCGCCAACAACGGCGCGCATCAGCGTCGTCTTGCCCGAACCACTCGGTCCGATCAGGCCGGTGATGTTCCCGGCCTGCATACCAAAAGTCAGGTCGTCCAACACGCGGGCTCCCGCCCGAACCACACTCAAACCCTTGGCGGCGACTACCGGATCGGCATCATGCATATGGTTGGTATTATTGGCCCTGGCTGCGGTAGTCGTCAAGCCGGATACTGGTAAAAAATTTTATAGAGGCAGCGGAGCCGCAGCAGTAATGTAAGAGTGCCACTAAGTTTACAGGGAGGTGATATGGCACAAAAGTCTACTTCCGGCCGCGGCTTTCGCGGTATGGATCCTAAAAAACAACGCGAGATAGCCGCGAAGGGTGGCCGCGCCAGCCGAGGCGGGCGCAAACCCAACAAAAGTGGCACGTCGTCTGCCAGCATGTAGGCTGGCGGCGGCACTTGTTGTAGCGCCTTTCCCCCAGGGCCGCTACACCCCAGAAAAAACCGGAGCACCTCTGGCTCCGGTTTTTATAGTATTTCAAATAATCCCGGTAGGGTATGGGAGCGGATAATCAGACCGCGTGCCAGTTGACTAGCGTTTCAAGAACGCCGCAACGAGTGGTACGGCAAAAAGTGCCAGCACCGCGACATCAACGCCAACATTAAACCATACCCCAAACCACGCCGAAGCAGCCGCCTCTACCGTAAGCCATACGGCCAGACCAATCAATAGCGCCCGCTTTAACTCTTTATCATCACGCTTGAACGCAATACGTCCGACCAGCAAGAGCGTGACACCCCAACCCATCATAATTGCGCCGTACAATGCGCTCTCCCAGTCCAACAGTACGCTACGCGGTATAAGCGCTACCCTCTCGGAGAAGATTTTGAGGCCCAAGAATACATAGAGTAGCCCAAAACCGATCAGAATAATCGTTACGACCCGGAACCAGAGGGAAAGCTTATGCTTATTCACGCACTAATGATAGCAAACTAAAAAGACCCCGAGGAGTCTTTTATTATATTTGGTGGAGCATACCGGATTCGAACCGGTCACCTCATGCGTGCGATGCATGCGCTCTACCAAATGAGCTAATGCCCCAAACGTAGTCCGAGTATAGCGTTTTTCATAGCACCCGTACAGATTTAGAGCTTCTTCAGCTCCCAGCGACCGGTATAAATCTTCGGCTGGCCGAGGGCGTGGTCGAAACCGGCGCCGGCCCACATGCCGTCCATGCTCTTCCCGTCATCACTGACGATCATTTGCCCGGCTCCGCTATAATTTGCTCCCTGAAACGGCCCGTCGGCAGCCGCACCTTCGTGCCATGAACCGGTGGCCAAACGGCCGTCAACTTTCAACCTGACTACCATGTAGCCGCGGCCGTCATCGTCTTTGTCGCTTTGGAACACGACGTCGCTGCCGCTGTGATGCGCGGTCATTTCGTAGGTACCGACTTCTTCACTCGCATCGTCCGCTGTCGGATACCAATGGCTGAACTGCCATTTGCCGGTAAAATCCTGGTGCGCCATCCTCGCCTCCTTGTTTTCGTTATCAATTATACAAGTGTGTGGAAGATTTCGAAATCGGCCCAAAAAGAAAAGCCCCAGAAGAATCTGCGGCTTTTATTCTGGTGGAGCATAGGAGACTTGAACTCCTGACCTCTTGCATGCCATGCAAGCGCTCTAGCCAACTGAGCTAATGCCCCCGATATGAGGAAAACCTAGGTTTTCCTCATCGCGCGGGACGGCCGAATGAATCGTCCGTTCCGGCTGCTCTTTTCCTAAAAACGGAAAATCGCTTCGCGATTCATTGATTTTAACAGATACCGCTTAGAAAATAAAGGCTAGAAGACGCGCTTGCGCTTGGCAAAGATAACTACGAACAAAATCAATCCCACGATCAAAGTATTGAGCAGCCAGTAAAACCACGGTTCGTGCTGGAATGGCAACTCTACATTCATGCCGTACATGCTGTAAAACAAGTTCGGCAGCGCGATCACCACCGTGGCAGCGGTCAGGATCTTCATGGTGCGGTTCAGGTTGTTGCTGCTGATGCTAGTGTAGGCCTCGCGGATGTGGATGATGGACTGCATGTTGCCATTACAGGCCTCGATGGACTGTTCGTTGTTGAGCAGCAAGTCCTCCACAATATCCTGGTCTTCGGCAAACAGCGGCACGTAGCGGCCCAGCAGCAGCCGGCGCAGCGTGGCGTTGGTGGGCATCAGACTACTCAAGAACTCGTTTAACTCGTCCTCGATCATCACAAAATCGATGAAATCCTGGTTATTAATCTCGTGGCCGCGTAGCCGCGAACGAATCAGTTTAATCTGCTTGCTGGTCTTGGAAATGTAGGCGTCATAGCGGTCGACGATTTGCTGCAGGATGAGCAAGATGAGTTTGGCGCGCTGAGTGGTGGCAAAGCTGATTTTGCCGGCCAGGAATGAGTCCAGAGCGGGCAGACGAGCCTGCGAGACAGTAATAACGATGTCGCCGCTGAAAATAAATAAAAGCGGCGCTGTTTCCATGTCGCCGTCTTCGGTTCGATAGGCAAAACGTACGAAAATGTAGCTCTGCTCGCCCTCTTTTTCGAGGCGGGGCATCTCGTCTTCGTCGAGGGCGTCTTGCAGGTGGCCTTCGGTTAGGCCAAATTTTTTGACCAGATCATCGATTTCGGCAGCGCTCGGCGCCTCAACATAGACCCAACAGCCTGGCTTGTAACCGTCCAACTCCTGCATATGCTCACTGCGCAGGCTTTTGAAATAATACTTAATCATGTTTGTTTACCCTATAGGGGCATTATACACCGTCGCCGGGCTGATCTTGCAAGTACTTCTTAAGCTTTTCCATGGCGGGAGTGCGATAGGAGGTCTTGGCGTAGTCGGCTTCACTCATTTCGGCGCGGGTGATCTCGTAACCATCGTTGATATAAATCGGGTCGAAACCGAAACCGCCGCTGCCGCGGGCTTCCGGAGCGATCTTGCCTCTCATCTCGCCGTCGAAGATGTGCACTTGCTTGCCGTCGCAGACCGCGTAGCACACCCGTCCAACCGCTTCGGGGCTGGGCAACGAGTGGGCCAGTTTGAGCAAGCCGTCGTAGCCTAACTCCTCGATAAACCACTTAATAAACGTGCCCGGCAAACGGCCCATAGCCGGAAAGGTCAGTGAGGCGTCCTCAACCAAAACCGGCTGTTTGAGGATTTCGTAGGCCTGGCGGGCTTTGTGCTCGACCACTTCGTGCAGATCCAGCGATTGCAACTCGTCCAAATCCAGCTTGTGGTGCTCGACCGGGTGCCCGAGCCACTTGGCCAAAAAGTCGGCTTTGTTTTGGTTGCCGGTAATGAATACCAGGCTCATCGCACTACTCGACATCCGTGCTTACGACGCCCACGGCCTCAGTACTACGGATGTACTTGCCGCGGAGCTTGCTGTTTACTTCCTCCAGTTCGTCAATGCAGACGTCGACAACCGTCCCTGTACGAAGCTTGGCCTCGGTGCCGTCAAACCAAACTGAGGTCCACTGGCATAGTCCATTCTTTTCTTCGGTCCACTTTAAGTCCGATTCGTCGGCCAGTACGGCTTTAGTGTTGGTCTCTTCCATATCCATGAAGTCGATATGGTCCAGGCCGACAGCGTCAGTTGAGCCCGGGCGGCGCTGCATGAGTTTAATAATGGTGACACCGCCGTGCAACTCGCTGTCTTT
>DATJJV010000063.1:0-5865 GCA_035491975.1 Pristimantibacillus sp. | reverse complement strand
AAAATATCGAAATAAAAAAGACCGGCGAGAGGGGGTGGGCACCGCTCGCCGGTCTTCGGGGACAACCCGAGGGTTATCCCCAACACCCTTCAACCCACCCCAGCGAAAGCGTCGAAACTAAAACTCCATAAAGTTTCGCGCCGGCAGTCAGACTGCCATCCTTATCAGACACGCTGGCCCACGTTAGGGCCTCCGTAACCGAAGTTACAGGGGTTGCTGGCTTCCGAACGAATCCGGAACCAGCTCGTTAAAGGGGTTAGTTTGTTTTAGAACGCATGTCTGCCGGTAAAAATATCGCCAGGCAAGCGCCTAAGAGAAGTGGAGGGTAACAACTTATCATTTGGCACGTTCTAAAACAATCTAACAATTGTTGCGGTACATAATTTCTTAATATACCGCTGTTAGAATGGGGGATATAAGGTGCGTAAGCATCACTAGGATGATTACAGGATGCAATTCTAGCATTATGTACCTCTTATGTCAATACTTTTCGCATGAATTTGTATGAAAATCCAAAAAATTACCTTGTCCACCTCTGATGTTCCGGAAAAACTAAGGAACATCCCAATGCCTCCAAATCGTCTCTGTGTGATGGGGGCTGATGTTAATGAGCTGCTTAAACGGCCATGTGTGACTGTCGTAGGGAGCCGAAAAGTATCTGCTTATGGCAGGTCGGTCACGATGAGTCTTGCAGGAGAATTAGCTAAGGCAGGAGTTGTTATTATAAGTGGTTTGGCTTTGGGTGTCGATAGTTTGGCTCATAAAGCGGCACTCGAAGCGGGTGGTTTAACGATTGCCGTGCTGCCGTCAGGGGTCGAAAGTGTCTACCCGGCCATGCATCTTGGTCTCTCAAAGCAAATTCTACAACAGGGCGGGGCACTCATCAGCGAATACCCTGACCATGAAGTCGCGCGCAAGCACTACTTTATAGCCCGCAACCGTCTCGCGTCCGGCCTCGGCGACGCCTTGCTGATCACAGAGGCGGCAGAGAAGAGCGGCACGCTGCACACCGCCAACTTCGCCCTAGAGCAGGGGAGGCCGGTCCTGGCCGTACCAGGTAACATCACCAGCCCCACTTCGGCCGGCACTAACAACCTCATTAAGACCGGAGCCGTGCCGGTCACCAGTGTACAGGATATTTTCTACGTACTCGGAATGGATGCCGGCCGGCAGGAAAGGGCAGCGCCGCGCAGTAGTAATCCTGACGAACAGATCATTCTGGACCTAATCTTCGCCGGTATTACCGATGGCGCCGATTTGCTCGGCCAGAGCGAGCTGGAGGTGCGGCTATTCAACCAAACGCTCACCATGCTCGAAATCCGCGGCCTAATCCGTCCGCTGGGTAACAACCAATGGGGCCTAAGCTAAACCGCGGCGGGCTACACCGACAGGACTGTGGGCCACAAATGTAGTGCTGTGCAACACCGCGCTGGACAACAACTCTCTAACTTGCGCATCGCTATAGTGACGCGTTCGCGGAACGCCGGCCTGCTCAGCCCGGATGCGTTCGGCGGCTAGCATAGCTTCCCAGGAGACACCATAAAACTCACTGAGCGCATCGGGCTCAGGTGTTCCACCGCGCTGGCCGCCCGGCTCAGCGCAATCGATGTATGGCATGGATCTCCTTTACTGCCCATGCAAAACGCCGAAATGAAAAACCGCTTCCTCGTTCAAGAAGGTAGCGGCTGCTTTGGTTCAGCGTCTTGCCTGATTTAATTTTTATTTAATGTCTCTTCCGTTTTACACCTTGGGGTATAAAACTGTCAAGCTTTGCCATTGGCTCAGCGCTCACGCGGATTATAATGAAGCTATGGGCGCCAAAACACTTATTTGGATCGGCGTATTCGTCGGATCGCTGGTCGGCGGCGGGCTTGGGGCGTTGGTCAGCCACGGCAACTGGATGAGCTGGCAAAGCCTACTGGGCAGCGTTGCCGGCTCGTTCCTCGGTATCTACGCCGGCTACAAAGCCAACCAATACATATAAAAAGAGCGGCAATTGCCGCTCTTTTTGCCTTGGGCCAGTGAACTAGCCAGCGAGGCCGTACTGCTCAACACTAGCCGGGTGGTTAGTGATGATCTGGGTAACTGCTGCCTCGGTGGCTGCAGGCCAGTCTTCGCGCGGCAGGTGTTCGCCAGCAAGGGCGCCAGCTGCACGTGCGGCTGCAAAAATACGTTGGGTCTCAATCTCGTACAAACGAGCAGATGCTTCCCCAATCATGTTTGCCATAGATCTATCGCTTCCTTTCTTGGCGCAAAACGCCAAAACGAAAAACCGCTGCCTCTGTTGAGAAGGTAGCGGCCGTCTTTTTCAGCGTCTTGCCTTTACTTTGGTATTGCTCGCGTGTGACATATGTCACAACAACGAACCTATTTGTTTTACACCCTTATGCTTTGGTAGTCAATAGTTTTTTAATATTTTCCCTTGCGTTTTTCCGCAGGCTTGCATACTATAGGCCCTTGCGTATAAAGTAATCGAATAAGCATGAGCAAAAACTTAGTAATCGTTGAGAGCCCGGCAAAAGCAAAAACCATCGAGAAGTATTTAGGCAAAGACTTTACTGTTAAGAGTAGCTTCGGCCATATCCGTGATTTGCCCAAGAAGGGCCTCAACATCGATATCGACAACGGTTTTGCGCCGACATACGAGGTTAACCCCGATAAAAAGAAGGTGGTTAGCGAGTTGCGAGCCGCCGCCAAGGGGGCAGAAGTTTGGCTGGCAAGCGATGAAGACCGCGAAGGAGAGGCGATTGCCTGGCATCTGGCGCACGTACTCAAGCTCGACCCGGCCAAGACCAAACGGATTGTCTTCCACGAAATCACCAAGACCGCTTTGGAGAGCGCTATCGCCAACCCGCGTACAGTTGACCTCAAACTGGTCGATGCCCAGCAGGCCAGGCGAGTCCTCGACCGCCTGGTGGGCTACGAGCTGAGTCCGGTCCTTTGGAAGAAGGTGCGTACGGGCTTAAGCGCCGGCCGCGTACAGTCTGTAGCCGTCCGCCTAATTGTGGAGCGCGAACGCGAAATCAAAGACCACCAGGCCGAGAGCAGCTATAAAGTCGTCGCTATCTTCACCGTAGACGGCCAGGAGCTCAAGGCCGAACTGGTCGACAAAATCCCGCAGAAAGACGACGCCCGCAAATTCCTAACGGACTGCACGCCGGCGACCTTCACCGTCGAAGCCATCGACCAGAAGCCTGGCAGCCGCAACCCCGGCGCACCGTTCACCACCAGCACCCTGCAGCAGGAAGCCGCCCGCCGCCTCGGCTACAGCGTTAAGCAGACCATGACTCTGGCCCAACGCCTGTATGAAGAGGGTAACATCACCTACATGCGTACCGACAGCACGGTGTTGTCCGGCTTCGCTATCAAAGCCGCCGAGGAATTTATAAAAAAGAACTACGGCGACAAGTACTGGCAAGTCCGCCAGTACAAGACCAAGAGCGAAAGCGCCCAGGAAGCGCACGAAGCCATCCGCCCGACCGATTTCGCCCGCCTAGAGGCCGGCAGCGACTCCCAGCAGCAAAAACTCTACCAGCTGATCTGGCAGCGTGCCCTGGCCAGCCAAATGGCCCCGGCCGCCACCGAAAGAACAGAGGTGAACATTGGCATTTCCACGCGAAGCGAAAAATTATTGGCCAAGGGCGAGGTCTTAACTTTTGATGGCTTCCTAAAAGTCTACGGCGGCGGCAAGGACGACACCATACTCCCAGCCGTCCAAAACGGCCAACAGCTGCCGCTGGCCAGCATGAGCGCCACCGAAACGTTCACGCGCCCGGCCGCCCGCTACTCCGAAGCCTCCCTTGTCAAAACTCTGGAAGAACTAGGCATTGGCCGCCCAAGCACTTATGCGCCGACTATCTCAACCGTCCAAACCCGCGGCTACGTCGAAAAGAAAGACCTCGAAGGTACCGAGCGCACCATCCAAAGCCTGACGCTCCAGAACGGCCAGATAACAGAGGCCACGACCACCGAGATAACCGGCGCCGACCGCAATAAGCTAGTGCCCACTCCTGTAGCCGACATAACGACCGACTTCTTAATTAAGTACTTCCCGAGCATCGTGGACTATGACTTTACCGCCACGGTCGAGAAAGAGTTCGACCTTGTCGAAGAGGGCCAAGAAGAGTGGCAAAAAGTCATCCAGGAATTCTACAAAGACTTCCACCCCCTGATTGCTAAGTCCGAAGAAGCCACCCGCGCCGAAGTCTCACAGGCCAGGGAACTAGGCGCCGACCCCAAGACAGGCAAGCCAATCGTTGTCCGCTTCGGCCGCTACGGCCCCATGCTCCAGCGCGGCGAGACCGAGAGTGAAGAGAAGCCGACCTTCGCGCCGCTGCCTGCCGGTGCCGACATGGACACCGTCACGCTAGAGCAGGCGCTCAAGATGTTTGAGCTGCCGCGCAGCGTCGGCACCACCGATGATGGTAAAGAGATCAAAGCCAACATCGGCCGCTTCGGCCCCTACATCCAGGTTGACAAGCTGTTCGTATCGATCAAGCCAAAAAGCCCGTTCGACATCACCGAAGCAGAAGCCCGCGAACTGTACAAAGCCAAACTCGAAAAAGAGGCTAACAAGTACATCCAGGTATTTAAGAGCGGCGTACAGGTTGTTAACGGCCCCTACGGACCGTACATCACCGACGGCAAGAAAAACGCCAAGATTCCCGAAGGCAAAGATCCCAAGACGATCACTGAAGACGAGTGTAAAAAGCTCCTCGCCGAAGCCCCGGCCCGCGGCAAGCGCCGTTTTTACCGTAAAACCAAGAAGTAAACAAAAGCGCTTTTCCACAAGTTTGTATCTTATGCAAGTTGTTGTCGGGTGATATTTCTACAACACATAGTGGCCGCTATTGTCTATTTCGTGCTACAATAATTCTGATTCAAGAGAGGGCTTGACTTCTCAGCACGTTAGTTTTATAATTAACATAAATCCAATACTTATTAACAGATAGGGAAAGATATGGCAGACGCCAAAGCACCAAAAGTGCTCGACACCGAAAAATTTGTCCAAGATATCCTGGCGAGCGTAGAACGTGACCGCGAACGTGAGATCGTTGCCCGCCGTTTTGGCCTGTTTGACCGCCGCGAAACCCTGGAGCAAATCGGTGAGCTTCTTGGCATTACCCGCGAACGCGTCCGCCAGTTGGAGAAATCGGTTATTGCTCGCTTCAAAGTCTCGGCAGAGCAGGGGCAACTCCCTCACATCAAAGAGGTTGAGACCGTCCTGGCCGACCACCTGAAGCAAACCGGCGACGCCGCCCGCATTACCGACCTGTCCGCTAAGGTAACCGCCGAAAACTCGCGCACCGACCAATCGCGCGTTATCTTCCTGGCTACTCTATGCCCGAACCTGTCAGTCGTCGAAGAAGACGACCACTTCTACCAAGCTGTCGGCCTTACCAGCACCCGCGACACCGCCGCCATCAAAGCCGATGTCGCCAAGCTGACCGACGCTATCAAGAAGATCGGGGAACCGGCTCCTATCGCCGAAGCCGCCAAGGCAGCCAAGATCAGCGACGTAAAGCAAGCAGAGGCCCTGGCCAGCATTTCTAAGGGCCTGGCGACTCTTAACAACCGCTGGGGCCTGATAAAATGGCCGATGGTCAACCCCAAGAACATCCGCGACAAGATCTATGTCATCTTAAAGGCCAAGGGTGCGCACATGCACTTCAATGAAATCGCCGAGGCCATCAAGAAGTCGGACTTCAAGCGCAAAGATGTTACTACCCAGGCCATCCACAACGAACTGATCAAGGACAAGCGCTTCGTTCTGATCGGCCGCGGCATCTACGCCCTTAAAGAGTGGGGCTATTCGAAGGGTACTGTCGCCGATATCATCACCGATGTTTTGAAGGAAGCAGGAGA
>DATJJV010000062.1:0-12417 GCA_035491975.1 Pristimantibacillus sp. | reverse complement strand
TGCAAGGTGTCGAATCGACTCAGCGCTACATCATGAACGAAATCCTGCGTATCTTTGCCGGCCAGGGTCAAAACATTGCCGACAAGCACCTGGAGATTATCGTCCGTCAGATGTTCAGCCGCGTACAGATCGAGGAAGCTGGCGACAGCGACTTCGTCACCGGCGACGTCGTGAGCAAACTGGCTGTCGTTGAAGCCAACGACCAACTGAGCCAAGCGGGCAAGATCCCAGCTAAGTACAACCAGTTGATCCTAGGTATCACCAAAGCATCCCTCAGCACCGACTCCTTCCTGAGCGCCGCGTCCTTCCAGGACACCACGCGCGTCCTAATCGCCGCCGCTACCAGCGGACGGGTCGACAAGCTGTTCGGTCTGAAGGAGAACGTGATTCTGGGACGCAAGATCCCGGTTGGTACCGGCTACAAGCCGGAGGAAGAGCTCGAAGCCGAAGAGCTCTCTGTTGCAGACGTATAATAAATCTGTTAAAATTAGTTACATTAATAATAAGCAGTCCGAGCCAAGAGGCCAAAAGGGAAACAGAGTTGGCACTCGTTTAGCCTTCTCTTCTGGCGGCAGATTGCAGTACTAAGGAGAAATAATGCCAACAATCAACCAACTTGTCCGCAAGCCGCGGGCCAAGGTGACCAAGAAAGCCGCTTCGCCGGCACTTGACCGCGTGGTCAACAACTTGGAAACCAAAGTGTACGAGAAGCACTCGCCCTTTAAGCGCGGCGTGTGCGTTAAGGTTACTACCAAGACCCCGAAGAAGCCGAACTCGGCTTTGCGCAAGGTTGCCCGCGTGCGCCTGAGCAACGGTGAAGAGGTATGGGCTTACATTGGCGGTGAGGGTCACAACCTGCAGGAGCACGCTGTTGTGCTCGTCCGCGGTGGCCGCGTTAAGGACCTTCCGGGTGTGCGTTACCACATTGTTCGTGGCTCGCTCGACCTTCAAGGTGTCAACAACCGCAAGAAGGGCCGCAGCAAGTACGGCGCCAAGAAGGAGACCAAGTAGTATGATTTGCCAAACTACAGGCGAGCTGTGTCCTACTGGGTTGATTTTCGTTACCGAGGGTGACATTTCTCCTCGCGTACCTTGCTCGCCAGAGACTGCTGAACGTTTAGGTGCTGCAGCACGGGACGCAGAAACATCGGACAGATGTTTGCTCCTTATTGCTGCCAACCAAATCGCTGAAGGCCATGTCAATGAACTTGATCTGATTGTTGGAGGAAAACAGTAATGCCACGCCACAAGACTAAAGCCCTGGTGCGCGACGTCGCTCCAGACCGCATGTACAACTCTGTCCACGTTTCCCGCGTGATTAACCGCGTAATGCGCGACGGTAAGAAGCAAATTGCCGAACGCCTGGTCTACACCGGCATGGAAAAGGCTGCCAAGAAGCTGAAAGTGGAGAACCCGCTGGAAGTTTTCGAGACCGCTCTCGGCAACATCAAGCCGCACATGGAAACCCGTTCCCGCCGCGTTGGTGGCGCGAACTACCAGATCCCGTTTGAGGTGAAAGGTCAGCGCCAACAGCACCTAACAACTATGTGGTTTGTCCAGGCTGCCCGCTCCCGCAAGGGTGTGAGCATGGCTGACCGCATTGCCGCTGAACTGGCAGAAGCCTACAACAACCAGGGTTCTGCCGTGAAGAAGAAGGAAGACACTCACAAGATGGCCGAAGCCAACCGCGCTTTTGCGCACTTTGCGAGGAGTTAGCAGATGACCGTGGAGGGGGTGAACGTTCCGCATGAGGTGATCGCCCTAGAGGAGCCTCGCATTAGCTGGGTTAATGCAACCCAAGAAGAGTTGGCCTTTGTGCCACCCATGACTAATGAGGAACTAGACGAGGCACGCGCTGTTTTGGCTGAAGATGCCGCCATTATTGAAGTTGAAGAGGCACAGGCTAGGACTTCCAGGGGTGTAGAGGCGGCTACTGTTTTGGCTGTCCGGGCCACCGCCAAAGTCACTGGAAGTTTTCCGGAGCAGATGCGGCGGTTGCCTGGCGCTAACGAAGCGGCCTTGCAGGCAGCAGTTGAGGCGCTTACCGTGTGGTGGACATCGAAAAATTCGGAAGCACAGAGTTAATAAAGTAATATCGAGGACATATGGCAGGAAAATATAAGATCGAAGATCTAAGGAACATCGGTATTATCGCGCACATCGATGCAGGTAAGACCACAACGACCGAAGGTATTCTGTACCGCACTGGTCTGAAGCACAAGATTGGCGCCGTACACGAAGGCGAAACCACCACCGACTGGATGGCCCAGGAGCGCGAACGTGGTATCACCATCGTGTCCGCTGCTGTTACCTGTTTCTGGAAGGGCAAGCAGATTAACATTATCGACACCCCCGGGCACATCGACTTTACCGTTGAGGTGGAGCGCTCTTTGCGCGTTCTGGACGGTGCCTGCGTCGTATTCGACGGTAAGATGGGCGTAGAATCCCAGTCCGAAACCGTTTGGCGCCAGGCCGACAAATACGGCGTGCCGCGCATCTGTTTTATCAACAAGATCAACCAGACCGGCGGCGACTTCTACAAGTCGCTCGAGTCTATCCACAACCGCTTGAACAAGCGCGCTTTCCCGGTGCACCTGCCGATTGGTTTCGAGCAGAGCATCAATGGCGTCGTCGACCTAGTCAATATGAAGGCCTACACCTACAAGGAGTTCACCGACAAGGAGTTGGTTGAGGGCGAAATTCCGGCCGACATGCTCGACAAAGCCAAGAAGTACCGCAGCCTGCTGATTGAGAACGCTGTCGCAGAAGACGAGAAGCTGCTCGAGAAGTTCTTTGAAGTCGGTGAAGAGGGCTTGAGCGAAGCTGAAATTAAGGAAGCCATCCGCAGCGCCGTTTTGACCGGTAAATTCTTTGCAGTCACCGGAGGCGACGGCCGCGGTGTTATCGT
Source organism: Pristimantibacillus sp. (assembly GCA_035491975.1). GTDB lineage: Bacteria > Patescibacteriota > Saccharimonadia > Saccharimonadales > UBA4665 > PMNU01. The sequence continues at coordinate 9,509 of DATJJV010000062.1, read as the reverse complement.
TGAGAAGTTGCTCGATATGGTCGTCGACTACCTGCCAGCTCCGACTAACCGCAGCAACACCTGGGGCACGCACCCCAAGACCGGCGAGGAAATCGAGCGCAAGCATGATGAGTCCGAGCCATTCAGTGCCTTGGCCTTTAAGATCACCAGCGACCCGTTTGTGGGCAAGTTGGCTTACTTCCGCGTGTACTCCGGTAAGGTAATTGCCGGTAGCTACATCCTCAACAGTTCCACCGGCGAAAAAGAACGCGTGGGCCGCATCGTCCGCCTGCAAGCCGACAAGCGCGAGGATGTAACCGAGGTAACTGCCGGCGACATCGCCGCTATCGTTGGCCTGAAGGGCACCACCACCGGCCAGACCCTGTCCGACCCGGCCAACCCGATCGTGCTGGAAAGCATCACCTTCCCGGAGCCTCCGGTCTCTATCGCCATCGAGCCTAAGACCAAGAGCGACCAGGAAAAGATGAGCCTGGCCATGCAGCGCCTGGCCGAAGAAGACCCGACTTTCCGTGTTAAGTCTGATGAAGAAACCGGCCAGACTATCATCTCCGGTATGGGTGAGTTGCACCTCGAGATTATCGTCGACCGTATGAAGCGCGAATTCTCTGTGGAAGCCAACGTTGGCCAGCCGCAGGTTGCCTACCGCGAAACCATCCGCAAGGACGCCGTCGAGGCTCAGGGCAAATTTGTCCGCCAGTCTGGCGGTCGCGGTCAGTACGGTGACGTTTGGCTGCGTCTATTCCAGAACGAGAAGGGCGCCGGCTTTGAATTTGTCAACGCCATCAAGGGTGGTGTCATCCCTGGCGAATACATCAAGCCAATCGAGCAAGGCATCATCGAAGCCATGTCCAACGGCGTACTGGCCGGGTACCCGGTTGTCGACATCCGCGCCGAAGTGTACTTTGGTTCCTACCACGAAGTTGACAGTAACGAAATGGCCTTTAAGATCGCCGGCTCGATGGCTTTCCAGGAAGCCTTTAAGAAGGCCAGCCCGGTCCTGCTTGAGCCGATCATGAAAGTTGTCGTCGTCACCCCAGAGGAATTCATGGGCGACGTTATCGGCGACCTCAACAGCAAGCGCGGCCGCATCGAATCGATGGAAGACCTGTCGCTCGGGATTAAGGAAATCACCGCCTACGTACCTTTGGGCGAGATGTTCGGCTACACTACCAACTTGCGCAGCAGCACCCAGGGTCGTGCCAGCTCCAGTATGGAACTGGACCACTACGCTGACGTTCCGCCGAACGTAGCTACTGCGATCATCGCCAAGAACGCCAAGTAATAAACCTATGAGTAGCCTCAGCCCGGATATGGCGGTGGGCGGCGGTTTGCCTTTTGAGGTTGTCGCCGAAGTATATGGCAATGATTGTGTGGTGGCGCAGCACGACCCTGTCGGCAATCCGGGTTGTGATCCGGATCTCGCTAGGGCGCTCATTGCGTCCAGGCTAAGCTTCCTAGAAGGCACTTACGACGCCTGCGCCAGCTGCAAGGGGCCGCGGCCTATGACGCCGGCAGAGGCTACTCGTGCCGCCGCTTTAGGCAGATCCACGACTGGCCGTATCTGCGATATGACCATCGAACCCGAACACTAATCTTTAGAGGTAAAGGACTGGCCGATCACGCGCAAGCGGGGCCTGGCAGCGCGCTCCGGCGAGAAGGGGTGCGGCGCGACCTCGACTGGGTTAAGTGTGGCCGCCAATATCTGGAACGAAAGCGTAGGGAACACTCGCGACTTGATATAGGCCGCCGCTTCGGCGACGCGTGTGTCCTGGTGGTCGGAAAGCTTGACGGCCAGATCATGGGCGACCCGGGCTGAGGCGTTGCCTCCGCAGGTAATAGTCACGTCGCTCAGGTCGGCAGCCACTTCGTCAGGCAGATACTGCATGACTGAGGCCAGCGACACGGCACCGGCGAATTCCGGCAAGATACCATTGTGGGCGCGGCCAAGTTGCTCGGCTGCCAGGGCCATGCTAGCCTCGCTGACCACCTGCACGCCGTGGTGACTGTAGGCGCCGATGACCGGTACCGTTAAGCCGCCTGACTGCAGTGTTGCGATTCCGCCAGCCAAATGACTCAGCTGGTGCGCCTTGAGCGCCGGCTTTCCGGTAAGTTCGCGATTAGCCGAGTCGTTATTCTCGGCCTCTACCGCCGTAACCCGTGAATTGGGGTGAAGCAGGCCGCGGTCGATTGCCCAACGGAAGACGGCTTGTTGGCCGGTATACAGGCCCCCGCCGCCAACGGCCACGCGCAGATTAATGGGCGTTTCACGCAAGTTGACGCCGGCGGCCGCCATCTGCAGCAAGAGTTCGAGCGCAATCGTTCCCTGGCCGGCAATCACGTTTTCGACGTTAAAGGGATGGATAAACGCCGTGCGTCCCGACTTGTCGTTTTTAGCGGCGATTTGGGCCGCCGGCATGGCCTCCTCCAGTGTGCTGAATCTGTCGATGAGCCGGCCGCCGCCGTTTTCCAGCGCCTCGCGTTTTTCCGGGTCGAGTTTGTTGGTGCAATAGATATCTGCCCGGAAGAGTTGGCCGGCATCATCAGGGTGGACCTCGCCGTAACTGTTCACGCGCACTGCGCCGCTTTCTACCAGGGCGCGGTTGAGCATGTTGACGGCGTACAAGATGCCCTTGGCGTGGTTGCCGGTGCTGGCTGTGGTGAAGACTCGGACCTCCGGGTGCTCGGCCACGGCGTCGAGCACTGCGAATAACGCGCCGCGGACCTTAAAAGCCCGCACCGCTTCATGGGTATCCTCGCGCTTGTCGTATACTGTCCGGCCATCCGGCAGGGTAAGTACCTCCAACGGTGTCGGCCGGATACCGCCCTGGGTGTCTTCCGGCGAACGCTGGTAAAAATGCGGCTGGAAGCTCTCCGGGAAGCCAGGGAAGTCGCGCAGTCGCTCGAAACGGCCCATATCAGCCGGCCCGGTGTCGCCGCCGCGCAGCATCATCCAATCCAGCTCAGTGGCATAGGCCTCCAGGTCGAAACGCTCCCCCAGGAGCACTTCGACTTCGCTCAGCACACCCTCAGAGCGCTGGCATCGGTCTAAATAGGGATTGGTAACTTCTTCGACGGCTGTCATCTAACTCCTTACAATTAAAATCCCCCGGTTGTCCGGGGGATTAGTTGGCTTGGTCTTCTGGTTGGTTACGCGTTCGCCATCAAATCACCCCGGCTGGGGAGCATAATCTTGGCAATGATCCGCTGGCTAATACGTAACATGTGATCCAGCATACACGCTCACGTTTGCCGTGGCAAGTAATCAGTTCACAAACACCGTTATCGCTATTTACACCGAAAGAAGATTCCGCTACAATATTCAAGTCAATCGTGTGAGTATTCTATTCATGCGAAATACGTAAACTAATTAAGGAGTCATTTAATGGCAGACGCATTTGACCGTAGCAAGCCGCACATTAACGTTGGCACCATGGGCCACGTTGACCACGGTAAGACTACACTGACCGCAGCAATTACTCACGTACTTGCAAAGCGGCTTCCTAGCAAAGTTAACGTTCCTAAGAACTACGAGGACATCGACAACGCTCCTGAAGAAAAGGCCCGCGGTATAACCATCGCTACCTCTCACCAGGAATATGAGTCTGAGAAGCGCCACTACGCGCACGTTGACATGCCTGGCCACGCCGACTACGTCAAGAACATGATTACCGGTGCTGCCCAGGTTGACGGCGCCATTCTCGTTGTTTCTGCTGCTGACGGCCCAATGCCTCAGACCCGCGAGCACGTACTGCTGGCCCGCCAGGTTGGTGTACCGAGCATCTTGGTCTTCCTGAACAAGATGGACTTGGCCGACCCGGAACTCGTCGACCTCGTCGAAGAGGAAGTCCGCGACCTGCTCGAAAAGAACGGCTTCGACCGCAACGCTCCGATTGTCCGTGGTTCTGCCACCAAGGCTCTCGACGGCGACGCTGCTAACGAAGACGCCATTATGGAACTGGTTAAGGCTATGGACGACTTCCTTGAAGACCCGAAGCGCGAGCTGGACAAGCCATTCCTGATGCCTATCGAAGACGTATTCTCCATCAAGGGCCGCGGTACTGTTGCTACCGGCCGTGTTGAGCAGGGTATCGTTAAGGTTAACGAAGAAGTTGAAATCGTCGGTATCCGCGACACCCGCAAGAGCGTCGTTACCGGTGTTGAAATGTTCAAGAAGATGCTTGACCAAGGTCAGGCCGGCGACAACGTCGGTGTCCTGCTCCGCGGTATCGAGCGCGACGACATCGAGCGCGGCCAGGTTTTGGCCAAGCCCGGCACCGTTACTCCTCACACCGAATTCGAGAGCGAAGTCTACATCCTGACCAAGGAAGAAGGCGGCCGCCACACTCCATTCTTCAAGGGCTACAAGCCTCAGTTCTACTTCCGCACCACGGACGTAACTGGTGAGGTTGAACTCCCTGCTGACAAAGAAATGGTTATGCCAGGCGACACCATCACCTTCAAGGTTAAGTTGCTCGCCCCGATCGCCATGGAGCAAGGTCTGCGCTTCGCTATCCGCGAAGGCGGCCGCACCGTCGGCGCTGGTGTTGTAACCAAGGTCGTTAAGTAGCATGGACATCCTGGGCCCGGACCAGCTTGTAGAAGCAGGTGAAGACAGGACCGGCATTGGCGCAGACGAACTGGCGTATCTTGCCAGACTCGGCGTACATGTCGCTGTTATGGGCCCAGGGGACACCATGGAAGACTTGGCTCAGGCCGTAGCGCCACAGATTATAGAGCACTTGGGCAGCCAAGCAGGTGGACAATAAGAGTTTTAAATAACTAGCACATTACAAAGGAAGAACAGCAAATGGTAGCAGAACCCAAAAAAGATCAGAAACAACGGATTCGTATTCGCCTTAAGGCCTACGACCACAAAGTAATTGACCAGGCCGCAAAGCAGATCGTTGATACTGCGCTGCGTACGGGTGCTACCATCGCTGGTCCAATCCCGCTGCCTACCGACCGGAGCACTTTCACGGTCGTTAAGTCCCCTCACGTATACAAGAAGGGACGAGAGCAGTTTGAGATGCGCGTCCACAAGCGCCTCATCGACGTCACCGAGCCAACGCCAAAGACGATAGATTCTCTGATGAACCTGTCGCTCCCAGCCGGCTGCGACGTCGAAATCAAAATGTAGCAGAACGCTTAACATCAAGAAACGGCCCTACGGGGCCGTTTTTCTTATGGTAAAGCGTGGTATGCTGAGGGTATGAGCAAGCTGGAGCGGTTAGTGCTGGTGATCAGTATTTTGGCTTCGTTTGTGGCCTTTTTGGATGGGTCGGTGGTTAATGTCGCCCTGCCGGCGATTAGCCGCGAACTGGGCGGCGGGCTGGGGACCCAGCAGTGGGTGGTGGACGCCTATTTGATTACCCTCGGTTCGCTGATTTTAGTAGCCGGCTCGCTTTCCGATTTGTTCGGCCGGCGGAAGATTTTGAAGGCTGGGCTGGTTGGATTTGGCGCGGCCTCTATCCTGTGCGCAATTGCGCCGAGCGGCGGGTTTTTGATCGCTGCCCGGGCTTTGCAAGGGGTGGCCGGGGCACTGTTGGTGCCCAGTTCACTGGCGCTGATTATGTCGACGTTTTCTGGACCGGCACAAGGGAAGGCGATTGGCTCGTGGACGGCCTGGACCGGCATTTCGTTCATTATTGGCCCGCTACTGGGCGGTTTCTTGGTGGATACACTCTCTTGGCGGCTGATTTTTGCCATCAACGTGCTGCCGATTGCGTTTTGTTTGTGGCTTTTACTGCGTCTGCCGCATACCGAGCACACCGAACGCGCTAAAATCGACACCCTGGGCGCGCTTCTCTGTAGTTTTGGCCTATTCGGCTCAGTGTTTGCCCTGATTGAACAGCCGCATCGTGGCTGGCAGAGTCTGGCAACGTTAATACCTCTGTTGGGCGGTCTGCTTCTGTTGGGTTTGTTTGTCTGGTACGAAAGCCGGAACAAAGCGGCCATGCTGCCGCTCTCACTCTTTAAGGTGCGTAATTTTTCGGCCGGGAATCTGGCTACTACGGCGATTTACGGCGCGCTGTCGATCGCTACGTTTATTATCGTGATCTTCTTACAGCAAGTCGGCGGCTACCGGGCGTTAACGGCCGGCTTGGCGCTGGTACCGGTGACGGCGGTGATGTTTTTCCTGTCGCCGAGATTTGGAGCGCTTTCTGGCAAGTACGGCCCGCGCTTTTTTATGGCGGCCGGGCCGATGGTTGCGGGCGCAGGTTTTCTGCTGATGCTGCGTGTAACGGAGAACGTACACTACTGGACGCAGCTGTTTCCGGGCGTGCTGGCCTTTGCGCTAGGGTTATCGATGACCGTTGCGCCGCTGACTGCGGCTGTTTTGGGGGATATCGATACCAAGCACGCTGGTGTGGCCTCGGCAACTAATAACGCCGTGGCCCGAATTGCCGGGTTGGTGGCGATTGCTGCTATCGGTGTGGTAATTGGTGACAAGCTAAATCTGGCCGGTTTCCATCGGGCTCTGCTGTTCACCGCAGTTTTGATCATTCTGGGCGGTGTAATTTCTGCCGTAGGTATCCGCAACCCGCACACGAAGCCATCCTAGGTAGCATATCTCACTGACGCTGTTTCTCTCTGGGCATACTGTTAGGGTCACATGACCGGACGACATGCCGCCGCAGCCGAAGCCAGTGACCGAAGCGCCTCGCCGCTGTATATCAGTAAGGCGTATTTAGAGTCAGTTCTGTCTAATGAAGAGTGGCGCGAGGCATGGGTGACGCTGGCGCCGGATCCGGTTCGCACCGTGGTCTGGTCGCTGGCCGGTACCTATATGATGGGCCCCTATCCGACGAAATTTGACCGCGAGACCTGGACCGAGTGTGTAGGCCTGAACGCGGGCGATCTGACGCTCCTGTCGGAAACGCAAGCTAAACTGGTGCTGGATATTGGCGTAGCCAGCGGCCTCTTAGATTACTCCCGGGAAGAGGATGTCTATGCTTTTCCGTCTGAGGAAATGCGCCTTGCGTTATTGGGTCTGTACCACGTGGTAGTCAATCCGTACCTAAAGTGGCATGGCCAGGGAATATGAAATTTCTTACGGTTTTGCGCCGCGCCAACCTCTATAGTTAACAGATATGATTGGAGGGGTCTATGGCGGAAGACGCATTAGCTAAGCCGGCGCCAAATGACTTGCCGCTGCCGCTCGGCAAGCCGCTGTGGGAGCTTGGCATCACCGAGTTGGCCGGCCGCAATCTGGAAACCGCCGGGCGCAACGATGTGAACGACATGCTCCAGCACGGTTGGGTGCTGCTGCATATCTACACCTTGCGCTACCCTGACCGCGAAAGTCCGCGCGGGCCGCGTTACATCTGGCGCGAACGCCCTATGGCAATACTGGGCCGCGCGGCCTCGGGATGACGTTACCGGGTTCTGTCCATGGTTTTTGCGCAATAAGCTTTGCTCGGGAGAAGATGTGCTCTTTTTGGCCAGAGTATTGGTTGGGCAGATACTCTTCAACGTAGTCCAAAATGAGCCAGCCGACTGCTTCGTAGTCGTCAATCAGCTCATTCGGCTTAAAGCAGGCGCGAGTGTTGGTAGCGTTGGCCGTTCCGGGCCGCACCACATAGCCGCTAACAATATTCAGGCCTCCCTGTCTAGCGCGGCTGCGGACGGCACGCAACGCGCCTTGGGCGGCAGTTTTTGGCATGGCGTGAGTGACTTCGTTGAGCAAGACTACATCGAACATACCGGGAGGGGTCGAATTGCGGATGTCGCCCTCCTGGAAGGTGCAGCGTTCGGCCACGCCGGCAAATTCGGCCATCTGGCGGGCGATTCGCAGATTGTCCGGCGAGATGTCGGTGCCGAGCACGAAGTTCCCGAGCGAGGCCAGGTGTATGCTGTTGCGTCCCTCGGCACAGCCGGCATCCCATACGCTTCGCGGCACGCCGGGCTCCATGAACTCGCCCAGACTGCGGACAATATCCGCTGGTGGTAAGGGTACGGGAAGACTCTGTACCATAATTATCTATATTCTATCATGTTTATGTGTATTTTGCTAATGGTTGACATGAATCGCCTGTTGCAGGTATTGTTAAACACATGTCAGTTTCAACCATTGTTAAGCAGGCCTTTATTATTCTCGGCATTACCGGGCTGTGCTTCAACGAGGTTGAAGCCTGAGCTTACGCTCCAGCACAGCCCGAAAAACAAGGCTTCAACCGAAGCCTTGTTTTTAATTTAGGAGAAGAAAATGGAAAAAGTACATGATGGTCCGGTTGTAGTAGTCGAGGAAGCGGCGTTGGAGGCGGCGGCAGCTGCGCAGCCCGCGGAAAGCCATGTTGACCGCGTTGCGAGGGTTATGGGCACTCCAACCGGCGCGGCAGCGGTAACAGAGATGATGATGCGCGTCTTCAACTAGAACGTGTATAGTGAGGGCATGAACAAGCCCGAACAGATAGTGTTCGTAGACGAGAACGGCCAGCCCACTGGCGAGGTAGGGCCGAAACTCGAAAGCCACACGGCTAACACCCGCCTGCACCTGGCCTTCTCGTGCTACATATTCAGAAAAAGCGATCATAAGTTTTTAGTCACCCAGCGCGCTACCACCAAAAAGGTCTGGCCGGGCGTTTGGACCAACAGCGTCTGCGGCCATCCGGCTCCTGGCGAAAAGTTGGAAGCGGCCATCCGCCGCCGGGCGGCCTACGAACTGGGTCTCCAAAACCTGGATGACATCACCTGTATCCTACAGAAGTACACATATATAACGCCACCGTATAATGGTATTATCGAGCACGAGTTCTGCCCGGTTTTCGTAGCCTACACCGAAGCCGAGCCAAATCCGAATCCGGCCGAAGTAGAGGACTACGAGTGGGTCAGTTGGGCGGAGTATGCCAAAATGCTCACCGACGAGGCCTACGGCACAAGCTATTGGGCCGAAGACCAGTACAAACGGCTGAAAGGGCTGGAGCCTTTCGCCTCTTTTCTGGTACAGTAAGCTCATGAATAAGGTCAAAGTTGCGCCGCCCAAAGTGGACTTGCGCCGCGGTATCGACCACATTGGTGTATCGGCCTGCGCAGTGATCCACGACGGACACGGCCGGATCTTGTTAATGAAACGCGGTGCCGGAGCCCGCGACGAGCATGGTCGCTGGGACATTTGTGGCGGGGCGGTCGAATTTGGCGAGTCAATTGATGAAGCCGTCCGGCGTGAGGTTATGGAAGAGTTGTGCGTTGAGCCGCTCGAGATTGAATTTTTGACCGCCTATGACGCACACCGCTTGCACACCGACGGCAGCCCCACCCACTGGGTCGCGCTTATCCACGCTGTTCGAGTTGATCCATCTAAAGTGAAAATCGGCGAACCGCATAAGATTGATGAGATCGGCTGGTTCTACAAAAAAGACCTGCCCGAACCCCTGCATTCGCAGTTCCCCAAAAGTTACGGTACAGCTTTTGCCCGCGGTATAGTACAATAGTTCCCTTATGATTAAAGCTGTTATTGTCGACTTCGACGATACCCTCTCGATGAACGAAGAGGCGTGTTTCGAAATGGA
>DATJJV010000061.1:0-49231 GCA_035491975.1 Pristimantibacillus sp. | reverse complement strand
ATTTGTCGTAATCTTTTGGCGTTTCAAAGCGTTGCTGTTCGGTAATCACCCCGTCATTATTCAGACTGGCGAGTAGTGTCTTGGTACCCCCGATATCTATGGCTAGATACATGATACTCCCAGTTTACCACGCTGCCGGGCGGCGATCCTATCGCTACTTTTGACCCCAGAGATCAAAAGAGTTATAATGGTATCAATCTAGAGGCGGCTAGTATTAGTCGCCTTCAGAAATACAATCCAAGGAGGCATGCAAGACATGTCAAAAAGTACAACTGTAACAATGGATGAGTTGCTAGCAGGCAACGACATCAAACAATTGGAGGCCGGCGACGTCGTAGAAGGCGTGGTCAGCTCCGTTAAGAAGCACGAGGTCTGGATCGATCTGGGTTCGCGTGGTGTCGGCGTTGTTATGCGCCGCGAGATTGGCCACGGCCAAACACTTGAGCCAGGTCAGACCGTAACTGTGAGCGTCATCGACCCTGAGCTGGACGAAGGCCACGCCTTGCTGAGCATGAAGCGTGCCGCTAAAGATCGCGGTTGGGACGAGCTGAAGCGCATTTTTGACGCGCAAGAGATCGTTGAGGTCAGCCCATACGACGCTAACCGCGGCGGTCTGCTGGTTGAGCTGGAGAGTATTCGCGGCTTCCTGCCGGTTTCTCAGCTGGCTGCCGGCCACTACCCGCGCGTTTCTGGTGCCGACAAGGATGAAATCCTACAGAAGCTGAACGCTCTGGTAGGCAAACCGATTCGCGTCCGTGTGCTGGATGTCAGCCGCAAGGACAACAAGCTGATTTTCTCCGAGAAAGAGGCTGTTAAGGACGACATGCAAGCCCGCTTTGCCGAGCTCAAGGTTGGCGACACTGTAGAAGGTGTTGTTACCGGCGTGATCGACTTCGGCGCCTTTGTGAACGTTTCCGGCATCGAAGGCCTGATTCACATTTCCGAGATCTCTTGGGAGCGTGTTGAAGACCCCCGTGACTACGTCAAGGTTGGCGAGACTGTTAAGGCCAAGATTATCGCAATCGACAAGGACCGCCTGAGCTTGAGCCTCAAACAGATGACCGAAGACCCGTGGTTGAAGGAAGTGAAAGCATTCAACAAGGGTGATATCGTCGAGGGCAAGATCACCCGTATTACTCCGTTTGGCGCCTTTGTGCAGCTGAGCCCGAGTGTCGAGGCCTTGGTCCATGTTTCAGAGATGAGCGACGACGAGACCGTCGACCCGCAACAGATCTTCAAGTTGAACGAGAAGAAGCAGTTCAAGGTATTGGACATCGATACTGACGCTCGGAAGATTGCGCTGAGCCTCAAAAGCGCGAAGTAGTTCCGTATGACCACATAACGCCGGCAGAACAGATCGGCAGAAAGGAGCGCTGGCATGGCAAGAACCATCGAAATTGAAGACATGATCACTGTCGGCACCCTTGCTGATAAGTTGAGCTTGCCGGTAACCCGTCTGATCGCCGAGCTGTTCAAGAACGGCGTGATGGCCACTGTTAATGAGCGTATCGACTTCGACACTGCCCAGATCATCGTGAGCGAGCTGGGTCTTGATGTCGAGTTGGCAAAGAAAGTCCAAGAGATTAGCCTGCCGGTGCGTGAGCGCCATGCTGCAGGCGACAACGCCCAGACTAGGCCGCCGGTGGTGGCTGTTATGGGTCACGTCGACCACGGCAAAACCAGCCTGCTGGACGCTATCCGTGGCGCCCAGGTCGCTAAAGGCGAAGCAGGCGGCATTACGCAGCACATTTCAGCCTACCAAATCGTGCATAACAACCGGGCTATTACGTTTCTTGATACTCCCGGCCACGAGGCTTTCTCGGCTATCCGGGAGCATGGTGCCCACCTGACCGACATCGCTATCATCGTGGTGGCAGCCGATGACGGCATTAAGCCCCAGACTATAGAGGCTATCCGTTTCGCCCGCAAAGCTGGTGTTAAGATTGTGGTCGCCATCAACAAGATCGACAAAGAGGGCGCTGACGCCAATCGGGTTAAGCAGCAACTCTCCGAGCAGGATTTGTTGGTAGAAGAGTGGGGTGGTGATACCGTTACTGTCGAGGTTTCGGCAAAGACCAAGGCCGGTATCGACAATTTGCTAGATATGATTTTGCTGGTCAGCGATGTTGAGGACTTTCGTGCCGATGCCAATGGCCCTGCTGTCGGGTTGGTAATAGAAGCACACGTGCAACAGGGTAAGGGCCCGATTGCGAACGCCCTGGTAGAAGAAGGCACGGTTAGGACTGGCGACTTCGTAGTGTCCGGCGCGACGTATGCCAAGATCCGCACGCTGGAGACGACTGACGGCAAGCCGCTCAAAGAGGCCGGACCGTCGACCCCGGTCGTAATCTCGGGCTTCAAAACACTGCCGGAGTTTGGCGACGAATTCCGAGTTGTTAAGGATGAAAAGACTGCCCGCTCCCAAGCCGAACACTTGGCGGCACAGAAGCAAACCAACGGCAGCCGCAGTGATATGACCGGCAGCGAACTGATTCGTATCATCAACCGCAGTCACAAGATGCAAGAGCTTAACATTGTTGTTCGGGCCGACGTGCAAGGGTCACTGACCTCAGTTATCGATAGTCTCAAGGCTCTCGATACTGATGAAGTGGCGGTGCGCGTGGTCAGCTCTGGTGTCGGTGCCATCACAGAGAACGACATACACACGGCCGCCAGCAGCGGTTCAATCATCTACGGTTTTAACGTGACCGCGCCTACCAATGTAAAACGACTGGCTTCGCGGGATAAGGTCACGGTTCGACTCTATAACGTTATCTATGAGCTTATCGACGATGTCAAAGAAGGTCTGAGCGGCTTACTGGCTCCGGAGGTTGTTGAAACCGACCTGGGCCGGCTAGTTGTCCGGGCTGTCTTTAAGACCACTAAAACTGATGTCATTTGCGGCGGTGAAGTCACCAAAGGCCGCTTGGCAGTGCCAGCCTTTGCTCGTGTAATACGCGACAATGATAAGTTAGCCGAGGTTGAGGTTACTAATCTCAAACGCGGGCCCCAGGACGCTAAAGAAGTTCTGGAAGGTGAGATGTGTGGGGTTAGCCTCAAGACCGCCAACCGGCTGGAGCTCCAAGAGGGCGATCGCCTGGAATTCTTTACACGTGCGACAGTGACTCGTACACTGTAGTCAGGCATTGCTCGGCACCTCCGGCATCGTGCTACAATGAAGGGAAGTGAGGTACATACATCATGATTAAACTGGACGACGATCTACTTCAGGAACTGGGTTTAGCCGCGCTGCCCGAAGAAGAAAAGAAGAAACTGCTTGCGCACATTTATGAAACGCTCGAAATGCGTGTCGGTATGAAGTTGGCCGAACAGATGAGTGACGCACAGCTTACCGAGTTTGAGCAATTTATCGACCGCAACGACGAGGCCGGCGCCCTGAAGTGGCTTGAGACTAATTTCCCGAACTATAAGGATGTCGTGGCCGCTGAGTTCGAACGCCTGAAGGGCGAGATCCGCCAGGTGGCGCCGCAAATCTTGGGAGCAGGCCCGAATAGTCAGGCACCGGCTCCACAGCCACCTATGCCTCCGGCTGACCAAGGCTATTATCAGCAGCCTCAGCCACCTATGCCTCCGGCTCCGCAGGCTTTTCCGCCGCAGCAGCCTGGCCAGTGGTCTCAAGCACCGCAGCAGCCGCCGCAATCTGGCGACCAGACTAATGAGCGCAAAGATGATTTCGGCCTAGCGGCCTAAGAACTTTTGTTTGTAGCCGGCCAGGAATGCCTGGCCATCCATCTCTGGCTTGCCAGCTGGCTTGAGACGATCGATAACCAAACTTTGCTGCCCGCAATATACCGCGGGCAGTTTGTTTATGGTTAGGGTGTGGCCGGCCGGCCCACTGTCGTTGGCGACATGAGCTTTGGTTATAACGACTTCGATGCCGCCTAAGGTGCAACGGCTCTTTGGCCACTCTATGAAGGCGCGGATTTCTCGTTCGAGCTGAACGGCCGGCTTGTTCCAGTCTATAATCCCGTCGTCCTTAGTGAGCTTGCGCGAATATGAAATTTTCCGCCCGGTGATGGTCTGCGGGGCACCGCCTGTAGTTCCTTCCTCAATGTATTGTGGCAGCTCATGCACTAGCAAGGCATGGCTCAGCTGTATAAGCTGATCGGTCAGAACTGGGGTTGTGGTATCCGGCTCTAGTGGCTGCTCACCGTAGGCGAGGAGCGGTCCTTCGTCCATGGCAGCCACCAGGAACATCAGGCTGACGCCGGTTATTTCCTGGCCGCTGAGAATGGCAAAGGTGATTGGGTCGGCGCCGCGCCACTCGGGCAGGATAGAGAAATGGCTATTCACAATGCCCAATGGAAAGTAATCGATAACCTCTTGCGGTACGATAATGCCAAAGTCGATCAAAACGCCCACGGTGGAGTTGAAGGGCTTGGTTTCAAAAAGCGCTCGCAGGTCTTGCCGGCTGGTTGCGGTATGTATAGGTAGCGCCAACTCCTCCGCTGCAGCCAAGACAGGCACGTCTCCTTTGTGGTGATCGGGTCGCGGTTTGGTCACAACGGCCTCGACAGTGAAGTCTTGGGCTAGCAGGCGCAAGCTCGCCGCTGCTACCGGTCCGCTACCAAAGAATACTATTGGTTTTGATGTCTTTTTCATAATCGAGCTTCTCCAGGTGCCCATCTTCCTTTAGTCTGAAGAAAGCGCCGGGGTTGTCCTTGATGTGGTCGACGAACACGATACCATTGGTATGGTCAATCTCGTGCTGGAAAACTCGCGCAAGGAAACCGTCAGCCGTGAGTCGTACCTCGCGTCCACCTTCGTCCATAGCTTTTATCCTGACCCGGTCGTAGCGCTTTACCTTGCCGTAGATTTCGGGGACACTCAAACAGCCTTCGAAATCCTCGAGTAGTTCGCCTTCAAGTTTGGTGATGACCGGGTTAATGAACACTGAAAAGGTTCGGTCTTTCTTGTTGTCGAAGTCGTTGCGTATGACGACTACGCGGTAGGGTTGGTCGACCTGGATGGCGGCCAAGGCTACGCCAACTTCATGATGGCGGCTGTCCTCCCAATCCAGGGTGGCTTCCTGCATTCCTTGGATCAACGATTTTATCTCGTCACTGACCAGCCCGACTTTTTTGGAGCGCTCCCGGAGGTGTAAATCAGGGAGAACAATAATATCGCTTTTTTTCATTACTCTAGAGTATAACGGAGAGAGGGATGCTATTACAACAGATTCATCGGATCAATGTCGTAGGACCAGCCGCTAGGAAGGTGGTTGATGATTGCGGTCAGCTGCTCGCGGCGCTTAGCTTTAACGATAAGCTGCCAAGCAAACTTATTTTCGGATTTTTCATGGAAGGCGGGGGCCGGGCCTTCAATCGTAATGTTGTTGTTTTGACTCCTGAGTTGGTCGGCAAAGTGCTGGGCAGTTTTTTGGGCGCTTTCGCTCGTGGCCCGTTTACACGTAAGCTTTAGCAGATAGCAGAACGGCGGAAATAGGAATCTGCGCCGTTCGTCTAGCTCAGTGTTGTAGAAAGTGCTCCAGTTTTTGGTGATCGCCGATTGTAACAATGGGCTGTCCGGCGAGTAGGTTTGGATAACAGTTGTGCCTGCACGGTGCCCGCGGCCGACCCGACCCAGTACCTGGCTGAGCAACTGAAAAGTACGCTCCTGGGCACTAAAATCCGGGAAGTACAAACCGGTATCGGCAATGATTATCCCGACCAGCCCGAGTTTTGGCAGGTCCAGGCCCTTAGCCAAAGTTTGCGTGCCGACTATCACATCTACATCTCCGGAGTGCACAGTATGGTAATTAGCCTCTAAACGTTCGTCCTTGCGGTTATCCGTATCAAACCGCATTACCTTAGATTCCGGGAAGAGCCGTTTGACCTCATCTGTTATTGCTTTGGTGCCGATTGATTTGAAGATGATGTCCGCACTCTGGCACTGGGGGCAACTGGTTGGCACTTTGTCCCTGTAGCTGCAGCTGTGGCAGCGCATCGTATGGTGGTCTCCATGGTAGACAAGGGGCAGGTCGCATCTTGGGCAGGTTGCTTGCCACGTACAGTTTTGGCAGAAGATAACGCGTGCCGTGCCGCGCCGGTTGAGGAAGAGTAAAACCTGTTCGTGCTTGGCCAAAGTCTGACGCATTGCTTTCAGAAGCGCCTCCGACAAATATGAGCTTTTGGAGAATTGACTTCGGTCCTTCAAGTCTACGACTATAGATTCTTGCGATTCTTGGGGGAGGTTGCTTGCTGCAAGTTGTGTCATGCGGACGATTTGCCGGCCTTTAGCCTCGGCGATGAAATAGTCTGAAATTAATGGCGTGGCAGAGCCTAATACGAGAGTAGCTTGATGCAGGGCGGCGAGCTTGGCAGCTACGGTTGCAGCATGGTAGTAGGGTGCCTGATCTTGTTTGTAGGCTGTCTCATGGGATTCGTCGATTACAATCAGCCCGACGTTGGAGAGCGGGCTGAAAAGGCCGGAGCGGGCGCCTATGATAATCACCGGCTCATTCAGCTCGGCCTGCTTGGCAGCCCACTGCCAGGATTGATTGCGCACCGACTCCGTGAGCCCGGAATGGACAATTAATACTCGAGATCCGAAGGTGGCCTGGAAGGTCGCTGCTAGCTGCGAAGTGAGCCCAATCTCCGGCGTCAGTATTATCGACGACCGTCCTGCTTCAAGCGCCTTGCGAGCTAATTCCAGATAGACTCTCGTTTTGCCGCTTCCGGTCTCTCCGTGAAGGATATGCAGCCCAGGCCCAGCTAGTGACTGTACAGCTTGCTCCTGGTCGGGGGTAAGGGCGGGCAGACCTTTGGTAAGTACATTTGTTGTCGGCTGTTCGAGCGCTTTCTTGGCGATGCCGCTTGGGAGAAAGAGCTGGGTGATGATGCCTGACGGCGCCGGGTAGTATGTTAGCAGCCAGCTATGCAACTTCCGCAGCGCCGCCGGCAGAGGGGGCAGGTCCATGACTTCGCCAATCTCTTTGGCGGCAAACTCAGGGCGCGGAACGACGGCCGCTACAAAACCAAGCACTGTCTTCTGGCGCAGTGGAACTGCTACGATACTGCCGGCCGCAAGTTTCTGCCCCGTGCTGTAGGTTAGGGGCGCAGCCTTATGATAGGCAGCGCTGGCGACGAAAACCTCTACGTACCACATACTTGCATTATAGGTTCTTTTTGTACCAAACATTAAATTTGTGTTGAAAACGATTTATCACTCAGCTATACTTTATCTACGTTGTTTGAATGACAATGGGGCTTATGTATGTTAGACGTATTCATCACATCTCGGGTTCGGCGTAAGATCATTGTTATCTATGCCAAATATCCTGACTTCAAGACGCATGTCCGCGGCTTGGCCAAGCTGATCAAAGAAGACGCCGGCAACATACAGCGCGAACTCAAACGTCTCGAAAAAGTCGGTTTCCTTATGTCTGAAAAGCAGGGAAACACCAAGATCTATCATACCAACAAGCAATTTGCCATCTTCAAGGAACTGCAGAGCATTGTCCTCAAGTCGCAGCGTGCCGCTCAGAAGAAGCAGCTCGTATAATCGTCTTGCAAATGCGCCTCTGTTAGGCTACAATGAAATAGATATGATACAAGTTACCCGCAAAGACTCAAAAGAATCTTTGGAGAACCTGCTCCGCCGTTTTAACCGCAAGGTTCAACAGGCCGGCGTTATCGCTGTTGTAAAGCAGGCACAATTTTTTGAGAAACCAACCAGCAAGCGTGAGCGCCGCAAGAAGGCAATCGTCCGGACTGAGCGCAAAGCTTTAAAGCTCAAGAAAATTAAGTTCGGCCAACGATAAACATGCTGAAATCCCGCATTGACCAGGATCTCAAAACGGCACTCCTGGCCGGTGATAAGGTGTTAGCGACAACCCTGCGGGGTTTGAAGAGCGTTGTTTTGTACGCCGAGGTTGCTAAGGGCGTGCGTGAACAGGGTTTGTCTGACGACGAGATCGTAGTACTCTTTTCCAAGGAGGCGAAGAAGCGCCAAGAGAGTGCCGACCTCTACAAACAAGGCGGCAACGAAGAGAAGGCTGCCGCTGAACTGGAAGAGAAGAAGGTAATTGAGGGTTATTTGCCGGCTCAGATGTCCGATGAAGAGCTTTCCAAGATAATCGACCAGACCATTGAAGGATTGGGCGCTTCCGGCCCAGCACTTATGGGCCAGGTCATAGGCGCAGTTAAGCAGAAGACTGCCGGCCAGGCCGATGGATCCCGTATCGCACAACTAGTTAAAGAGCGCTTGTCAAAATAAACGAGTAAGGGAATACAGAACATGATCTTATTTTTTGGCCCGCCCGGTTCCGGTAAAAGTGTCCAGGGCAAATTGTTGATCGAACGCAATGGCTGGCAGTGGCTTTCTACTGGTGAACTCTTTCGTAATTCCAAGGATCCTGAGGTTTTACAGCGGCTGGCTACCGGTGAACTTATTGATGACGAGTTAACGAATAAGGTCTTGGATGCTGCGATTCGTGAATCGAAGCAAGGCGTGCCCGTTGTACTAGATGGTTATCCCCGCAACTTGGCGCAGGTACAGTGGCTGGCTGACTATTTGCCCGGTCACGGCCGCAGGATCGAATGCGTGATTCTGTTTGAGGTACCTCGCGAAGAACTCATAAAGCGTTTGGCGGGCAGGGGCCGCGTTGAAGACACCCCCGATGTTATTAGCCGACGACTCGACATTTACCAAGAAAAGACTAGCCCGGTTGTAGATTACTATCGCGACAAGGGTGTTGCAGTTATAGCTATTGACGGTACAGGGGCAATTAACGACGTGCATGAGCGCATTCAAAAGGCGGTGGAATCATGCTTGCCAACCAAGTAAGAACCGAGGAGGAAATCGTATCCCTGCGCCAGAGCGGCCGCATGCTGGCTACTGTTCTCGAGCTATTACGCAAGGAATGCGCTGCCGGTAGAACGCCAAAGCAGATGTCCGCACTTGCCGCGGCGGAGCTTCGGCGGCTTGGCGGTGAACCGGCTTTCCTCGGTTTTTACGGGTACCCGGATATCATTTGTATCTCGGTGAATGATAAAGTCCAGCACAGCATTCCAGATGAGCGCCCATTCCAAGCCGGAGATGTTGTGAATTTCGATTTTGGAGTCAAATACAAGGGAATGATTACGGATGCCGGTATAACGGTGTGTGTTGACGATAAAACAACTCCTGATACGGCACGCCTTATAAAAGGTACCCAGGACGCTCTTGCTCAGGGCCTGAAAACAGTCAGACATGGCTGCCATGTGGGCGACATATCAGCAGTTATCGAGCGGACGCTGCGCAAGCACCGATTGGGGATTGTCCGCGAGTTGGTTGGGCACGGAGTTGGGCATGAATTGCACGAGGACCCGGAGATCCCAAACTATGGCCGCGCTGGCACCGGACCAGTTTTGGTCTCGGGAATGACCATTGCTGTAGAGCCTATTACCACACTAGGCAGCCCGGCAATCCGCGAAGAGCCCGACGGCTGGACCCTGCGCACTATTGACGGCAGCTGGTCGGCTCAGTTCGAGCACACGGTTTTGGTTACTCCTACTGGTTGCGAGATCCTGACGCAACTTTGAAGTCGCTGCAAGCTTATTGCTTGCTGAACGGTGAGGATAAGCGTTATACTGCCTCATATGCGAGATCCTGTCTCCACACCCTATGTTGGCCTGGATATAGGCACGAGTTATGTGCGCTGTGTCATAGGCGTACTGGATGCCAATAACCCTAATAAGTTATCCATTATCGGTCATGGCAGTGCGCAGAATATGGGTATGCGCAAAGGAATCGTGGCGCAGGTTGACGAGGTTACCGAAGCCATTTCGCATGCGATAGCCGAGGCGGAGCGGATATCCGGTGTCCGGGTGCAGGGTGCAACAATCAACGTCAACGGCACCCATGTGAACGGTTTGAATTCCAAGGGCGTTATAGCAATCAGCGCAGCCAACCGCGAAATTACGACCGATGACCGACTGCGTGTGGAAGAGGCTGCCACTATTGTTCAGTTGCCTTCAAACAGGGAAATTATCCAGGTTTTTGCCCAGAACTATCGTCTCGACGGCCAGGAGAATATCAAGGATCCGGTCGGAATGCATGGTGTTCGACTCGAGGTTGATGCCCACATTGTGACGGCGGCTACGCCTAACTTGCGCAATCTGGACATGGCTCTTGAAAAGGGCGAAATAGCGGTTCATAACCGTACTCTTTCCGGGCTTGCCGCGGCCGAAGCGGTATTACAACGACAGCAAAAGGAAGCCGGCACAGTGCTGCTGGATATCGGTGCCAGCACGACTAATCTCGTAGTGCTCGAGGATGGTGAGGTGCAACATGTCGCTGTTTTGCCGATGGGCGGCCAACACATCACCAACGATTTGGCGATTGGCCTCAGGACAGACCTGGATGTTGCCGAGGCCGTTAAGGTGCAGCATGCCAGTCTTTCCAAGGACGTTCCCAAGCGTGATATCCGCGTGAAGGCTCACGGCCAAGACCACGTCTTCAAAGCAGAAGATATCGCTATGATTACAGAGGCGAGGGTAGAAGAGCTATTCGAATTCGTGAACAAAGAGTTATCCAAAATCCATAAGGCACATAAGTTACCTGGCGGAGTCGTGCTGGTGGGTGGAACGGCTAAGCTGCCTGGTATGGCGGAGTTCGCCAAGGAGCAGCTGCAGCTGGCTTCCCGTGTTGGCCGGCTCCAGCCGCTAACCGGTTTGGTTGATACTGTCGCCGACCCAACCTACTGCACTGCCGTCGGGCTAATGTTGCTCGACATGCTCCTCTTACCAGAGACAGTACCGTCGTCTGCGGGCACCGCCACAGACCGAACAATTCATTTTGTCGATTCGTTGCTAAGGCGATTTAGACGTTAGCGCTTCCGCGCACACAAAGTACTCGTCTATTTTACGGGCGTTCAAATTTATTGAACTACCTTGGTCTCTGGGGTATACTTCTGGATATAACGTGAAGGTAAGAGAAGGGTAATACGGCATGCCTCAGGTTGAACCAGCTATCGAAACATTTGCACGAATTAAGGTCGTGGGCGTGGGTGGCGCTGGCGGTGCTGCTGTTAATCGGATGATTGAAGCAGGGGTGGAGGGTGTTGAGTTTATTGTAATCAACACCGATGCTCAGGCCCTGCATCATTCCAACGCGCAGGTTAAGATCCACATTGGTAAGGACGAGACCAGAGGTCTGGGTGCCGGTGCCGACCCGTCGGTCGGGCAGGCTGCAGCCGAAGAGTCCCTGGAACAGATTAAGAAGGCTCTTGAAGGTGCAGATATGGTCTTCGTGACGATTGGTGCCGGCGGCGGTACCGGCAGTGGTGCCGGACATATTGTTGCTAAGGCTGCTAAAGAGCTCGACATCCTCGTTGTTGGCTTCGCCACTAAGCCGTTCGCTTTTGAGGGCGAGAAGCGGCGACGCAATGCCGAACTGGCCATCGATAACTTACGCAAAGCAGTCGACACGTTGATCGTTATCCCTAACGATCGCCTATTGCAGACAATCGATCGGCAAACGCCGCTGCTCGAAGCCTTTAAGGTAGCCGACGACGTGCTGCGTCAGGGCGTGCAGGGTATTTCCGACCTCATAACCGTCCACGGCTTAATTAATCTCGACTTCGCTGACGTGAAGGCGGTAATGAGTAACGCCGGCTCGGCCTTGATGGGTATCGGCCGTGCAAGCGGCGAGAACCGCGCCGTCCAAGCTGCGCAGCAGGCGATTGAGTCACCGCTTCTGGAAGTCTCGATTGATGGTGCCCGTGGCATCCTGTTCAACGTCATCGGCGGCAATGATCTATCCATGCATGAGATAAATACGGCCGCCGAAACGATTACCAGCGCCGCAGACCCAGACGCTAATATCATATTTGGTGCTACTATTAGCCCAGAACTCGACGGCGAGATTATCATTACTGTCGTTGCTACCGGTTTTGACGCATCATACTTTACCAGGGGCGCTGGCGGAGTAGCGGCCACCATTGCGGCCCCTAGCGAGCCGGCCAAGACCAAAGCCGACGAAGAGATGTCGAAGATCGACATGTCTCTGGACGAACACGTAGATACCATCGCAGATTTTAAATCCGACAGCGCTCCCAACATCTGGACGCTGGATGAAGAAGATGCCGATAAAGAAGAAGACCAAAAGAGGCACGGCGACGACTCGGACCACCACGATTCCGAGAAAGACCAGGACTCCGAGCTTGAGAAGCCGTCGTTCTTGCGCCGCCTGACCAAACGCTACAAAGAGCACGAAGAAGGCGAAGACGATAAAGACAAAGAAGACAAAAAGTCTTAGGTCAGAGGTCGTTCGTCATAAATAATACAACCAAAAACGGGTTGTATTCCACTATAGGTAGAGTTATGATTTATAACACAAGCACTACATATAGTGATCGTACGTTGAAATCAAATAAATAGGAGGGTCAGGCATGAGATGTGGCCAGTGTGGATGCGAAGACACGAAAGTGATCGAATCGCGCGACGCCGGCGACGGCCAGGCTATTCGGCGCAGACGGGCATGTCCCGACTGCGGTTATCGTTTTACAACGTACGAACGGCTTGAACGTCCTCAGCTAGTTGTGATCAAGAATGATGGGACGCGGGAGCTTTTCAATCGGGATAAGCTGCTCGGGGGCCTTTACCGGGCCTGCGAGAAGACACCGGTTACCAGCCTTCAGCTGGAGGCTCTAGTCGCGGACATCGAACAGCATCTCTACGCCTGCGGTGATCCAGAGGTCTCTTCGGCCAAGATTGGTGAAATGGTTATGGAGCGGTTAAGCGTGCTTAACGAAGTTGCATACGTCCGTTTCGCCAGTGTCTACCGCAGATTCACGGACATCGCTGGTTTCGAGCGAGAGTTGTCGCAGATCAAAAAGCGCAAACATGATGAACCTCTCAAAGTCTAAGGGCGCCAGCCGCCCCTGGCGGTTTTACCTACTTGCCAAAACGTTCAAACAGGGCGTATAACAAAAGTACACGGTAAACCCGCGGGGGGAGCTGGCGACACTTTGAGAGCGTGGCGCTTAAACTCTAAACAAATATTTCAAAATCAATAAATAATAACACTTCGGGATCGGGGATTTAGAGACTGCCCCGCCGATACAAAAAAGTGAGGGTATTATGGGACAAACCAGCAGTCTAACGGCGGGAAGGTTATTCACCCCGCCAAAGAGTAAGGCATACGAGCAGCTTAAGTGGGTCAAGCAGGATTCGCTTATTACTAATCCGTCGACCGGTAAGCCGGTGTTCGAGCAGAAAGACGTGGAATTCCCCGAGGGGTGGTCTCTTAACTCGATCAACATCGTCGCCCAGAAATACTTCACCGGTACGCCCGGCACGCCGGAGCGCGAGAGTTCATTGAAGCATCTGATTGACCGTGTCGTCGACACGACCACGCGCCAGGGGCTGCAAGAGGGTTATTTTGAGAATGAGGCCGAAGCAGAGGACTTCCGTGAAGAGCTGAAGTACGTTTTAGCTACCCAGCGTGCCGCCTTTAACTCGCCGGTTTGGTTTAACATTGGCGCCATGGAGCGTGCCCAGCAGGCCAGCGCTTGTTTTATCTTGGGCATCGAAGATACTATGGAGTCGATTCTCAACTGGTACAAGGAAGAGGGGATGATCTTTAAGGGTGGCTCTGGTTCAGGCCTGAACCTCAGTCCGATCCGTTCCTCGGTTGAGCGTTTGGGTAAGAGCGCCGGCACTGCTTCCGGCCCATTAAGCTTTATGCGCGGGGCTGACTCTTCGGCTGGCGCAATTAAGAGTGGCGGCAAGACTCGCCGGGCGGCTAAGATGGTCATCTTGAACGCTGACCACCCTGATGTTGAAGAGTTTATTTGGTGCAAGGCTATCGAGGAGCGCAAGGCGCGTGTCCTGCAGCAGGCCGGTTTCGATATGACCTTGGACGGCAAAGACATCTTCTCTGTCCAGTACCAGAACGCCAACAACTCGGTACGCGTGACCGACGACTTCATGCAAGCCGTCGTAAATGACGACGACTGGGATTTGGTCGGAGTCATTAGCGGCCAGCCGGTTCGGACTGTTAAGGCCCGAAAGCTCTTCCGTCAGATTGCCGAAGCAGCTTGGGAGTGTGCTGACCCGGGCATGCAGTTCGACACTACGATCAACAAGTGGCACACTGCACCAAAAGCCGGCCGTATCAACGCCAGCAATCCGTGCAGCGAGTACATGCACCTCGACAACTCTGCCTGCAACCTGGCCAGTATCAACCTTTTGAAATACCTCAAGGAAGACAACAGCTTCGACGTTGAGGCTTACAAGCATACCATTGAATTGGTCTTTACCGCCCAGGAAATTCTGGTTGGTTACAGCGCTTACCCGACCGAGAATATTACCAAGAACGCCAAGGCCTACCGAGAACTCGGTTTGGGCTACGCTAATCTCGGTGCATTACTGATGGCCATGGGCCTGCCGTATGACTCAGACGAAGGCCGCGCGATTGCCGCTGCTGTCACCGCGCTGATGACCGGCCACGCCTACGCTACCAGCGCCAAGATGGCCCGCCGGGTCGGCCCATTCGCTGGCTACCGCAAGGACCGCGAGGCTATGCTGAACGTTCTGCGCATGCACCGCGCTGAAGTCTCTAAGATTGACGCCAACCTCGTCTCTGAGGAACTCCTGAGCGCTGCTGCAGCTGCCTGGGACGAGGCGGTCGAGTTGGGCGAGCTCTACGGCGTCCGCAACTCTCAGGCCAGCGTATTGGCGCCTACCGGCACCATTGGCTTCATGATGGGTTGTGACACAACCGGTATCGAGCCAGACTTCTCACTCATTAAGTACAAGGACATGGTCGGCGGCGGTAGCATGGTTATCGTGAACCAGACCGTGCCGCGTGCACTGAGGAACCTGGGCTACACTCAGGAACAGGTCGACGACATTGTTGCCCACATTCACGACAAGAGTACGATCACCGGCGCTCCGCACCTCAAATCCGAGCACCGCGCCGTCTTTGCTTGCGCTGTAGGAGATGAATCTATCCACTACTTGGGGCACGTCAAGATGATGTCGGCTGTACAGCCATTCATCTCCGGCGCCATTAGCAAGACGGTCAACATGCCTGAAGACGTAACTGTTGAGGATGTCGAGCAATTGCACATAGACGCCTGGAAGATGGGTATCAAGGCCATCGCGATCTACCGCGACAACTGTAAGGTCGCCCAGCCGCTGTCCTCGAAGGACAAGAACGCCGAGAAGCAGGAAGAACCGGCTGCAGTGGCCGTGACCACCCCAGCCAGCGTCGCCGACGCCGTCAACGACCGCATCGTAGTGAAGGGCGCCGTCAGGCGTACACTCCCGCGCCGTCGCAAGAGTATGACCTACAAGTTCCGGATCTCTGATCTGAAGGGTTTTGTCACCGTAGGTGAATACGAGGACGGCACACCCGGCGAATTGTTCGTGAGTGTCTCCAAGCAGGGGTCGACCTTGCGCGGTTTGATGGACGCTTTGTCTATCTCGGTCAGCCACGGCCTGCAATACGGCGTACCGCTGAAGGCCTTCGTGAAGGCAATGATGAGCACCAGCTACGCTCCGTCGGGCATCACCGATGACCCGGAAGTCCGCACTGCCAGCTCGATTACGGACTATATTGCTCGCCGTCTGGCTCTGGACTACCTGAGTTTCGATGATCGGCTGGAACTTGGCTTGGCCTCAATTGAGGACATGCCGGAAGACCAGATCAGCCTGCTCACCGATGACCAATCGATTGACGGCCAACTGGTTGAAGCCAGCGAGCACTTTATGGCCCAGGACAAGGAAGAGGAGGAACCTGTAGCTCCAATGACTGCCGCGCAGCCGGCCGCCACTGCTAAGCCGGACAGCTCAACAGCTCCGCTTTGTTACAACTGCGGTAACCAGACGCAACGCGCTGGCAGCTGCTACGTCTGTACCAGCTGCGGTTCCACCACTGGTTGCAGCTAGAACCCTAGCTCCGCCTAAGCGAAAATCACCCTCGACTCTGAGGGTGATTTTGTGCTATCTTGGAGCGGTGAAGCTGCTTGTCCTTTACAGACCAAACTCCGAGCATGAGACAGAGATACAGTCTTATGTGCATGATTTTCAGCGGCGTTACGAAGTTGGACGAAGAGTTGAAATGGTAAGTGTTAATACCCGTGACGGTGCAGCCACCGCCAGCCTGTACGATATCGTCAGTTACCCGGCCATTTTAGTATTGGGTGACGACGGAACAATGGCGGGTTTTTGGCAGGGGACACCGCTGCCGCTCATGGATGAAGTCGCAGGCTATGCCAATGCCGCGGCTGGTCACTAACGGCTGCAATAGTTGTGAAAATTGCTATTATGCGTTATATTTATAGATGAAATGCGTTCTGCCTCCGGGCAGATCAGTGGCTATCACCCACGAAGCAGCGGGAAGAAATGATCCAAGAGTAGACCCCGTCGGACACGCACCGTAACAGCGATAACTAAGCGCTAAAAGAATCACTTCTTTTGGAAATCGGATGGTACCGTCCCGCAAAGGGATTCCGATAACAGAAGTAGTGATTTTTTCTTTATAAGGAGAAGAGATGAAATTCCAGAAAGGCACCCGCCGCAAAGCTATCGAATACGAGAAAGATCTCGTATTGCAGTGGAAACACAACCGGACGTTCGAAAAATCGGTTGAGATGCGGCCGAAAGATAATGGTTACGTGTTTTATGACGGGCCGCCGTTCATCACCGGCGTGCCGCACCACGGCACCTTGCTGAGTTCGATCGCCAAAGATGTTGTGCCGCGCTACTGGACGATGAAGGGCAAGCGCGTCGAGCGAGTCTGGGGCTGGGACTGTCACGGTCTGCCAGCCGAGGTGTTCACCGAAAAGAAATTGGGCATCCACGACAAGCGCGACATCGGCACCAAGATTAGCCTCGAAGAGTACATTACCACCTGCCGCGAGAACATGTCCACGACTGGCAGTCTGTGGGAAGACACTATCGACCGCATCGGCCGCTGGGTAGACTTCAAGGGCGCCTACAAGACCATGGACAAGGAGTACATGGAGTCGGTTTGGTGGGCCTTTAAGCAGTTGTACGAGAAGGGCAAGATTTACGAAGGCGAAAAGGTACTTCTGTACTGCACGCGCGACGCCACTCCGATTTCCAAGGCAGAGGTGGCTATGGACAACTCCTACCAGGATGTAACCGATCCGTCGGTCTATGTGAAGTTTAAGCTCAAAGGCGAGGACGTTTCGCTTCTGGCTTGGACCACAACACCTTGGACTCTGCCGGCAAACACTGCTACTGCGGTGAACCAGAGCGAAACATACGCCGAAGTTGAGATCGACGGCCAGCGTTTGATTTTAGCGAAGGGCCTGCTCGACAAGGTGCTGACCAACGAGAAGCACCAGGTGCTTCCGTATACACTAGTTCGGACTCTGAAGGGTAAAGAGCTGGTCGGTAAGGAATACGAGCCGCTGTTTGAAGACCGGGGCAAGAACGCCCACCGCGTCTGGCACGCCGACTACGTCAGCCTGGAAGAGGGGACTGGTATCGTCCATTTGGCCCCAGCGTATGGTGAAGAAGACTACGTCTTAGCCAAGCAAAAGGACTTCCCGATCGTTAGCAACATTGACGATAACGGCCTGTACAAGTCTGGCGAATGGAAGGGCCAGAACGTCTGGGAGTCCAACAAGCAGATTGCCAAAGAGTTGCACGAACGCGGTATAGTTTGGAAGATCCAATACGTCACCCACAGCTATCCGCACTGCCACCGCTGCCATACCCGATTGATGTACCGCGCACACCCGAGTTGGTTTATGGACATCGACGGCCAGCGCCAGCAGATGCTGGAAGAGAATGGCAACATTAACTGGTTCCCGGCGCATCTGAAAAACGGACGGTTTGCCAAAACCGTCGAAAGCGCACCAGACTGGAACCTGAGCCGCGACCGCTTCTGGGCGACCGCCATGCCGGTCTGGAAAGGTAAAGACGACAACGGTAAAGAGCATATCAAGATAGTTGGCAGCTACGCCGAACTCAAAGAACTGTCCGGCCGCGAGCTGGAAGACTACCACCGCCCGTGGATTGACGATGTCACTTTTACAATAGACGGCATCCACTACAAACGCATCGACCGGGTTTTGGACTGCTGGTTCGAGAGCGGTTCGATGTCCTTTGCCCAGTTCCACTATCCATTTGAGAACGTCGAAAAGTTTGAAGAGAATTTCCCGGGCGACTTTATCGTTGAGTACGTCGGACAGGTCCGCGCGTGGTTTTATTATATGCACGCGGTCAGCGTCGCACTATTTGGCAAAAATTCCTTTAAAAACGTCATCACCACCGGCACATTGGCCGGGAGTGATGGTCGTAAAATGAGCAAGAGCCTTGGAAACTACACCGACCCAAACGAGCTGATGGATCGCTACTCGGCCGACGCGCTGCGTTTCCTGCTTATGAGTTCGCCGTTAATGAGCGGCGAGGATTTCAACCTGCTCGACAAAGACGTAGCCGACGTGGCGCGCAAGCTCAGTATGGTTTGGAACATGTACGACTTCTTTACGCTGTATGCCGAAGTTGACGGCTGGGAATGGGACGGCAATTACGATGATCCAGTCGAGAGCCTGACTAATCCGCTCGACGTCTGGATTGTTTCGCGCGTCCACCAACTTACTGCCGAGATAGAAAAGCACATGGACGGCTACGACATTCCGAATGCCATGAAGCCGATTTTACCGTTCCTTGATGACGCCAGCAACTGGTATGTGCGCCGTTCGCGCCGCCGTTTCTGGAAGAGTGAGGACGATGGCGACAAGCAAGCCGCATACCGTACGCTGCACTATGTATTGGTTCGCCTGGCGCACATCATGGCGCCATTCACGCCGTTCCTAGCCGAGGAGTTGTACCAAAAGTTGACCGGCGGCGAATCGGTGCACTTGCGCGATTGGCCGGCAACGGGCCATGTCAACGAGCTTATTCTCGACCGGATGGCATTCGTTCGCGAAGTCATCAACGAGGGCCTCTCGCAGCGTGCCGCCAATAGCCTGAAAGTCCGTCAGCCGCTGCAATCAGTTGCTGTGGCCGGCGCAGACGACCAGCTTGGCGAGGACGCCACGGAATTTGTACCAGTTATATTGGAAGAATTGAACGTGAAGGAAT
Source organism: Pristimantibacillus sp. (assembly GCA_035491975.1). Taxonomy (GTDB): domain Bacteria; phylum Patescibacteriota; class Saccharimonadia; order Saccharimonadales; family UBA4665; genus PMNU01. Next base: position 30,161 of record DATJJV010000061.1, on the reverse strand, counting down.
TGAGTTCGAAGACTCCGGCAGAGGGCAGGGTGGCACTGGATCTCAGAGTGACGCCAGAGCTGAAGCGCGAAGGCATGATGCGTGAAGTGGTGCGCAATGTACAGAGTGCGCGCAAGCAAGCCGGCCTGAATGTCGACGACCGCATCGAGTTGAGTCTTTCGACAACTGATCCGGAACTTCACAAAGCAATCCGCGAACACGGCGATACTATTAAAGCTGAGACATTGGCAACCTCGCTGGCCCAGGATCAGACTTATGCTTTCGATGTGTCGTGCTCAGTAGACGACGCGCCGCTCACCATATCGATCGAAAAAGCGGCCTAAGAGCCGCGTTATAACACTTTACAGATGAGACCAGATCTGTTACTATCTATTGGTAGCTAAATTCCTTAGGAAGAGCAAATACATGAAAAAAGCAGTTATTTCAACTGGCGGCAAACAATATATCGTGTCTGAAGGCGAGACTGTTGAAGTCGAGCTTCTGAAGACCGATGGCAAGACCGTTACCTTTGAACCGTTGCTGGTTATCGACGGCGAGCAAGTAAGCGTCGGCGCACCAACCGTAGACAAGGCAAAAGTCAGTGCCGAGGTAGTCGCACAAGACGTACAGGCCGACAAAGTTACGGCCATTCGTTTTGAGGCGAAGAAGCGCGTACACAAAGTTCGCGGACACCGCCAGCACCACACCGTCCTGAAAATCACAAAGATCGCCTAATTTTACAATTGGTCCTGTGGAAAACTCAGCAGCCCTAAACAAGGCTGCTGTTTTTTATACATCACGTTTTTTAACTTATTTTTCACCCGCTACACCTGAAATTTGTGCACGGTAGGTGTCTTATTTTTTTGGTTGTTATAAATACAATGATAATTTGTGAATTTTGTTTGCAGGGAAGCACTTGTCCATCTCTGTTTTTATTGTTTTAAAACGCTTGTAGTTTGCCAGAGATCCACCCCATAATGAAAGGGTATTCCGAAGCCCCCAAAAATAGGGATCAGCTGGAAAACAAACAATCAAAACAAATCAAACCAAAACAAACATGCAAGCAAGGCTGCACAACCTGAAGTTGTTAGTACGACGGCGATTACCGGCGGTCTTGGTGCTTGGACTACTTTTTTGTACACTCCTGGCCGGCCTTCTTTCGCCGAACCGCCAAGCCTTAGCTGCTGCCAATGGCCAGATTAACTTCCAGGCCAGGCTGATGAACAGTACCGGCTCGATAGCGCCGGACGGTTTCTACAACGTGGTCTTCAAGATCTACGACGCTTCCACCTCTTCTGGCAGTAGTGACACATCGTGTAGCGGTGACGCGCATTGTTTGTGGACGGAGCAGTACTATGATTCTAACGGTGTCACCGCTGGGAATGACGCCCGTGTCCGAGTCGCGAACGGCTACGTGACGGTCAGCTTGGGGTCGCAGACAGCTTTTCCAAGTACGATCAAGTGGGGAGACCAGCTATGGGTCACTATGAACATCGGCGGCACAACGCAGACTGCGACTCCGACATACGATGGTGAGATGAGCCCACGCCTCCAACTGACTGCCGTACCGTATGCTTTCGCTACCAGCACGCTTTCCGGCGGTACCGGCGCCAACATAACCACACTTGACGCTGGCACCCCGAGCGGCAGTAATCTGTTGCACCTGCCGGCTGAGTCGGGTACGCTTTGTGTTCAAAACTCTGTAAACTGCGGCTTTGTTACCGGTACTACTGCTAGCTTCATACAGAACGGGACAAGCGTCCAAACCAATGCCAACTTTAACATTCGTTCGGCCGGGACAGGGTCGGTCGGGGGCGTTATTCAGGGCGCCAACGGCCAGACGGCAGATTTGTTAGATTTGCAGAGCTGGAATGGTACTAGTGCGACGACGGTCTTCGGAGTCAACAACGTTGGCGCACTGACGCTTGGTGGTGCTGGTACAACCAACTTCGTTACACCGGCCAGTTCAAGCGTGCCCACAAAGATTAATATCCCCACCTATGATCCGGGAAGCTTTGGCCAGATCCTGGCTTTTGGATTGCCCTCCGGCGCAAACGCTACATCGCGGGCAATTTCTATATTCGATGATCGTCCTAGCGGTCACCAGCAGACCCTGGCCATCTTCAGCCCAGACGAGAATGGCATCGTTGGTTTTAACTGGGACGGTTCAAACACTGCCGCCATCGTCGGGACTAACGACAAGACTGCTACTGGCGGTAGCACCAACACGATCATCGTACGAAGTGGTAATGTTGCTGGTGGTAATGGTACCTCGGGCGACGTCCAGATCAATACGGGTACTATCGCCGGTGGTTCCGGCGGCTTCTCTACCGGCTCTATTTACGTTGTTACGGGCGATGCTGCCGGCACAAACGCTAACTCCGGAGGCATTACTGTCGACACCGGCACAAAAACGGGCAGTGGGACAAGCGGCGCCATTTCGATCGGCGTTACGAACGCCAGTGCGGTTACACTTGGACACTCAGGCATGACCACCACATCCAACGGCAATTTGACCCTTGCGGCCAATCAGAACCTCACTCTCCAAAACGGCTCCGGTGTCTTCTCTCAGACGTACAGTACTAGCACGGCCGGTTCCGCGCAGGTCCTCTCCGCTACCAACACCAATGCCGGTGGCTCTTCGATTGCGGTTAACGGCCAAGACATCACGTTGGTCGGTACAGCTACGAGTGGTGGCACTAACACGAACACCGCCCTCAAGTTCGAGGACCCAACCGCCCAAACCAACAACGTCTTCTACGGCATGAACTTCACGGGTACTGGCTATACGGATGTCCTGCGCGTCAATGGCAGCCAAATTATCTCGGGTGCGGGCAAACTTCAGAACGCCGGCCTGGACAGTAGTATTAGCTACACCAATCTAACCAAAGTCGGCACCTTAACCAGCGGTGCATTGGGTGCGGGTTTTACGACGGTGGCTGTCGGTCAAGGCGGTACAGGCACTACTACCTTTACGGCCAATGGCGTGCTGTACGGGAACGGCACGAGCCCTATTGCTGCCACTGCTGCCGGTACTACCGGTCAATGTTTGGTGGGTAATACCGGACTTGCACCGAGCTGGAGCTCCTGTATTAGTTCAGTCAGCCTGCAGACGGCCTATGCTGGCGGCAATACCATCTCGACTTCGAGCAACGACATCGGCTTTACTTTGAATGGTAGCGACAAGTTTACGGTTGCCACGGCGGCTGGCGGTACGGGCTCAACGGTGTTCTCGCTGGCCGACGGCTCCAACGCCACGCCGCCTGCCCAGTTGGTACTGATCACCAATAGCGATACGAATGAGCCAGTAGCGGCCGGCCTCAAAATCACTTCTGCTGCCGGCGGCATCACGAATGCTATCGACCTATCGGGCGCTAACATTACTAACGCAATTAGCCTGGGCTCAAATAAAATTCTGGGCACTACCGCGGTCATCGATTTCAGCAATTTTGACGTGTCTGGCGCGGGCGCAGTCACGGCAGTAGGAGTCGACTCGGGCACGGGTCTTGTCCAGGGGACTGGCGGCCTAACAATTGGCGGCACAACTTCCATCAACAATAGCGTGAACAGCAACACCAGCATTAATACCGGTACTTCAACCGGCACGGTAACGATTGGTAATGGTGCGGCAGGGGCGATAAGCGTACAGAGCGGTAGCACGATTGCATTGGCAGGCACGAATGTTAATCTCTCCACCGGCGGCGTCTTGAATGTGATTGGCGGCTCGGCCGGCTTCCAGATTGGTGGTGCTGCAGCTACGGGTAATTACCTGCGCGGCAACGGCACAAGCTTTGTCTCCAGCGCAATCCAAAGCGGTGACATCCCGGTTTGTACGGGCAGTTGTAACTACATCTCCAACCAGACAACCCAGCAATCGAGTGCTAACTTTAATATCTCGGGTACCGGTATCGCCGGCGTGGCATTGCAAGCACCGTTGATCCAAACGGCTGATGGCACTGGCGCATCCACGGCAATTACGCTGCGCAGTGGTAACTCTACGACCAGCGGCAACACCGGTGATGTGACCATTGCTAGCGGCGCTGCAACCAGCGGTAACTCTGGAAACGTGAGCGTTGATGCCGGCACGGCTAGCGGCACGAAGGGCACGGTGAGTGTGGGCAACACCAACGCCACGTCTATTAATATAGGCGGCGGTTCTGGCGCGACCACCACGGTTGCCGGCGGGAACGTAGCCCACACCGTGAACATTGCTGCCGCCGGAACGAGCACGGTTCAGGCCGTAACGGTTGGCTCGACTGGCTCGACCAGTACTTTGGTTCTACAGGGCGGTACTGGTACGGCCACCGGCGACATTAATATTGGCGACCAAACCACTGCCGGGAAGATCATAGACATCGGCTCGGTTGACAATGCCGGTACGGGCACCGTGCGCATTGCAACTGGCGCCGCCGCCCAAACGGTTACGATTGGTTCAACCAACAGCAGCAGTACAACAACCATCCAAGGCGGCACAGGGAATATAAATCTTACCGTAGCCGCTGGATCGGTCGCAAATGCAACGAAGATTGTAGGCTCGGGCGGCACGTTCCAGATGACCGGCCCGGGCGGTATATCTAGTGGCGCTACAACTATGACTGCTAGCTCGGCCGCGAGTACCTTTACGACATCCGTTTCGTTGACGCTAAACGCCGGCGATTACATTATTCCGACCACGACGACCGGACAGGCCCGGGTCGTCACTGCAACTGCAACCGGCACGACGTTCTCTGTGAATCCGGTATTTACTGGTGCTGTGAGCGCCGAGACCTTTACCATCCATCGCCCGATAGCCAACTTTCTGACGAACGGTGGCGCAACCGGCCTAGCCGTCCAGGGTTCGACAGGCAACGTGGGGGCGGGAACTGTAGCGCCAACCAGGCAGCTCGATGTAGCCGTCAACAACAGCACGGTCAATGCGCTGCCACTAATTGTTGAGCAGGCAGGTACGGGCGATGTGGGCATAGAATTTAAGACACCATCGAAAAATTTCTTCACGGGTGTTGACGCAAGTGACGGCATATTTAAGATAGCCTCGTCGGCCTCGGCAAATGGTACGTTTAACGTCGGTACACAGTCGATAGGCGCCGGCAACGACAGTAACGCTAACGGCGTCCAGGCCGCTCCAATTGTCCCTGGAACGACCGGAACGATTAGCTCAATTTCTGTATATATGAAGTCGGTCGCCGCTTCTCCGAACAATCATATCCAAGTTGGCGTGTATAGCAACTCCGGAGGTAATCCTGGAACTTTGTTGGCAAGCAGTAGCACTGCTGTTGCTACAGTAGGCTGGAATACGCTTTCGGTAGGCGGCGCGACACTTGTGTCCGGCACTACCTATTGGATAGCCATGGCCGAAGATGGTTCCTCGGGCTTTGCTACTAATACAGGTGGCGGCCCCGCCAATTCGACCAACTACGACACAACAAGCGGATACACATTGCCTGGCACGGCGGGCAACCCAGGCGCCTATGGATCAACTAGTAACAGCGCAGACGTCATGTCGATTTACGCCACGCTGGCGACCGTTGGTACCGCCGACAACTTTGGTGGCATACCGTTCTTTAGGCTGAGCGACACCGGGCAAATGGCATTCCAAAACGCCATCGACAGCACGAGCGCTTTCCGGGTACAAAATGCTGCCGGCACCAACCTTATTGGGCTCGACACGTCGAATGCTACCCTTAACCTCGGTGCCAGTGGTACCGACGCGTTAGCCAGCACGGTCAATGTCGGTACATCAACGGGGGCGACACAGACTGTGAATCTTGGCTCGACGGGTTCCGCCAACGCCGCCGCCGGCACGCTGGTAAATATCCAAGGCGGTACAACGGCCAACACGGCAGTGAAAATTGGTACTAATGGCGCCGGCGGCATAACTATGGACACTGGCACCACCGGCAGCATATTGATCGGCGCTGGTACTTCGAATAATGCCAAGACCATTACAATCGGTCCAACGGCAACCAAGACCAGCGCAACGACCATCCAGATTGGTGTCAACACGGCAGGTACGGAAACGATTAGCTTGGGTTCAACCGGATCAGCAAACGCCGCCGCCGGCACAACCGTTAACATTCAGGGCGGTACAACGGCTAACACGGCGGTCACGATCGGCACCAACGGCGCCGGCGGTATAACCATCGACAGCGGAACGACAGGTAATGTCAATATCGGCACTGGCGCTAACTCCAAGGCCGTTGCGGTCGGTTCGACAAGCGGTTCGAGTGGCCTGACCTTGCAATCCGGCACGAACAACATAGTCTTTAACACTGCCGGTACGGTCCGTGGCACCTTTGACTCGGCTGCCAACACTTTGTACCTGGGTAACGGTCTAACCGCCGGCACGCCGAACAACTTTAGCATCCAGGGAACGGGCAGCACCACAACGGCTGTGGCTGGTGGCTCGTTGACGGTCCAGGGGGGTAACGCCACCGTGGGTAACGCAAACGGTGGCAATGTAACAATCACTGGCGGCACCGGCTTTGGCACCGGCGTATTGGGTCTAGTGAAGTTAGCTCCGACAACCTTCGTCTCATCTGGCTCCACCCAAACATTTAACGGCAGTAGCGGTTGCCCCAGTTGTAGTGTGACTGGCGTGGATTCCTTTAGCACCATCGCCGTCAACGCTACGGTTACTGGTCTCAGCATAAGCATACCGGTGCCAAACGCTAGCAACCAGGTCATCGGCCGGTTGCTCTACCTTACCGGCGTTTCCGGCTCGAGCGACTTTACGATTGTGCTTGGCGGTACTTCTATTCAGATCGGCATGAAGGCCAACAGCACCGCAACCCTAATCTGGAACGGCGCCGGCTGGACGGCCGCCGGTGCATCCAGCTCGACCGACTTACAGTCAGCCTACAACAACACCCTGACCAGTGCCGGTGGCGCCGAGTTGGTGGTGGCGAACAGCGCGAATGCGAACGGTTTGACAATCCGCGACAGCCTGACCAGCCCGATCAGCGGTACGGGCAACGGTACGTTGCTTGAAGTACAGACCGGGCAGGCCGCCAGCCTGTTCTCCGTTAACAGTAGTGTAACCGATTACGCCAACAACGGTGGTGCAGAAAGCGCCTTCGGCACGGACTGGGCGCTAATTCCCAGCAGCGGTGCGACCGTTACGCGTAACACGAATGCCACATATATCGCTACCGGTACTGGTTCGGTCTCGATCGCTACCAACACTTCTGCCGGCTCAGGCGCAGGCAACAAGTTAACAGCCGCTCTTACGGCCAACCTACGTTACAACGTATCCTTTGCCACTAAGCTGACGAGCGGCAGTGCAGCGTTCACCGACATTGACGTCGAATTCTCCAAGGACGGCACTACAACAGCCATGACTACCTGTACCAACTATAGTACTCAAACGGCTGCAACGAGTGTTTGGTCGAAGGTAAACTGTACCTTTACCGCACCCGCCAGCGGCATCACTACGAGCAACGCTATCTTCATCCGCCAGACGGCCAGCGGCACGTCCAGGACATTCTATGTCGACAACCTGAGTGTCACGATTAGCGCCGACCTGACCTATGCCACCGACGGCGGCGTCGACGACAACACCAACTTTACGACCAACTGGACGGCCGTAGCGGGCACTGGCGCGACGGTTACGGCTATCCGTAGTACCACTAATGGTAACGACACTAGCGACAGCGCCGAAGCGCACATTACTGTCGGCGGCAGCGGCGGCAACAACGGTATCCGCAACAAGCTGGCAATAAGCCCATTGGCCAGCACGCTCTACCGCATAAGTGTCTACGCCTCCAGCTCAACAGCGATGACTGACTTTACCATTCGTTATTCGCGCGACGGCGGCACCAACTTTGACTCCTGTGTCGACTACAACACCCAGTCGCTTTCTGGAACTATTACATCGTTCACTCAGGTAACCTGTTATGTCACAACCAGCGGCACGGCGCCGACTAACCCGTATGTATACTTCACTGAATCTGGCACAGGCGTGCGTGACATCTACGTCGACACCTTCACTATGACGATCGCTTCTAACGCCGTGCCAAATATTCAGGTTGGTGGTGGCGTCAACGGCGGTCCGACCACGCTGTTTACTCTTGATCGTTCCGCATCGGCTCCGATCGCCGCCAACAACGACGCCTTGCTTGGGTCGATGTACTATGACACCTCACTTGGTAAGCTGCAGTGCTACGAGGCTGACGGTTGGGGTGCCTGTGGTTCCTCGCCGGACGTCATCGTAACGCTCTCGCCAGAGTTTACTAACGCCGTCCTGCATGGACCGAGCGGCGGCACGGTTGGTGTAGGTACAATGACCTCCGACATTTGTTCCGACGCGCTCAACATCAACGACGGCAGCAGTAGCCAGCCGACCATCTGCGGTACGAACGAAACTTTCAACTTCTACAAGTGGACATCGCCGCAGCCGACCTCGCAGACCTACGGTATTTACGTGACCTACCAGTTGCCGACTACCTTCAAGAGCTTTGCCTCCGGATCGACCTCGCTTATGGGCAGAACCGACAATGGATCGTCCGGCGGTACTGCCACCGTGGTTTACAAGGTCTACCGCAACAACTCCGCGAGCGGTTTGTCCCAATGTGGATCAACCGTATCCGTATCAACCGGTACTGTATCTTCCTGGCAGATTGGCCAGGCCAGCGGTGCCGCCGACCCATCAACCTGTAGCTTCGGACCCGGCGACAGCATCGTCTTCGAAATCGATATGACCGCTAGCAAAGATGCCAACGCCTACGTCGGCAACCTCGGCTTCACCTTCAGCAACAAGTAGTCTTCCTCGATAGCTAACAGGGATGCTTATGCTATACTGGAAGCATTAGGGGGATTGCCAAAAACAGATCCAGGCCAGAGCATGGATGACATAAAAAAACCACAACAGGGACGTGCCGTACCGCTGCGACCCGCGCGGCGTTCTTTTGTGTACCCGGCTGACCGTTTGCGGTCATCGCTAGCTGAGCTCCAACGGCCTGTCGCTACCCCGGCGGTGAAAGCGCCGGTCCACCGGTTCCGCCTCAAGGCTAAACTACCAAAACTCCCCGGTTTGCCGAGCCCGTTCCTGGGCTTTTTCCGCGACATGCGTACCAGGCTCGTATTCACTATGATGGCGATGCTGATTGTTATGGCAGAGCTCATCACTATTTTGTCGCCGTACATGGTCCCGCACGGGTATGCGTTGGGTTCGGCTGAGGCGTTACTTGGCCCTGTCAATCAGGAGATGGCCGACAAGCTGAAGTTCGATTCGAAGACCTCGGCCTTCACATTCAATAGCGGCTACAGTCCGAGGTCGGAAGGGATACTCGGCTCTGCCAGCCCCCAGGCCCAGGCGTCCGCGAATCAGGATCCTTCCAAGGGAATATCCGTTACCGATCCGCAAAATCAGATCGACTTTACGATGACGCCAAAGTTTTCGTTATTGTCCGGACAGAAAGACGGCAACAGGGTAGTGTACCCGCTCAGCAATGGTTCGGGCTGGCTGGTGTACAGTATGCACGCTATTGGAGTTAAAGAGGATTTGCTCTTGAACAGCTCCGACAGTGACACATTGACCTTAGACTACACCTTGGGGCTGGGCAACAACTTAGAGGCGAGAATTGCACCAGACGGCAGCATAGGCGTGTTTGGCAATACGGTGCTCAGCGGCAATGTCGCCACCGGCAGCGATAAAGACGCCGAGTTGCTGCAAAAGGCGCGCCAGAATGCACCGAAAAATACGCTGCTTTTTAGAATTCCGGCGCCGAAGATTGAACAGCTGAATAGCAGGCCGACGGCTGCAAAAGCCGTATATTCGATACAAGGTGACCAACTGCGCGTAACGGTCAGCGGGCTCGGCCAGGCGCACTATCCGCTCACAATCGACCCGAGCATTTATGTTGAAACCGCCGAAAAGTTTATGCGCGGCAACAACGAGACCAACATCGACTTTGACGTCGCCGACACGTTGATCCGTAAGGGCCCGACCACCGGAGCGCGATTTGACTCGTGGCACAGTCTGACGGATTTGCCCGCTGCAGCCTGGGGTGCGGGTACGGCTGCAGCCGGCGGTTTTCTGTATTCGGCCGGCGGTACTGCCTTTAATGGTCAGATATTCTCGACAGCGGGAAGCGGTAGCTATGTCGTACCAACCGGTGTGACCACTATAACGGTTAAGTCGTGGGGTGGCGGTGGCGGTGGCGGCGCGGGTAGCGGCAGTAGCGGCGTTGGAGGCAGCGGTGGCGGTGGTGGGTTTGCTCAGGCTGACATCACGGTCACGCCTGGCGAGACACTAGATGTGCTGGTGGGCACAGGGGGGGTCTCCGCCGGAAACAATAGGAACGGTGGAAACGGTGGCGGTTATTCGGCGGTCAAACGAAGCTCGACATTCCTTGTCCAAGCCGGTGGCGGCGGTGGCGGTGGCGCCGCCAATGGCACCAACAATGGTTGTAACGGTGGCGCGGGCGGTGGCTCCAGCGGTGTAGCCGGTGCCACTGGATGTACTGCAGGAAGCGGTGGCGCGGGGACCACTTCTGCCGGCGGTGGCGGTGGCGCGGGCGGTACAGGCGGTAACAGTGGTTCGGCCGGTGCCGCGAACGCCGGCGGTAATGCCGGAGGCTCTTCGACCAGCTGTGGTACATCGGTTACCGGCCAAACTGGTGGTGCTGGTGGAACCGGTGCCGGCGGTAAGGGCGGTAACGCCGGTTCGTGTGAGGGTGGTGGCGGTGGCGGTGGCGGTCGCTTTGGCGGTGGCGGTGGCGGAAGCACTAATACTAGCGCTGGCCGCACTGCTGGCGGTGGCGGTGGCGGTAGTGATCTGGTGACGGGCACAAATACCGTGGAAACGGCTGGTTCTGGCACGACACCCGGACAAAGCAGTGATGGCTACCGTAATGGTGCTGGCAATGGCGGAGCAGGCGCTACAACGGCCGCTGGCACGACTGATGGAACGGCAGGACTGGTAGCGATAATCGTAACAGGCAGTTCATCGGTAAATTCGTCCAGCGTGAGCTGGGCAAAGTTTAGTACATCAGACGGTACCGTTATCAGCCCTGACCCGGGAACGGGCGCTTGCGCAGGCTGGTGCAGCTCCTCGGATTATAATTTGCCGGGCGCGCGCAGCAATTTTTCGCTGGTCGCTTATAGTGGGTTCCTCTACGCCCTAGGCGGCGAAGACAGTAACTGTACAACCGGTAACGGTACCGGTGACGGCGGAGTTTGTAAAACTGTTTATATTGCCAAGCTTGGCGCCAATGGCGAGCCGCGATTGTGGCATCCGACAGATACTAACCAAGCCAACTGGGTCTATTGGTACCGCGATACCGACCTCAGCTCGCCACGGAGCTTAGCCGGCGCCGTAGCCTACAATAATCGTCTTTATTTGTTGGGTGGTAAGACTAGTGCCAGTAGTGTGAAGTCGGCGGTGACTACCGTTGAAGAAGCTGATATCACCGGTACCGGTACGCTGAGCTCCTGGACTACCACCGGCATGGTGACGTTGCGCGATCCGGCCAACAATGCCAGCACGCTAGCGCGCTACGGTTTTGGCGCGCAGGTCTACAACAATCATATCTATGTGATTGGCGGAGCCAGCAGTCTGACGAGCGGTTCGCCGTCCAGCAGTGTCCAGTACATAACACTCAACTCCAACGGCACGATGGCGGGCAACTGGCTAACGACTAGTACCATCAAAGATGCCAGCGGCACAGCGGAAGGCAAGATGACAAACGGCGGCGGATTTACTGCCGTTTGGGGAGCATACATATACATAAGCAGTGGTTGTCTGGCATATAATGCCAGCAACTACTGTACGTCGGTTGCCAGCGATACACAGCTGGCCAGTATTAATGCCGATGGCAGTTTGGACGTCTGGAACACTAACGCGAGCGTGTCGGATACTCGTATGGGCCATAATGTTGTTGCCTGGCGCAATGTTATCTACGAAGTTGGCGGCTGTAGCGCGCAAGATGCCTCAACAGGTGCCTGCACGGGTACATTAAGCTCAATCAAGTGTGGTGCCGATATAAATAGTAACTGCGGGATCAACCAGGATGGTGACGCAAGCACCGTGGGAACATCGTCGGCGAGCGGTACGGCTCCGTGCTCCGGTGGAAGCCCAACTAGCTGCAATATGCCCGGCAGTATCGGCAACGTGCTGAACGAAACCGCAATTATGAACGGCTACCTATACATTATGGGAGGATGCGCGAATGATAACTGCACCAGCTCGTCGAACGGTGTGACCTACCAGGCGATCGGCAGCGACGGCACGTTGCAGAAGCCCGCTACGTGCACTGGCACCTACACCGATTCCTACTGTGTGAGCTCTTCCAACCTTCCGCATAACAACGCAGCCGGCGCGACCACGATCTTTAATGGCCGCATCTACATAGTGGGCGGATTCACTATAGACACAGACATTAGTTATGTATCGGTCAACACAGACGGGAGTTTGGGCACCTGGAATACTACAGACCTAACGACGATAGGGGCGGCGGATGTGTCCTATGCATTCGCCTACGCTCGGGCTAACCCTTCGTCAGCTGGGACCAATCCAGGCAACCTGTTCATTTTCGGCGGTTGTACCGCGCCTAACGTTGGCTGTTCGGGCTATACCGATGCAGTATATAAGTGCAACATTGGTACGACTGGTGCTCCGAGCGGATGCTCCACGTCCGGCCAGTTGCAAATTGGCGCAATCCCCGGCGGCTGCGGTACGGGTCTCGGTGCTATGGTAGGGGCGGTTTATGCTAACTATATTTACTTGGTTGGGGGGCTAACGCCCAACTGCACCGACTTGACAACGGCGCGCTATGCCAAATTTGATAATAATAACAATGTCGTGACGACCGGTTCGGGCTGGGTGGAGGGGTCTAACCAAACCGTCACCGGCCGGCGGCGCGGCTCCGGATTTGGCTATAACGGCTACCTCTATGTGGTCGGTGGTTATGACGGCTCCGGCGGCGGTGTTTTGGCGGATATTGAATTCGCTAAGATCAATGTGAGCGATGGAAGTTGGGGGCCGTTCACTGTCTCGAGCGTTACCATTAACCAACGTTGGGGGCTCTCGGTGCCCGTCTCCAACTCTTTCGCATATGTAGTAGGAGGATGTACGGCGGGCGCGGCACCATCAAGTTGTTCGTCAAGAACGAGTACCATCCAAACCTTCCAGATATACAATAACGACAGTGGTTCACCGGCAAGCTATAGTACAACAGGCGCCTGTGGGGCGGGGCCATGCACCGGTGCATCCGGCGGCACCAGTTTGATCGGCGGCAGCGCCGCGGTGCTGAACGGTTACGTGTACTATGCCGGGGGCTGTACCAACATGACCTGCACTACGACCGTGGCGAATGACTATTATGCACCGATTAACACTGATGGTACGCTTGGTTCGTGGACCGCGGCGACGGCCAACATGCCGGTGGCGCGCGCTTGGGGTAAGTTATTGGCTGCTGCCAACACACTATATTGGATAGGCGGGGTCTCTGGAGCTGGCTCGATATCTCCGGGTATACAAACGTGCGTGAGTTTTTCATCAGGCGACTGTACATCGTGGACTTCGGCTAGTTCGGGCAACCAGTTGCCAGTCTCGCTTACCAATATCGGTGCTGCAGTTTGGAATAACAAAATATACGTTGTTGGCGGCTCTAATAGTGCCACCATTAGCGGTAGTTCGGTGCAGAACGCCATCTATTATAGTAGTGATTTGGGTTCTGGCGGGACGTACAGTGGCTCGTGGACAACGGTGAGCGGTGCTTTCAATGTTGCCCGCAGCGATCTGGCGGCGACCGCCTATGCGAATAACCTATACATTATGGGCGGCTACGACGGTGCCAACTATCTCAATGACGTACAGTACCTGAAGATCAACAGCAATGGTTCGCTTGGATCGGCGACATACACCACCAGTTTGCCAAAGCCCGTTGCCGACGCTGATGCTTTCGCCGCGAACGGTTATATGTATCTGATCGGCGGTCGCTCAGACGCTACAACTTGCGGCCCATCGACGTTGGTGGCACCGATTAGCGCCAACACGTCCATCGCCTCGGGGAATAACCCGACCGGCGTCGGCGAATGGTATCAGACCAACCAGCGCTACACCGGAGACCGTTACGGTGCCGCGGCGGTGTACACCGGCGGCAAAGCCTATGTAATCGGCGGCGGTTGTAATGGAAGTTTTGTGGCTACCACCCAGCGCGGCTACTATACGGCATTGTTATCGCAGCCACAGATTGCTCAGTATTCGATCATGTTCGACACCGACACCGACGTGTTCCCGGTTAAATGGCTCTTGAACGGTGTCGACAACTCGACCGGCGCCAACTGGAAGCTGACCTACCGATCCATGAAAAATACAACCAGCTCGTGTAGCGGCTCGTCGATGACTACTTGGGGGCAGGACACCAATTTCGGCAACGTCACCCTAACCGTGCCCGGCGTGTATACGGCTTTGGACGGTAGCGGCACAGATACTAAGTGTGCGCGTTTCTTCGACCTGTACATATCCGTCGACAGCTCGCAGGCCTATGGGTACCCGGATGACGTGACTCGAGGTCCGACGATCACCGACCTAACCCTGGAGTTCACGGCTGACCCGTCCAAGCGCTTGATGCACGGCCGTACCTTTACTGGCGGCCTTCAGCAGCCCGACGATACACCGTTCTAATATTGGCGGCATCTCTTGATATACTGGGGAATAGCATGAGGGTACAGAAGTTCGGAGATAAGTCGCGGGGACCGATCCTGATCAGGGGCGCGGACGGGCGTATTAAGTTGGCCGAAGAAGAGAAGGCCATAGATGATATATGGGCCGAGCAGAAGCGTATCAAACTGTCCGAAGCCATCAAACAGGACGAGCGCAGAGCAGAGAAGCGTAAGAGCCGCCGAGAAGCCATAAAACGGCTCAAACCGGCGCTGCAGGTTTTGTATAAGCGCGCTAAGACGCTCTCTCAAAAGCTTGCTGCCCGCTTTACCCGCAAACAGCTTATTATGATTGGCGGCGGGGCGGTTGTCGGCCTGATTGTGCTTTTTACGCTGCCGCCAATATCGATATTGAACCGGGGCGGCGGAAATTCTGGCAAGTCGCACATTACCAGCACAGGAGTTCTTAATAGTCGTACCGAAAAGCCCGATTACGGAACGGTGTTGCCGTCCGGCAAAACCATCGAAGAGCTTGGGGGGTGGGGAAGGGTGAGTCCACCGGATAAAGATCCGGTTTTCGCTTACGCCGATGAGATTAATGGTGTGCGTGTAACGGTGAGCGAACAACCGCTGCCGGCCGGTTTTAAGGACGATGTCGATGGCAGTATCGCTGATCTAGCCAAACAGTTCAGCGCCAGCGATGTAGTGACGGCCGGGAAGACGACTTTCTATATAGGAACCTCCATAAAAGGGCCGCAATCGGTTATTCTGACCAAGAACGGCCTGTTAATTCTTATCAAGTCCGACTTGAAGATTGAACACCAGCAGTGGGCAGACTACATCGGTTCGTTGGAGTAGGCAGGAAAGTACTAGCCATATGATACTAGTATTGTTAGCAGATCACTTGATGTTCATTTGACGGCAAGAGGTGGTATACTTTAGGTCAAAGAGGGGATATGAAACAAACAATCATTGCAGTAATCAACCAGAAGGGCGGGGTAGGTAAAACGACCACCGCTGTTAATCTGGCTGCTGAGCTTGCTTCCGATGAACACCCCGTACTTCTGGTAGACCTCGATCCGCAAGGTAACGCCACCAGCGGCCTGGGTCTTGGCAAAGACAGCCTAGAGCCCACGACATACGAATTGATATTAGGGCAGGCGACGCTTGAGCAGGCAATCATCCCGACTAATCGAAAGGGGTTATATATCGTTCCGGCCAATCCCAACCTGGCCGCCGCCGAGATAGAGCTGGTGCCGATGATGCAGCGTGAACTGGCCCTCAAAACGGCACTTCAGACTGCAGCCTACAGATACGTGATCATCGACTGCCCGCCGGCTCTCGGCCTTCTGACGGTCAACGCGCTCAGCGCAGCCAATGCTATCATCATGCCAGTGCAGGCTGAGTATTACGCCCTCGAGGGTTTGGGCCAGCTTCTGGCGACGGTCCAGCGGGTCAAGCAAGCGCTTAACCCTTCACTCGATTTGCTCGGCGTGTTGCTCACGATGTACGATAAGCGTACTAGTCTGTCGGAGCAAGTTATGGATGAGTTAGCCAACCATTTTGGCGACAAGCTTTTCAAGACAGTTATACCGCGCAACGTCCGGTTGGCCGAAGCTCCGAGCTTTGGCAAGACGGCTGCCGAGCATGACCGCTGGAGCAAAGGCGCGCGGGCTTACAAGAATCTGGCAAAAGAGGTGAACAAACGTGTCAACGATTAAGAAATCCGGCTTAGGACGAGGTTTTGACGCCTTGATCCCCAAGGATGTTGATACCGCACTGTTGTTTGACGACCAGGAGCGGATCCAGAAGTTGGCTGTTGCCGCCTTGGAACCAAACCCGCACCAACCACGGACCACTTTTGACGAAGAGGCGTTACAGCAGCTGGCCGATTCGATCAAGCAGTACGGAATCCTGCAGCCGCTGGTAGTCACGCCTCAGGGGGCTGGTAAGTATGCGATTATCGCCGGTGAGCGCCGATGGCGGGCTGCGCAGTTAGCTGGCGAGTCTAGAGTACCGGTGATTGTCCGGACGACCAAGGAGTTGGAGAGTCTGGAAATTGCTTTGGTAGAGAATGTCCAGCGCGTGGATTTGTCGCCGCTCGAGCAAGCTATATCTATCGAACGCCTGCACCAGCAGTTCAGCATGACCTACGAATCGATTGCGAAACGGCTAGGCAAAGCTAGCTCGACCATCAACAATATTGTGCGACTACTGCAGCTGCCGAAAGAAGCCAGGGAGGCTTTGGAAACCGGCCAGATTTTCGAAGGCCATGCCCGCGCCATCTTGTCGCTCAAAGATATGCCCGACAAGCAAGCCGAGCTGCTTGGCAATATCAAGCGGCATGGCTGGTCAGTCCGGCAGGCCGAACAGTTTGTTACTTCGGTTAAAGAGGGCTATCAAGAAAAAAGCGCGACCCGCGAACGCATGCAGACCGAAACCCCGCAGACCAAGCTGCTCAGCAAGAAAATCGGCGGCAGCCCGGTGCACATTCGCCGCATGGCTAAGGGTGGCAAGTTGGAAATCGGCTTCAAGAGCGATGAAGAACTTGACCGTATCTTGAGTTCTCTCAGCTAGAATTTTTTCATGTCGCCGAGCGGCAGGACGCGTACGACAAGTTTACCAACGATGTTTTTGGCGTCGATTGGGGAGAACGTGCGCGAGTCGAGAGAGTTGCCGCGGTTGTCGCCAGCTACGAACAGCTGGCCGGGTCCGACAGTCCAATCTCCATCCAGAGTTGTCTGCGGGATCACATTGCCATAAGGCAGGGTTTTGTCAGGCTGGAAACCTTCGGGATGATCGCTATTGAAGACGGTTAGTACCCCGTTTCGGACTTGCACCCGCTCGCCTGGGAGGCCGATAACGCGCTTGATGAGTTGTTTGCTGGGGTCCTGGCCATATTGGCTCAGAGACGGCTCAACAAACACCACTATGTCGCCGCGCTTTGGGATGTAGTCGTGACCAGTGATATGGGCCCAGGTTTTAGGCAGTTTCCAGACAATCAGGCGGTCGTTGTTCGCAAGCGTGGTCTCCATGCTTTCGCCGTCGACCTGGTACGACTGGAAGACGAAAAGTGTCAGGAAAATAGCGATCAGCGGTGCAGTTAGCAGGATTGCGATCGTCGACAGTGCGCTCTTGAAGTTTTCGCGCCGGCTGGAGCTGCCGCGCTTGGGCGGATGGACGTCGTGCGCATGCGTGCTGGAAGGTGTTTCTGGTTGGCGGTTGTCAATCATACAAACTTAAACTATAGCCGAAATCTCCGATTAATGCACTATCCTGTTTTACCGCGTACAATAACAAAGCGACTTAGGATATAATCATAACCAGTAACCCGTAAGGTTTTTTGATGTTACTAACGTGGCGGACTAAAAGTGCAAAGATCCATCTCTGTTTGGGAATCGCGATGTTCTTGTTCATCTTGGCGATGTCTTCGTTGCCGGTGCAAGGCGCCTCATCGATCGCCCAAGGCTTTAAGGCCGATGACAGCAACATTGTCTTCGGCGCAATCGTTAGCCTGAAAAGCGGCACCGCAAATACCGTGGAGCTGAGCAATTCCGAGAATGTCGACCGCCTTTTGGGGGTGGCCGGAGAAGGGTCGCTGATTGAGTTGTCCAATGGCATTGGCAGCGTGCAGGTGGTCACTACCGGACAAACAGCGGCGCTGGTGAGCAACATTAACGGCGACATCAAAACCGGCGACAAGATAACTTCTTCACCGATCGCCGGGGTCGGCATGAAGGCTCTGACCAGCACGCTGGTGATAGGCACTGCCCAGGCCGACCTGTCCAGCGCCACCACCGAAACCCGCACAGTTACAGATAAGGATGGCAAGAAGCACACCGTTTTGATCGGCGCCATTCCGCTCCAGGTTGATAAGGTGTTCTACGAGACACCGAAGGATCAGAGTTCTTACGTTCCACCGGTGTTGCAGGACTTTGCGAACAGTTTGGTCGGCCGGCCGGTCTCGGCGGTGCGCGTTGTAGTGTCGGCATTGCTGATTGCGTTTGTCTTCGTCACTGTGGTCGTTTTGCTGTACTCGTCAATACGTTCCAGTATTATCTCGATCGGACGCAACCCGCTATCCGAAGCAGCAGTGCACAAAAGCCTGTTGCAAGTGGGCTTAACAGTGTTTGGTTTGATGGCATTTACAGTGATCGTGGTGTATCTTGTACTTTCCACTTAAGTTTATCCACAGGAAGTTAATAATTTTCTCTGTTCTACCCTTGTTGTAATAAGCACTAGGGCTATAATAATACACAGGGAGATTCTCTCTCTTCGCGAGAGAGAAAATAAAAAGCATTGGAAGATAAAAATAAAAATCCCGACTATGCTAATTTTGGTGGTGGCATCGTGCAGCCGCCTAGTCTTGGTGGTCTCTCTGATCCGAGTGCACTTTCTCTTTCTGACGCTTCGCCAGCTTTAGAACAGCTACCCGAGCAATCGGCTGAAGCCCACCATGTAGTGCCCAACATCTTGCTGCGTCTGGTAAAGCGGGCAGATATTATCTTGGCTATCTTGTTGGTTCTAAGCATGATAGGCGTGTTTTTGGCGACTTCCACGAAGGACAAGCGGCCGACGACTCCTACCAACAGCGGTGTTAACTCACAGTTCAAGACACAAGACATCGCCCTTGATACCTTCATTTCTGACGCCAAAGGAGTAAGCTTTGGTGCCAGTAGTGTTGTTATCAACGGCTCCTTAAGCCTAAACGGCGGCTTGGTGGTGACTCCATCACTTCAGCCGAGTTCTCCGAAGGCTGGCCAGTTGTACTACGACCAAGGAACTAACCAGTTGGCCTACTACAACGGTACCCAGTTTGTTTCCTTGACCGCTAGCCCGGCTCAACAGGCCCAAGGCGTGCAAAGTATCGGTGGCCTCACCGGACAAGTCGGCTTGGCCGGCGGCTTGGCAGTCGTCGGCAATCAGCTCATCAACGCGGGCGTGCTGTCGCTGGGCGGCCAGAGTGGTGCGATTGTGTTGGGTAACGGCCTGAACATGACCGGCAACACCCTACAGAATAGCGGTATTCTTGATGTGGTAGGCGGCAGCGGTATACAGGTTACGAGCAATGGCAACGGCAGTGTCACGGTTAGCAACATCGGCGCCGGCAGCGGCACGGTGAGCAGTAGTGGCGGTACGGCTGGGCGCATCCCGTTGTTCACGAGCGTGCAAAACATCGAGGATTCGCTCGTTTCCCAGAGCGGGTCGGTCGTGACGGTGAACGGCGACCTGTCGGTCACCGGCAACTTGAACCTGACTAGCCCGTTAACGGTCGCCAATGGCGGGACGGGCACTAACTCATTGGCTGCGAACGGTGTAATCGTCGGCAACGGTGCTGGTGCTTTGTCGTCGGTAACAGCGGGCGGCCCAGGCCTGTGTTTGCTGTCCACGGCCGGCGCGCCGAACTTCGCGGTCTGCCCGAGTGCCAGCGGCGTAACGTCTTTGAACGGTTTGTCGGGCGGCTTGACGATTGCTAACGCCAGCGGTGTCGGCAGTACAATTACGATTAACGACGCCAGCACAGTTGCCAAAGGTATCGCCAGCTTCAACAGCACCAACTTCTCGGTTGCTGCTGGCGCGGTCAACACCATCCAGAACATTAACTCCGGTGCGACGCCTACTTTCGCCGGAGTGAACACAAATAATATCACTAACAGCGCGGCACTGACTGTAGGTGTAAGCGGCCAGACCGCACTGCTGCAGGGTTCCACCACCACCATTACTTCCAACGGCGCCGGTAATGATATCATCCTGAACTCGGCCCGCAACATTGAACTGCAAGACAACACCAATGTCACCGGTAATCTGGCAACCAGCGGCGACGTAGCGGTCAATGGCGGTGACATCACTAGCAGCGGCGCGTTGAATATCACACCGACTGGTACGCTTACCGCCGGCAGCGCGACTCAGACATTCACGCTGCAAGGCAATGACACTTCGACTTTGAAAGCGACCAACGGTGCCAACACAACAATCGTTGGTTTTACCAGCCCTACGGCGAACACCACATTGAACTTCCCGGCGCTTAGCAACGGTACATACACCATTTGTACGACCAGCGGTAACTGTGCCGGCGCCGGTGTAACTCTGCAGGCCGCATACAATAATTCCTCAACGCCGGAGATCGTGCTTGATGCTACTCGTGGCGCTTTGACTATTCGCGACACTCTGGCCGGCCTGGGTGCCAACCTCTTGGAAGTCCAGAACAACAGCGGCGCGACAACCTACCTGGCAGTGACTAGCTCCGGTCTGGTAGTGACAGGCACGGCTACGATTAGCGGCAGCATCAACAGTTCTGGCGGCGCGCTCCAAACCAACGGTACCACCCGCGTCGACAACTCCGGCAACCTGACCAACATCGGCAGCATTACACTGAGCGGCGCGATTTCCGGCGGTACGAGCGTCACTGGCTCTGGAAACTTCAACACGACCGCCGGGACTATCCAAACTAACTCGACGACGCGCATTGACAACTCCGGCAACCTGACCAACATCGGCAACCTCGGCCTGTCCGGAACGATTTCCGGCGGCACGAGTATTACTGGCTCTGGAAACTTCAACACGACCGCCGGCGTAATCCAGACCAACAGCACGACTCGTATCGACAATAGTGGTAACTTGGTCAACATTGGCAGCCTGACTGCTTCCGGCAACGGCACACTGCAGGGCGGCAGTTTGACGCTTGGCACCAGCTCGCAGGCCGGCTCACTGGTGGTTAACGACGGCAGCAGCAACACCGGCACACTGCAGGTTGCTGCACTGGCGCAGAACACCGTTTATACCTTGCCTGACCCGGGTAGCGGCACGGCAACAATCTGTTTGGATACCGGCAACTGTGCCGGCACCGGCGGCGGCGTAACCGGCAGCGGCACCAATAACACCGTTGCGAAGTTTACCAGCACCGGTGGTACTATTGGCGACTCGATTATTACCGACAACGGCAGTACGGTTACGATTGGCGGTACGCTGGCTGTTAACACCATTAGTCCAACAGGTGCCTTTACCGCCGGCGCAACCGGCCAGACCACGACGGTGCAGGGCTCAACCACGACCATCACCTCTAACGGTGCCGGCAATAACATTGTTCTTAACTCGGCGAACACCATTGAGCTGCAAGACAATACCAACGTTACGGGTAACTTGGACGTTTCCGGTACGCTGACTGCCGGTACGGCCAACGCTTTTCAGGTTGACGCCAGCGGCAACGTGACAGCCGGTACATACAACAGCAACACGTTCACCTCCAGCAACCTGCAATTTGGCGCCGCTGCCACGGCCACCATCCAATCGGCCGCCAGCCAGGCGCTGACGATTACCGGCAACGCCGCCAGCACTTGGAGCACCAGCACGGGCAATCTCACCGTACAGGCAGCATCGGACCTTAACCTGAAGGCTGCGGGTGGCAACGTAGTGATCGGCACCTCCGACACAACAGGCACGTTACTTGTATTAGATGTTAAGACAAACGCCGGCGATCCGACAGGTACGGACGGCGCTATCTACTACAACAGCAATGCCGGCAGCTTCCGTTGTTACCAGGGCGGTACGTGGACGAACTGTATTACGGCGAGTGGCGGCTTCGTATCACTGCAGAACGCCTACGACAACGGCAATACTATAAGTACAGACGCGACTGGCGACATCGCCTTCACGCTTAACAACCAGAACTTTACAGTAGCCACCGCAGCAGGCGCGAGCGGCTCTACGACCTTCTCGTTGACTGACGGTAGTAACCCCTCAGCTCCGGCACAACTAGTACTCATTAATAATAATGACATCAACCAGGCCTTGGCCTCTGGACTTAAGATCACCAGCGCGGCCGGCGGCATTACCACAGGGTTGGACGTATCGGGCAGCAATATCACCAACGCTATCGACGTAGGTGCTAACAAGATCTTGGGCACGACCGCAGTTATCGACTTCACGAACTTCGATGTTGCCTCGAACGGTGCTATCACCTCGACTAACAATGCTACCTTGCAGGGCGGCAGTCTGACCCTCGGTACCACCAGCCAAGCGGGAAGTGTCATATTATATGACGGCAGTAGCAACACCGGCACTATTCAGACCGCAGCTTTAGGCCAGAACACCACTTACACCTTGCCGGATCCTGGCACCGGCACCGTTAGCATTTGTTTGACGACCGGCAACTGTGCCGGCACTGGCGGCGGCGTGACCGGCAGCGGCACCAACAACCAGCTCGCTAAGTTCACGAGTACTGGCGGCACAATCGGCGATTCTACGATTTCTGATGACGGGTCGACGGTCACGACCAGCGTGAACCTGGTAGTACAGGGCGGTTTGGCCACGGTTGGCATCGCCAACTCGCAGGCCGGTACGCTGACGCTGGCTGATGGCGGCTCAGCCTTCTCCGGTAGTATCGTCACCACTACACTTGGCGCTAACCGTACCTATACTTTGCCTGACGTCGGCGGTACGTTCTGCTTGAGTAGCGGCAACTGTTTAGGCGGTGGCGGTGGCGGCGCCAACACTTCGCTGTCCAACCTGACTAGCGTAGCTATTAACACGAGCCTGCTGAGCGGCTCCTCGACAATCGACTTGGGCAGCGGTGCCAACCCATTCCGCGACCTGTACCTTGGCGGTGCGGCCACCAATAACTTCAAGGTTACTGGCACGGCTACAGCCGCCCGCACGGTTACTTTAGATGACCTGAGCGGCCACGTCGCTTTGGTGCAAACGGCTGGCTCCTCCAGTGCGCAGACCGGCGATATTAATGCCTCCGGCACCCTAATTGCCGGCACGGCTTTGCAGGGCACGCTGTTCAAGTCGGCTGACGGCGCGGGCGCTTCATCCGGCGTCACGTTCCGCTCGGGCAGCACTACCGGCGGCAGCGGCTTGAGTACCGGGTCGGTTACGATTGCCTCCGGCGACGGTTCGGGTACGAATACCAGCTCGGGTAATGTGAGTATCGACACTGGCGCCAAGACCGGTACCGGTACAACGGGGACAATCACTATCGGCGGCACCAACGCCAGTTCGGTTGGTATCGGCCACAGCGGCATTACTACGACCAACGCCGGTGCGCTCACGGTCTCGCAACAACTCACCGCCAACGGTGGCATTAGTGTTGCGGGCGGTCAGAATCTGACGCTTCAAAACGGTTCGGGTGTGTTGAGCCAGACCTACAGCAGCGCCAGCGCTTCCAGCGCCTTCAGCCAGAGCGTGACCAATAGCAACGCCGGCGCATCATCGGTAGCTGTCAACGCCTACGACCTGAGCTTGGTCGGCACAGCTACTTCCGGCGGTACTAACACCAACACCGCTCTCAAGTTTGAGAACCCAACCGCTCAGGCCAACAACGTCTTCTACGGCATGAACTTTGTGGGTACGGGCTACACTGACGTGCTGCGGGTAAATGGTAATCAGATTATCAGTGGTGCTGGTAAGTTCCAAAACGCCGGGTTTGACAGCACCGTTAACTATGCCAACCTAACCCAGGTGAACACCCTGACCGCTCTTGGTGGTACGTTGACGGTCGGCACGACCAGCCAACAAGGATCATTGGTGCTGCACGACGGCAACGGCCAGACGGCAACGATTTCGGTCGGCAGTGCTTTGGCAGCAGACACGGCTCTGGCCATTCCGACCGGTGTGGGTGCTACCGACACAGTTTGTTTGCAAACTCTGGCCAATTGTTTGGGCGGTGCCGGCGGCGGTGCGAATGTTTCGCTGTCGAACCTCTCGGCGGTTGCTATTAACACCAGCCTGTTGCCCGGCACGACGACGATTGACCTCGGCTCGGGCGCAAAGCCATTCCGCGACCTATACCTGGGCGGCACGGCTACCAACAACTTCCGGTTTACTGGTACTGCTTCTGCTGCCAGGACATACACCATGGATGACCTGAGTGGCAGCATTGCTCTCGTTCAGACCGGTGGCAGCTCTAGCGCCCAAACCGGCGACATTAACGTGTCGGGTACGTTGATTGCCGGCACGGCTCTTCAGAGTACATTAATAAAGACTGCCGACGGCGCAGGCGCTTCATCGGCCATCACATTCCGTTCGGGCAACACGACTGGCGGTTCCGGTCTGAGTACCGGGTCGGTAAGTATCAAGTCTGGTGACGGCTCAGGCACCAACACCAGCTCCGGCAATATCTCGATAGATACCGGTACAGCAACAGGCTCGGGCACAACAGGCACCATAACCCTTGGCAATGCCAATGCCTCGGCGCTGACACTTGGCCACTCCGGCTTGACCACTAACAACGCCGGTTCTTTGACTGTTGCCGAGCTGCTTACGGCCAGCAGTGGCGCCACGTTAAACAAGACGCTGACCGCTAACTCTGGCGGTACTCAAAACGTCGCCACCGTCAACTTTAGCTCGCCCACAGACTCGAGCGGTACTAACATCTCGCAAGGCCTGAATATTGCAACGACCATTGGGAACGCAACTGCCGGCACCAACACAGCAAATATCATTAACCTTGGTGCGGTTACTGGTGACGCGCAGGTAACACTCAATGCTATCAATGTCGGCGCCCTAACCGGTACGGGTGCTACCGAGACGGCTATCAACATCGGTGCTGGCTGGGACAATATCCTTACCGTCGGCGGTACGCCAATCATTAACGGCAGCGGTGTGGTCCAATCCGCCGGTATCAGCGGCAGCTACACCGGCATTACTGGTGTGGGCACCTTGACTGCAGGTGCACTTGGATCCGGCTTCACCATCGTTAATGTCGCCCAGGGCGGTACTGGCGCAGGTACCTTCACGAACAATGGTGTCCTCTACGGTAACGGCACCGGCGCTATCCAGGCTACTACAGCCGGTACGACGGGACAGTGTTTGGTAGGCAATACTGGCTTGGGCCCGACCTGGAGCACTTGTACGGGGCTGATCACGCTTCAGAATGCCTACGACAATGGCAATGTGATTAACACTACTAACGGACGCAACATTGCTTTCAATCTGACTGACCAAGCCGTTGACCCGAATTTCCTCGTCGATCTTCAGTGCGACATCTCATGCGGCACCGACGGCCGGTTTGCTGTCCAGGACGACGGCGTCGACGTCTTCAGTGTTAGTCCAGCTGGCGGGGCGGTCAAGGTCATCAACTCAGTCAACTCGACAACCGGCTTTAATATTAAGAGCGATAGCGGCAGCGGCAGCAATAATATCTTCACCGTCGACACTTCGAACACTCGAGTGGGCATAGGTCTCGGCGGCAACAATGTACCTAACCTGAGCGGCCAAGGCTTGGAGCTTCATGGCGCGTTGAACTTGACCGGTACGGGCAGTACCAATTACCTAAATGACTACACTACCCCTCTCGGCAGCACGCTTAGCGGACGCATTACTATTAATAATGATACGTACGGCGGCTCTAGCCAATCGGGAATCTACCTAGGCATACTGTCGGGCTCTGATAGCAGTGCCCGCGGTGTAACGGTCTTGGACGCGCGGTCATCAGCCCACCAGCCGTCTATAGCTGTGATCTCACCCGACGAGAGCAAGATCTTTGGCCTCAGTTGGGACGGCTCCAACGCGACTTCTTACCTCAAGACAAGCGCCAGCAGCACAAACATTACTACTAATGCCGGGGATGTAGCGACATTTAATGACACGAGTGTCAGCTTGCTCCAAAACACGGTTGTGGCGGCGAACAAGAACCTCACCCTGCAAAGCGGCTCCGGCGTCTTTGCCCAAACGTTTACCAGCAGCAGCGCTGCTTCGGCCCAGACACTGAGCGTCACCAACAGTAATGCCGGCGCCTCCGCGGTGGCAGTTAACGGCCAAGACATTACGCTTGTCGGCACCGCCACATCGGGCGGCATCAACACCAACAGCGCCATTAAGTTCGAGAATCCGACGGCACAGGCCAATAACCAATACGTCGGTCTGAACTTCGCCGGCACCGGTTACACCGATATTTTGCGAGTGAATGGTACCCAGATTATCAATGGCACCGGTGTCGTTCAGTCCGCAGGCATCAACGGCAGCTACTCAAACCTGACGGGCACCGGTACCCTGACTAGCGGTGCCTTGGGTGCTGGATTTACCACTGTTGCCGTCGGACAGGGTGGTACCGGCGCTACCAGCTTCACCTCGAATGGTGTCTTGTACGGTAACAATACAGGTGCCATCCAAGCTACGGCTGCTGGCACAACCGGCCAATGTTTGGTGGCGAACACCGGAGCGGCTCCGACCTGGACGACCTGTACGGGTCTCGTTACCTTGCAGAATGCCTACAACAACTCAACGAATCCCGAGATCGTGCTTAACGGCACCAATGGGGCACTGACCGTGCGTGATAACTCTACGCCGATTGGCGCTAACCTTTTGGAAGTTCAGAACAATGCCGGCACCACGACCTACCTAGGCGTTTCCAGCTCGACAGTCGCACTCGGTACAGATGTAGACCTAACACTTACCGGCACCAACGCCTTCATATCCAACCCGCAGGGGACAACCAACAGTGAAGTTTTTGGTAATGGCGCAAACAGCAGTGCCGACCGCAACGTTATCGTGGGTAACGGCAGCGGCGGTGGCGGTGGCGACTCAGTATTGCTCGGCTTTAACATAGCCAATACTGCTGGCGGTCACAATGTGATCATTGGCTCGGGAGCCGGTTGTACGAACAATGGCTGTGTGGCCATCGGCGCCGACAGCACCTTAGCCGGTTTTAGCGCAGTAGCGCTCGGTGACGGCGCACAGGCCAACAACAATAATGCGATCGCTCTTGGCTCTGGCGCAACGACAACTGCGAATAACCAGCTAGTCATTGGCGCTAATGGCGGACAGATTTCTGACGTTTACATCGGCAACGGTGTTACGAATGCTGCGCCGGCGAACGTTGCTATCAACGCCACGGGTGGTAGCGGCACCGACATTCAGGGTGCTTCACTTACACTGGCTGGCGGTAAGGGAACTGGCGCCGGTAACGGCGGCGCCATTGTCTTCCAGATTGCTACGCCAAGCGGTAGCGGTGGTACCCTTAACACCTTGACGTCAGTCGCTACAATTAATGGCACAAACGGCGGTGTTTTGCTCCAAAATGCTACGAACTCGGCTGGAGCCTTCCAGATCCAGAACGCTATAGGTTCCAACGCCTTCGCTGTCGATACCACCCCGCTCAACGCGCTGGTTGCCAACGGCAGCCTGGAAGGCTCCAGTAACACCGGTTGGGCGTTGAAGGGCAGCAGCACCGGCACGGCGGCTCGTAGTAGTTTGCAGGCTTACAGCGGTTCGTTCTCCGAGAGGGTTGCCTTGACTTCAACGGGTAATGCCGACGGTGTCCAATACACCCCAACCAGCTTCAGCGCCAACACCACCTACATGCTGTCGTTCGACATCAAACAGACAGCCGGCACTGACTTTACGAGCAATTTCGCGATTGGCTACAACAACGGCTCCGACCACACCTGCACGATTAACCCGTCGCTGAGCCAGCAGTCGATAACTGCTGGCATGACCGGCTGGTTCCGCTATTACTGTACGTTTACCACGGCTGCTTCACCGGCCCCAAGCTTCATCTTCTGGAAGGAGACCGACACTCCGGCCTCGGCCCGCACCTTCTTCTTGGATGCCGTCCAGCTGGAGCAGACGAGCAACACAACGCCACAACCGTTTACAGAGAGTAAGCTACAGCTGAACGGGGTTGTTAACTCGCCGGTCTCTCTCCAGAATGTGGTCGACTCCACCACCGCCTTCCAAATCCAAAGCGCCAGTGGTGCCAACAACATCTTCACAGCCGACACGCTTAACGGTCGCGCCCTCTTCGGCAACATCGTTACCAGCAACACGACTACCAACGCAGCACAGGTCCTTATCCAGGCCAACGCCAACAACCGCGGCCTGGCCATCCAGTCCAACGGCACCCAGGACGCCCTGGACATCTACAACAGTA
The DNA here is from genome assembly GCA_035491975.1 of Pristimantibacillus sp. Classification (GTDB taxonomy): domain Bacteria; phylum Patescibacteriota; class Saccharimonadia; order Saccharimonadales; family UBA4665; genus PMNU01. Next base: position 1,711 of record DATJJV010000061.1, on the reverse strand, counting down.
CTGGCACCAACGTCGCCGGTTTTGACAAGAACGGTTCACTGACCGTGAGCGGTTCGGGCGGCTCAACAATTAATATCGGTAACATTTCTTCAAATATCGCCGGTACCTTAAACCTGGCTGATGCCAACAACCACCAGTTGAGCATCCAGGCTGCTGCAAATATTGCCAACTCGCACACTATCCAACTCGACACCTCGCTCTTGACCGCGACTCGCTCCTACACCTTCCCAGACGTGTCCGGTACAATTTGTACAACAGGTGCGGTCTGCGCCGGCTACGCCAACACTGCACTGTCCAACCTGGCGAGCGTCGCTATCAACACCGCGTTGGGCTTCCAGTCGACCTCGGCCGCCAACATTAACTTCAATGGTGCTGCGGCGGGTGCGGCAAATTCCTTGACCATTACCGGTCAGACGGGCGGCGCCTCTAACCAGCAAGGTGGTGCGGTCACGGTCCAGGGCGGTACGGCCAGCGGTTTCGGTGCTGGCGGTCTGCTATCGCTGCTCGGCGGCTTGCCATCCGGCGCCTCCGGTACCAACGGCGGTGTAACTATCGACACCGGCAACGTGGCTAGCGCGGCGGCGGGTACGATCAGCATTGGCTCAAGCGGCTTCCCGCACAACATCAACATTGGCAACGGCGGCAGTGGTACGCAAACAGTCCAAATAGGAACTCAGAATACCAATAACTCTACCAGCATCTTTGCCGGTACCGGCGGTGTGATGATTGATGCAACTGGTCAGATCAACATTGGTTCTAATAATGCTCCAGTGGTCAACATAGGCCCCAGCAGTGTGATTAGCAGCCAAGCCGCTACGATCAACCTTGGCCCTGGCGGCAACGCTGGCGGTGCCCAAACGGTGACTGTTGGTTCGCAGAACAGTGGCAGCACCTTGACGCTTCAGGCAAGCACCGGTGCGTCGGCAATCACCTTTACGACCGGCGCGAGCGCTGGTACGGCTGGCGGCATCCAGATTGGTAACACCACAGGCGCTAACTCCCAGACGATCAACATTGGCAATAACAACACCGCCGGCAGTACTACTAATGTGACAATTGGTTCCGGCTCGTCGGCTACTGCCGGCACCACTACCGTTCAGGCTAAGGGTGCCGTTAATATCACGGCGGGTGCAGCCTCGACCTTCTCGACAACTGCTGGCGTACTAACAATTCAAGGTGCGGCTGGCCTGTCGATTGGCACAGCTGGCCAGGGCAACAGCGTTGCGGGCAGGACTACGACCACAGCCGGGCTCAACATCAACGATCCAGGTGACACCACGGCCTTCACTATCCAAGGCAGTAGCGCCACCAACTTCGTAACAGTGGACAGTGCGGCTAATAAGTTCTATATCGGCAATGCTTCCAACTGTAACGGCCGTTTCTGTGTGGAGAACACTACCTCTAACCCAACGGGCAGCACCTTCACTAATTCCTACAACAGCTCGACATTTACCGGTACGTCCACCGCCGGTAACAACAACTTCATGATCAGCCAAGACATCGTCTTAACTGATACCTCTACGACCAGTGGCGGCGGCGTCAACACGCTGCGCGGTATCCGCATCGATATGTCCGGCACCAACAACACTGGCGACACCCTAAATGGCATCCTGCTCAAGATTCCTAGCACTACCAGCAACGGTAGCTATAGCGGTAACACATTGCAGATTCAGAATGGCGCGGTCAACATCCTTAAGCAGACCAACATTGG
>DATJJV010000060.1:0-13593 GCA_035491975.1 Pristimantibacillus sp. | reverse complement strand
TCTTCGACGGCGAACCCTACGGCTTGCACGCCCGGGTGTTCATCAACTCCAATGGCTTGCCAACTTATGAAGCCAAAGATGTGGGCTTAAGCATCCGCAAGTGGGAGGACTACCACTACGATCGGTCGGTAATTATCACCGGCAACGACATTACCGAGTACATGAAAGTGGTACTGAAGAGTATTGAGCAGTTCGAGCCGGAACTGGCTAAGCGCACCGTGCACCTGACCCACGGCAATGTGAAGTTGAGCGGCGGGGTGAAGATGAGCTCGCGCAAGGGTAACTTCCTGCGCGCTGTTGATGTGCTTGACGCCGCCAACGAAGCCAACAAGCAGGCTGTCGGCCGCGAGGATGAGCGGGCAGTGCTCGGAGCGGTGAAGTATTCATTCTTAAAGAATCGCATCGGCGCAGACATCATTTATGAACCGGCCGAATCGGTCAGCCTGGAAGGTAATAGCGGGCCGTATCTGCAGTATGCTCACGCCCGGGCGCGCAGCATTTTGGCGAAAGCTCCGGACGCCGAGCGCGCTCTTTCCGACCTGGACGATGCCGAACGTAACCTGGCACGCAAGATCGGCGGGTACCCCGAGGCGCTGCATAAATCTATCAGCGAGCTATTGCCGCACCACATTTGCACTTATTTGTACGAGCTGGCCCAGGAGTTCAACCGCTTCTATGAGCATGCCAAGGTGGTCGGCGATCCGCGCCAGGGGGCTCGTCTCAAGCTCGTGGAGTTGTACGCCGACACCTTGCGTGATGGTCTGACACTTCTCGGTATCGCTGCGCCCGACCACATGTAGACTATACTTGTAATAATAGCAATATTATGCTAATGTTTATTACATGAGATCACGAAAACAAACACACGACACTACTTCAACCGGTGAAACCGCCCAGACTGGTCTTGGCCGGAGAGTTGATAGGCGCAGACTACTTGGTGAATTCGCCGGAGGGGTCGTTAAATATGGCGCAGCCGGCGTTATCGGAAATATGCTTGGTAATATGGATGACGCCCAGCATGAAGATGAAGCTAGACAGGCTCGAGAGTCCGTGAGACAGGCGGGCCAAGATGGTTTCAACGAGGGTTACGCCCGGGCAAACCGTGAAGGCCAAGAGGCAGTACACGATACGCTCGAAAGGGCTCAGACGGCTTCCGACCAGCTTGTCCGCCTGACTTTTGCCGCTATGGGCGGCCGCGAATCAGCCGTACAAGGAGTGCGATACAAGGGTGAATTGATCTTGACCGCCGACAAGGGCGCGGTGCGGATCTCTAGCCCCTTGGTTTTGGTTGAGCCGGACACGGCAAATGGTCTGACGGTTCCTGAAGGCTTGCCGGTAGCAGACCAAACGACGACCGATCAGAATTTGGTCAGACTCACTGCATTCATGGGTGAAGGTATTGGGCCTGTAGAGAGTATGGAATTCCATCCCTATGAAAGAGGTGACGAGAACCCGTTCGAAGTCGGCCTAGTGTATGGGGGCTTGGCGGATCTTGACCCGAACGACCCGGTCGGCGGCGGTGAGGGCCGGCGCGTAGCGGTCTTTGAAACACCGACTGGCAAACTCATCCAGCCCGGTGTCCCTGAAGTTATTCCACAGGCATAGGCTATAATAGGCCTTATGGCAGAGAATGAACAAAAGCTGAGCGACCGGCAGCATAAAGCCGTGCATCGCAAGCGACAGATTAAAGAAGTCAAAACTAAGCTCGGTAACTTGAGCCCTGCAGCAGCTGCTCAGGTCGTCAACGAAGTCGTTTCCGCCCAGGCCCACAAGCAGGCGAGCGGGTTCACTAGCTTCATCCGTGAGCAGGGAGTCGTTGGCGTGGGCGTCGGTCTGGTGCTCGGTATTCAGATCAAGGCGGTGGTGGACACCGTCATGGCCAGTTTTGTAAACCCGATTACCGCAATGTTGCCGGGCGGCACCACTTTGAGCAGTCGCTCGGTTTTGTTCACCATCGGCGACCGTTCGGCCCGGCTCGGCTGGGGTGCGATTGTTTACTCTCTTTTTACGTTTTTGATAGTAGCATTCATCATATATGCCGCGTACAAGCTCCTGCGGCTCGACAAATTAAAGAAAGATAAGTAGGTCTCTATGGGTGGCATGAAGGACATGAGTGACGACGAATGGAAAAAGAAGTTGTCGCCGGAGCAGTACCATGTACTGCGCGAGAAGGGCACCGAAGCGCCGTTTTCCGGCGACTTATTAGAGAATACCGACACCGGCGAGTATAAGTGCGGCGCCTGCGGTCAGATTATCTTTAAGAGCGACGCCAAGTACCATTCCGACACGCCCGGCTTGGCTGGCTGGCCAAGCTTCGCCGAAGTCGCCGACAGCGGCAAAGTCGAGCTGGTGGACGACAACAGCATGGGCATGCACCGTACCGAGGTTGTTTGCAGCAACTGCGGCAGCCACCTCGGCCATGTGTTCGATGATCCGGATTCGCCATCCGGCAAGCACTACTGTATAAATTCCTGCGCCCTCGACTTCGACCCTAAAGACAAACAATAGTTGACAACAAGCCGCTAAAGTAAGATCATATCTGGCTATGACAGAGGTCAGCGCCCGGGTGGGTTGGGCTGATACCGTTCGCACTACACCCGCCGCCCCGGAGACCCGCGGGCAGGACCTGCCAGCAATCGATAAGGCGCTTTTTTTCGCATTTGAGGGCGATTTCCGGTTGGCCGAGAGACTGCCGGACGCCGCCGACCAGCGAGCGGTCAGCTCTGCAGCCCGTTGTTTCGGCGTGGCCGTACCCGAGGGCCTGGATTCACGGCCGTTATCGTTTTCGGCTGTCGCTGACCGTCTGGAATCTAGCCAGAGCGTCACCAACCTTTTCCTCGCCGCCGAGAAATTTAGTGGTGACCGGACTCGCGGCGAGAAGGTCAAACGCGTTGGCGCGACTGCGGCTAAGGGAGTAACGCTTTTAGTCGACTTGCCGCTCAGCGCGGCCAGTACAGTGGCTGAGAAACTCGATTACAATAAAACTGCCCAAGGAGTAGAAGCCGCGTCAGGTTTGGTGAGGCTAGCAGTGCAGGTGCCCTTTGAGCGTTTGCACGAGGCTGGCCCAAATAAGCTTTTTCATGCTGTCCGGCGTTTTCTCCAGGAGCGTTACGGCGTCAACTACAACAATAACCCTCGGCTAGCGCTAGGCTGGTTGCGGGCGACCGTGCTTGGCGCGGCTGCCCAAAGTCCCTACACAAGCAACGAAACAATGCAGGAACTGGCCAGAGATTTTATGGGAGCGTCGCAGGGTTTTAGGTTGCGCGAACACGCGGAAAGTAAAAGGCTCGCCGAAGACGCCGGCATCCCGCGGCTGCGCGTGTCTCTGAGTAGCGGCGCGGATATCCGGGAAGCGGCCGTCCGTTTCTTGACGGAACAGGCTGAGGCCAAAGCCGCCCGTGAGCAGGCCGCCCGTGACTATTTCAAGCCCAAACCATCGCTTCGTCCATCCGGCAACGATCTGGAGATCCTCAGAATGGCTGCCGACACCTACAACGATGAACTGAGTTTGCCGTATGGCTTTGTCGTGGCCGGCATGAGGGATGCGGCTGTCTCAATCGGCCGTGGTACCGATGAGTATGGCGAAAGCATCATCGGGCTTATTAACTTGATGAGCGTCGCCCTGGAGCGGTCATTGGTGGCGAATGACCCGCAGGCTGGCCATTTCAGCGCGCTTTTTATGCAGTATGTGCGAAGCCATGGTTTTACGCTGGCGGCCCATATCCGGAATAATCCGTTTGTCTTCTCGCAAAATCTTGCCTCAACCGGATATTTGCGGCTCGCCAGCAATATGGCAACACGGCCGGATATTTGGGGTTTTGCCTTGGGGGATGACGCCAAAAAGCTGGGGCGCACCTTGATACAGGCGGCCTTTGACTGGTTCGACTATCCATATGAAACCTTCCAGCACATGCCGGAAGTGGTTAACGCATTACACCGGGCTCATGTGCAGGCGGTTTCGGGCCTAGCCGGACCGCCAGCGTTAAACTCGGTACGGCGTTCACGGGCGGCGGCTCTCCTCAGCGCTTTACCGTCCGAAAAATGGAAGCGTGAGCAGACCGAGAAATCCCTCCCTAGAGCGGCTTTGGCGCAGCTCGAGGCCGCCCGCAAGCTTCTGGGGCGTAGGTAAGAATAGCCAGTTCGCGAAAAGTATCTTATAGTTAAAGCCATGCTTGATCCAAAGAAAGTAAAACCGACAAAACTTCTATGGGTGGACTTGGAAATGACCGGGCTCGACTCGGATAAAGATGTCATTTTAGAGATCGCTGCCGAGGTGACCGATTTCGACTTTAAGACACTGGCGAGTTACGAGGCGCTGGTTAAGCATCCAGACGATATCCTAAATAACATGGGTGAGTGGGCGGCTGCCCAGCACGCCGCTAGCGGCTTAACCGAGCGGGTCCGTACTTTGGGGCGGCCGGAAGACGAAGTTAAACATGAACTGATCGGTTTTATTCAGGCGCAATTCGGCGATGAACCGGCTATTCTGGCGGGCAACTCTATCCATAACGACCGCATTTTCATTAAACGGTGGTGGCCGGAAGTCGACGCGCTGTTGCATTACCGCATGTTGGACGTGACGTCATTTAAGATCCTGATGCAGGGCAAATATAATTACGAGTTTGAGAAAAACGACGCGCACCGCGCGTTCGACGACATCCAGGCGTCAATTGCTGAGCTGCAGCATTATCTCGAGCGCTTGCGCGGCTGACGTCCTGATCCGCCGCTCTGCGGTTCCCAGAGCCCCGGCAGGGATGATAATCCTGAGACTACCCGACCAGTGCGACCGCTAAAGGTGAGCGTGGCGCTGCGCAGGCCGAGTTCTGCCATACGCGCATCGTCCATGACTTGGCCGGACCGCACGGTTTGCAGATTTTGCATGGTGTTCGGCGCGGCGGGGCGGGACAGGCGGAGCGCAATGTTGTCGTGGCTCCGGGGGCTCGTAGCAAAGCTGCGGTGCGTTGCAGTGATCGCGGCCAGCAGGCCGGGGTTGAAGGCGAGCGCTTCGGCATAGCTGGCAACGTCGCCGGAAGACAGGCGCAAATAGTCCCTCGGATCCCGTTGCCTCAGATGGTCGATCGGGTGGGAGTGGGCAATAATCGCCAAGTCGGGCCGGATCTGGACGTTTTCATTGGTGATCAGGCGGCCAAGACTGATTTCCGGCATCTCGACGGCCGGCCCTTCTCCGTCTTCCATCAGCTCCAGAAGACGCATCAACCGTTCCCTCGGGGCCAGGTCTCCAATCTCTTCCTCGTAGATACGCATGGCCTCGATATAGTCGGTGTCGGGGAATAAGACATCCGACACGCTAATATTACCGCTGCCGTCTTTGTATACGGCCAGTCCGGCTTCGTAGCCTTCCAGAACCGTTATTTCGGAAATTTCAACAATCCGATCGCCGAAGCGCTCTTCTTGTACTAATCCTTGCAACTCCAGTGCGGTTAACTCACTCATAACAAGCCCAGCGTAACAGATTAACATGTAAAGAATATGAAATTTTTTACAGTTGTGAGCGCGAGACAGGCAAGGGGAGTCTTGCCAGATTATTTACAGTAAATACAGATTAGTATATAATTATTAACTAATAGGCGGAGGCCTTTGGTGTATGCAAGCCGTAGTGTTCGATCTGGATCAGACTATCTTTGGCGCCAACCGCGCGCTGCGCGAAGGCGTGGCCGAACTTTTGGAGATCCTGAACAAACTTGGCCTGGCCATTGGCGCCATTACCAACCGCGACCACCGCGCAATTGTGCAGCTCGATGAGGCCGGCGTCCGCCATCACTTTAGGTACATTATTTGCAGCGATCATATGCCGGTTCCCAAAAGTCCTGGCGCGATGGAGCGTTTGCTCGCCCGGCTGGAGGTCGAGCCGCATCAGGTTGTACTGGTTAGTAATCTGTACTCTGACATTGTTTTGGGTAAAAAATCCGGCGTGGCCAAGACAGTTGGTGTCAGCCGCGGAGTCGAACACAGTACCGTGCTCCGCGCCGCTGGCGCCGATCACATCGTCGAAGATATTCCGGCCGTATTGGACGTGATACAGTAAATTCATGACTCACAAAGAAGTTGAAGAGTACCTGCTCAGCCTGCCGAATGCCCGGCTGGACTATCCGTTCGGCGAGGGCGTGGCCGTCTATAAAGTCGGCGACAAGATGTTCGCATTGGTGGCCGAAAAAAGCACCCCGGTCCAATTGAGCCTAAAGTGCGACCCCCTGCTAGCCGAAACCCTGCGCGAGAAATACGAGAGCGTCATGCCCGGCTATCACCTCAATAAAAAGCACTGGAATACCCTGTTGTTGACCGGTCAGCTTGGTTGGGACGAGGTGAAAGACCTCATCCACCTTTCGTACAACCTGGTCACCGGTAATCAATAAAACGCTAGGCCGACAACCGATGACGGCCACTGCTTGAGCAGTAGCTGGACGTGGCCGTACTGGTCCTTCAGCATTTGGCGCTCTTGTTTGTTGGAAGCGCCGTCGTAGGCTGACTTGAGCTGTTCGGCGTAGGCTTCCAGCTGGCTGCGCATGGTATTTGCGAAAGTCGAGTTGAAGGTGCTGGTTTGTTGGGCGGCGGTGAATTTGGCGTCGGTCGTGTTGTCTCGCTTGAGGGCCAGCAATTTGGCGTCGGTTTTGGTGCGGTGGCTGGCCAGGAATTTGAGCCAGGCCTGCTGGTGGCTGCCAACCGTCAGTTCGGTGTTTACGGCCGCGTTCTTTACCGATTGGTCAGTGGCATCTTTGCTGGCCAGACTAACCCGCACAATCTCTTGCTCGGTTTGGGCGATGCTGAGAATCGCGCCCATATCGGTCTTGCCTCCGAAGATGAAGTTGATGCCCAGCGCTATGACAATCATCAGCAGTACGGCGCCGCCAATCAGGAACATAATTTGTTTTACAAAGGGGTTGCCACCGCCGGGGCCGCCCGCAAGCATGCTCTTCTTCGGAGCTTTTTGCGGGTTCATAATAAAGTCGAATTGGGTACCGGGCACGGGCCCCGGTATTTGCGGTTCCATGACTGTATTTAACCATACGCCGCTAACGCTTAGCCAGTACCCATTTCTGAAACAGAGGTGCAATAGAGTACAATGAGACTACATGGACGCTGTTGAGGACATCAAGAGCCGGCTGAGTATTGAGGATGTGGTCAGCCAGTATGTAGAGCTGAAGCGCGCCGGCCGGAATTTCAAGGGGTTGAGCCCGTTTGGCAGCGAGCGGACGCCGAGTTTTATGGTAAGTCCGGAAAAGCAGATCTGGCATGATTTTTCCTCCGGCAAGGGCGGCAATATGTTCAGCTTCGTAATGGAGATGGAGGGCGTCGACTTTAAGGGCGCGCTGGAAATTTTGGCGCGTAAGGCCGGCATTGATTTGGGCCAGTACCGCGGCCGCTCATCTTCTAACAACAAAGAGAAAGAACGTCTGCACGAAGCCCTGGAGCTGGCAACCAAGTTTTACCAGGTGCAGTTTTCCAAAAATCAGACTGCGCTGGAGTACGTGCTGCGTAAACGGCAGTTCAGCAAACAAACGGCACTGGAATGGCGGCTCGGCTATAGTCCAAATACCGGCACGGCGCTGGTGGATTTTTTGAAGAGTAAAGGTTTTAGCGAGTACGAGATTAAGGGCGCCGGCCTGAGTGCCCAGCGTTATAAAGGGCTGGGCGATATGTTCCGCGGCCGCCTGATGGTGCCGCTAGAGGATCCTCAAGGGCGGGTAATTGGCTTTACTGCCCGGCTGCTAGCCGACGACCCCGACGCACCGAAGTACATCAACACGCCGCAGACGTTGTTGTACGACAAGTCCCGCCACGTCTTCGGCCTGCACTTGGCCAAAGAGGCGTTGCGGAAAGTAAAATACGCGGTGATTGCCGAAGGCAACCTGGACGTCATTGCCAGCCATCAGGCCGGCGTGCGGCAGGTGGTGGCGACGGCCGGAACGGCGCTGACCGAATTTCAGCTGAAAGCGCTCGGCCGGTTCACACCAGACATTCGCTTGGCCTTTGATGCCGACAGCGCGGGCGTCAACGCCACAGAACGGGCCATTCCCATCGCCAGCAAGGTCGGTGTGAGTTTGAGCGTTATTACGATTCCCAGCGGCAAAGACCCGGACGAGCTGATTAAGCAGGATAAAGCCAAGTGGGAAGAGATCATTGAAAAGCCGACATACGCGCTCGACTGGCTAATCGGCCGCTATCAGAAGCAGCTCGATATTGAGAGCGCCGTAGGTAAACGCCAATTCAGCGACATCATTCTGAATGTGGTGCGCGGTCTAGACGACCAGGTCGAGCAGGAACATTATCTTGAAAAACTTGGCAAGCTGATTGGCGTCAGCCAGGATGCGCTGCTCAGCAAGCTCAAACAACCCTCGGCGCAAACTCCTCGGCTAAAGCAAAAGAAGACCGAATATCGGCCGCCCGAAAAAGCCGTGCTGGAAATGATCAAACTCGAGAATCATTTGTTGTCTCTGGCGTTGCTGCAGCCCAAGTTACGCAGCTACCTCGAAGACATCAAACCCCAGATGATGGCCGAAGAGCAAGCGGCCGGTTTGTTAGCATTTTTGCAGGAGCATCCGGACTTTGATGGTACGCTGCCTCCGGGTGCCTCTTTGCGACCTCTGGCAGACTATGTTAAAATGTTGTCATTATTATTTGAAGAACTCTATCAGGACCTTGAGTTTTCAGAGCTTCAATACGAAGCCACTCAGTTGCAGGCATCACTGGTGAGGATATACGTGCGAAATCAAAAACAGCGTATCGCGAATGAGCTGCACGGCTCCGACGAAGCGCGAACTGCCAAACTTTTAGAAGCAGTCAAAAAATTAGATAACCTACTTAAGTTACATAAAGGAGGCGCATGATGCCGAAAGCCAAGAAGCAAGCAACCGATAAGGCCGGAGCTCCAGACCTGGAGCAACTCAAGAAGGACTTGTTTGCCCGGGCCAAAAAGGCCGGTCACATTGACCAGCGCGATATTAGCGACGCTATCGCCGACACGCCGGAAAACGCCGATGTGCTCGACAAACTGTACACCGAGTTGGCTGACGCCAGTATCGAGGTGACTACTTCGGTGGTGCCAGTGGTGGAAGAAGAACCGCCGGTAGAGATGAGTGACGAATGGGCCGGCGAAGACGGCGAGGAAGTTATCGTCGAAGATCAGCACTACTTGGACGACATCGCCGACGACTCAGTTCGCCTTTACTTGCGTGAGATCGGTAAAATCCCGTTGCTGTCCGCCGAGGAAGAACTGGCCTTGGCCAAGCGCGTGGTCGCTGGCGACAAAGACGCGAAGGACAAAATGGCTGAAGCCAACATGCGCCTCGTGGTCTCGATCGCCAAGCGTTACGTCGGCCGCGGCCTGGACCTGTTGGACCTGATTCAGGAAGGCAACACCGGTTTGCTGCGCGCCGTCGAGAAATTCGACCCGGACAAGGGCTTTAAGTTCTCGACCTACGCCACCTGGTGGATCCGCCAGGCCATTACGCGCGCTATCGCCGACCAGGCCCGCACCATCCGTATCCCGGTGCACATGGTGGAGACCATCAACAAGCTGCTGCGTACCCAGCGCCGCCTGACTCAGGAATTAAACCGCGAACCGACCAACGAAGAAATCGCCGCTGCCATGGAAATTGAAGTCGACAAGGTCGAGCACATCATGAAGATCAAGCAGGATATCTCCAGTTTGGACGCTTCGATCCGCGATGACGAGGAAGAATCGGTACTGGCCGACTTTATCGAAGACGAAGACACCATCAGCCCGGAAGAATCGGCTACCAACCAGCTCTTGAAGGAGCAGGTGAAAGACATGCTTGCGGCCCTGACCGAGCGCGAGCAGAAGATCATCAAGCTGCGCTTCGGCCTGGAAGACGGCAAGCAGCATACCCTTGAAGAAGTCGGCCAGGAGTTCTCTGTTACCCGCGAACGTATCCGCCAGATCGAGGCCAAAGCTTTGGCCAAGCTGCGCAAGCACAAAGACGCACGCAAGCTACATGACTACATCAAATAAGGCTACAATACGGATATGAAATTTGGTTCGCAACTGATTGCCATTGCCGGCACAAACGGATCGGGTAAAGATACCACGGGTTTGTTGCTGGCCGAGCGCCATGGTTTTCTGTTTATTTCGGTGACCGAGCTGCTGCGCGATGAGTGCCGCCGGCGCGGCATCGGTGTAACCCGCGAAAATTTGCGCACCGTCAGCGCCGAGTGGCGGCGCGAACGCGGCAACGCCGTGCTGGTAGAAAAAGGAGTGGAAGCCTTCGAAGCTTTGCCGGACAAAGATCGCTACGTCGGGCTGGTGATGTCCAGCATGCGTAATCCCGGCGAGGCCGACCGGGTCCACGAACTTGGGGGCACAATGCTGTGGGTTGATGCCGATCCGCGTGTCCGCTACGAGCGTATCCAGGCCAATGCTGCCAGCCGCAGCCGTGCCGGCGAAGACGACAAGACCTACGAGCAATTCCTGGCCGAAGAAGAGGCTGAGATGCACGCGCCGACCGGCTCGGATTCGGCCGTCCTCAACATGGCCGCAGTTAAAGAAAGATGTGATGTGTTTGTCGAGAACAACTCCGGCCACATGGACGTCTTCGAAAAGGAGCTGGTAACCGTCCTCAGGTTGCCGGCCGAATCCGGGAATTAATATGCCTGCCGACCCAGCTCTACTGAAATTGGCCGAGTATAAGCGGGCGATTGATGACGATCTCCAAACCTATGCGGCCTACCTCCGAAAGACATCGGCCGAACAATTCGGCCAGGAAGTAACCGAAGCAGACACCGATATTTTCCTGGACATTTTAGAGCGCGGCGGCAAGCGTATCCGCGGCGCCCTTGTGATGGCCGGCTACGAGATGTGCGGCGGCACCGACCGCAAAATGGTTGTCCAGGCTGCCCGGGCTATCGAAATGATTCATGCATATGCCCTGATTGTGGACGATATCCAGGACCGCTCTGCCTTGCGCCGCGGCAAACCCACCGCCCACGAATTGCTGGCGGCATACCACGGCAAGCACGGATTCAGGGGCGATGCACACCACGCCGGCATCAGCTTGGCGCTGAGCGCGGCGATGGTTGGCTCGCACGCCGCCCAAACCGTGCTGGCTAACCTTGATACCGACCCCGAAGCCCGGCTCAAAGCCCTAAGTATCACCAACCGCACGATGGTGATTACGGCCCACGGCCAAACGCTGGATATCCTGAACGAGCTGGTTGAACAACCCAGTGAGGAAGATATCGAGCGCGTTTTGGAGTGGAAGACCGCACTTTATACGGTGATTAATCCCCTGCATGTCGGCATGGTACTGGCTGGCGCCGGTTGTGAAGCAACCGATGCGATTACGCCGTACGGCCATTTTGCTGGCAAAGCCTTCCAGATTACCGACGACATCCTCGGGATTTTTGGCGAAGAAAAAGACTTAGGCAAAACGCCGGGCGACGACATCCGCGAAGGCAAGGGCACGCTGCTTGTGCTGTATGCTTTGGAGCACGCCAAACCGGCTGACAAAGCCTTTCTACAGAAGTGCCTAGGCAGCCCCGGACTCACCCTGGCAGAATTCGAGCGGTGCAAAGAAATTATCAAAACCTCCGGCGCTCTGGACTATGCGCGGAACGAAGCTGGCAAGCAGTTGGACGGCGCGCTGGCGGCCCTCGGCAAGGCCCGCGGCCTGTGGAGCCAGGAAGGCACCGACTTCCTGAAGGGTCTGGCCCGCGCCTTGCACAACCGAGTGGCGTAACAGGCTCGCGCCCTCACTTCAACGCTTATATCTCTGACAAGTTATTCGGCAAACAGCGAGGCATCGCCATTTACAAAATGTTCGGGCCGGGATACTGTAAGAACAGATATGGCAGTCGAGCACGATTTGGGAGTAAGACAAGCTTCTGTTGAGGTTCTCGCTGCCAATCCCGCACTAGTAGCGGTGGCTGAGCTGGCTATCGGTGCCCCCGAGGACCCAAGAAGCGGCGTGCCGGCCAGTGCCGGCGCTGCGGCAGTGAACGGCTCGAACGACAAGATTGCCCGTCAGCCGGTAAAACGAGGTCCCGCACCTGCTCAGCGCGGTGAATTCGACTTTAGCGCCGAAGACGACTCGGTGCGCCAACCGCCCACCGAAGAGGAAGAGGGCATAAGTGCCGACCTCGTCCGGGCGTATCTCAAAGAGATTGGCAAAGAGCCGTTGTTGAACGTTGAAGAAGAGGTGGAGCTATCCAAACAGATTGAGGCCGGACTTTACGCCGAAGAACTGCTTGCCCAATGGGACGACGACGGCGAAGCGCCGCGTGCGGGCGTAACCCAGAAAGAGCTCCAGCTTATCCAGGCCGAAGGCAAGGCTGCCAGAGACCGTTTCCTGCGCGCCAACCTGCGCCTGGTCGTGTCTATAGCCAAGCGCTATACGGGGCGCGGCATGGCTTTCCTCGACCTCATTCAGGAGGGCAACCTTGGATTGGTCCGCGCCGTGCAGAAATTTGACTACATGAAGGGTTATAAATTCTCGACCTATGCCACCTGGTGGGTCCGCCAGGCTATCACCCGGGCAATGGCCGATCAGGCGCGCACCATCCGCATTCCGGTCCACATGGTCGAAGTTATCAATAAGATGGGCCGTATCCAGCGCGAACTGCTTCAGGAGCTTGGTCGCGAGCCGACTCCGGAAGAGCTGGCGAAGGAAATGGATATCACCGTTCAGAAACTGCAGGATATTCAGGAGTACGCCCGCGAGCCGATCTCACTTAACCGAATGGTTGGCGACGACGGCGACACCGAAATGAGCGATTTCGTAGGGGATGCCGATGTGCCGGAGCCGCTCGATGAGTTGACCTTCAGCGCGATGCAAGCCGACCTCAACCGGGTGCTCGCCACTCTATCGGAGCGCGAGCAGGGGATTATCCGGCAGCGTTTTGGGCTTGACGATGGAGAGCCGAAGACGCTGGATGCGGTCGCGAAAAATTTTGACCTCAGCCGCGAACGGATCCGCCAACTTGAGCGCATAATCATGACCAAGCTACGGAAACCCGGCCGGGCTGACGTTCTGCGCCCCTACGTCGAATAATACTTCTTCATGACTATTTAAGTTTCTCCGCCTATAATTATTGTATAATTCTGTTTTATTCTGATCCGAGAGGAGTATGACATGAGTGTTGAGCTATCCCCAGAAGTGCTGCAAATGAGTAGCGTTATTGAACTAGAGGGCGGCGCCTACGCCGCCGTTACTGGGCTGGAGTACGTTGACGGCGGAACCGAAACGCCGGTCGGTAATGTATTGCGGCGGACTTGTCCGGTCATCGGCGGCCAGGCCTGCGCGCAAACGTGCCAGTTGTCGGCTCTGCGAGGCGAGGCGCCGGAGTCGGCCATTGGGCCGGATACCCGGGCGCGTATCGAAGCGTTGGATCTGGGCCCTGAAGGCCTAGATAGCTATTACCCGCCGGAATGTGCTGACGATAATCTGGCCTTCGCGATCGATGGCTTTGGCGTCGAGCGCAAACAAGCCCTGATTGTCGGCGTTACCAGCGGCCCGGACCGTATCGGTTTCCTGGACGATCCAGAAATCCAGGCTGCCATTACTACCAACCCTTCGGGGTGGTCAGAGATTTCCGGTTACAACGCCTTCTTCGCTCGTC
>DATJJV010000059.1:0-26329 GCA_035491975.1 Pristimantibacillus sp. | reverse complement strand
CCATGATTTTCCCTAGAGGTTACTGACAAATCGCCGTTGTGCAGGTCGACGATCTTCTTCGCCATGTACAAACCGAGGCCCATGCCTTCGGCGGTCTCGCGCTTGGGGTTTTCGATGCGCGAGAATTTTTGGAACAGTTTGCGCCGGTCGGCATTGCTGATGCCCAGGCCGGAGTCGGTCACCGTCACCCAACACTTGTTGTCATCACGGCCCATGGTAACCGTCACCTTGCTTCCCTCGGGCGAATACTTGCTGGCGTTGGTTAGCAGGTTACCGACAACGAAGCCCAACTTGGCCGGGTCGGCGGCGACCATGTACGGCGTCTGCGGCGCGTGGAAGTCAATGGTTTGCCGGCGCAGGGCGAAGGCCGCTTGGTGGTCTTTCACCACGCTCTGGGTAAGCTCGACCAAATCGGTAGGGAATTTCTCGAGAGTCATCTTGCCGGAGTCGGCATGGGCGACATCCAAAATCTGCGTGATGAGCAGGTTGAGCTTTTCGTTCTCTTCGAACGCCAATTGCAACATTTTGGTCTCATCAGCAGTGAGCTTGCCCTTCTTATCCTGTAACACAAGTGAAACAAAGCCCTTCACGGCCGTCACCGGCGTGCGCAGCTGGTGGGAGATGAGCGCCAGCACGTCGGATTTAGCCTGGTCCTGCTTTTCCAAATCCTCGGCCATATTATTAAAGACACGCCCGAGCTGCCCAATCTCGTCACTGGACGAAATTTTGGCGCGCGCCGAAAAATCGCCGCGACTCAACTTGCGGGCGGCGGTTGCCAGCCTGAGGATCGGCCTGACAAACAGATCGCCTATAAACGAACTGACCAGAAGTGTGAACAAAATGAGCAGCGCGGCGAACACGACCACCTGCTGGGCCAGCTGCTGGACGGGTCCGAATACTTCGGACTGGTCAATCTGCCCGACAATCCCTAGCCCAGCTTCTCTGATATACCTAGTTACGGCGATTACCGGCTGACCCCGGTAGCTGAAGGCGCCGGATGTATATGTCTGGGACTTCTTGAGGACGGCTTGGGCTGAAGGACGACTGGTCTCTGAAAGCGGGATTGTTTGCGTAAACGCGGCTTTTGAATCGAACCTGAGCGGCGTAACGAAAACACCAGTCTTATCATCGAGCTGTTTAACCAGGAACGTCTCGCCAGTGTCCCCAAGCCCATCACGTGTCTGGGTGATTTTGTCTAATAAATTGGCATCAACTGTTAGGTAAAGCCTGGCTAGTGTTTTGCCGTCATAAACCATGGGCGCACTAAACAACAGATGCGTTCCGTGTTGGTCGCGGAAAACGTCTGTTAACAACTGACCAGCGGCAACCGGCAAGGTTTTTTTATCATTGAGGAGAGGAGTGGCGACCAAAATCGTGCCGTCCGATTTGGCTATGGCGGCCCCTTGTAAAAAAGGTACCAGCTGGTTGGCTTGACCGTTGGTTTGGGCCTGGCTAAAAGCCTGAGCCAGTCCATCTTTGGCAGTCGGATTGGCCAATAGATACTGCGCGCCCTGGTGTATGGTCGGCTCATCGGCCAAATACTGCGTACTCTGAGAATAGAAACGGAGCATATCCACCACCCGGGCTTCCTGCAGATTGGTCACCGCCTCCAGGTTACTAAAGGCACTACTCCTTAACGATGACTGAAAATCCAAGTACACCAACGTGCCAATGGCCAGAAATGGCAGCAACCCTACGATCAGGATCATCAGTGCTGCCTTCCACCTGATGGACATGTCAGTCTCCCCTGAGTTCCCGCATCTCGCTCTGGGTGATGCGTGACGTTCGAACTACTGCAGCACTTGCATACAAGATTGGCACGCCCAAGATTGCTACGACCATCTTAATCAAAAAACCGACGGTCATTGCTTCCAGCAACCGGTCATTGGAAATACTGTAGGCGAAGGCGATCGAAAAAAAGAGCGCGCTGTCCACGAGCTGCCCGGCGGTCGAACTGACAATCGCCCTAAACCAAAGCGCCTTCTTGTGTGTCTTCCGGCGCAACAAGTCGAACAGCCAGATATTCAGCGACTGCGAGAACAGATAAGCCACCATACTGGCCAGGGCAATCCGCGGCACGCCAGCAAAGACGGTATGCATCGAACTCGCCAGCTGGTCGCTACCGGGAACGCCAACCAGGCGAATAGAATATTGCACCAACAGCACAAACAACACCAGAGCGCCAAAGCCAGCCGCAATCGAGCGGTACGCCGCCCAACGCCCGTAATGCTCGGTCATCACTTGGGCAGTCAAAAAAATGGAAGCATAGAACACATTGCCGGCGTTTGTAGTCAGTCCAAACAGTGGGATCAACAGCGCTCCAAAACAACTCACCAAGATAATATTAGTTACAATCAGCCCGGACAATCCTTGTTCGCCGAATCGCAGCATCAACAAAATAAAGAACAGTGAGATTAGAACGGTGATAAAGAATATCAGCCCGTTAGTCATGCCTTCATTCTACTCCAACCAGCAGCTGCAGCTCAAACCGCTTTTGCTTAGGCTGGCGCAGAAACCCACAGAATTGATTATTGAAGAGCGCTATACTATCTGAAGATAACTCGAAAGGTGGAACTTTATGGACGACGCATCGCTTTTTCACGCCCAACCGTACCGTGCGCCGGAGCTAACCGGCACCGGCGAGTGGTTTAACAGCCCGCCGCTCAAGCTTGCCGACCTGAAAGGTAAGGTGGTTCTGGTCGACTTTTGGACGTATAGCTGCATTAACTGCATCCGGACGCTGCCGTATTTGCAGGCCTGGTACGACGCCTACAAAGATGACGGCTTTGTGATTATCGGCGTGCACTCGCCGGAATTCGAGTTCGAGAAACACGCCGAGAACGTCGGGCGCGCCATCAAAGATTACAAGCTGACCTATCCGGTTGTGCAAGATAATGACCTGGCCACGTGGTCGGCCTTTGCCAACCGCTACTGGCCGGCGCACTACCTGATCGACAAAGACGGCCGGGTGCGGCGCGAGCACTTTGGCGAGGGCGAGTACGACCAAACTGAAAAAGCCATCCGTGCGCTGTTGGCCGAAGGCGGCAGCGGCACGCGGAACAACATGACAGTAAAAGGCCCGGTCACCGTGCCAGTCAGCCGCAACCAGACACCGGAAACGTACTTGGGCTACGAGCGCGGCCGCAACTTTGCCAACACCGATGAGTTTGCTGCCGACCAAATCGCCGAATACACCTTGATGGACAACCTGGACACCAACGACTGGTCGCTCGGCGGCAGCTGGAAGATCGGCCCGATGGGCTCGCTGGCCGAAGGCGAACAAAACACCTTGCGCCTGAAGTTCTCAGCCAAAGAAGTCTACTTGGTGATGGACGGCCCCAAAGACTCCAGCGTTTCCTTAACCGTCGACGGCAAAGCCATCACTAAAGACCGAGGCGGCGGGGCAGATATGGGCGATGCCGGCCGCGTCCACTTGGACGGAGCACGCCTGTACCGGCTGCTCAACCTGGCGGTCTTCACCGAAAACGCCGTGCTCGACATCTCCATCCCCAAGGGTGTCAGCGTCATGGCCTTCACCTTCGGCGCCTGAGTCCACAAATCACAAACTTGCAGTGTCTGCTATTATTGGTGGTAATGAGTAATGGCCTACGCGTCGCAGTTCTGGCATCGGGAGACCGGGCCAGCGGTGGCGGTGGCAGTACTGCTGAAAAAGTCATCCGTGATACGCTCGAGGATAGGGTAGACTTTTCGATTCCCGTAGTAGTCTGCAACAACCCGCCGGGCACCGTCGGTGTCTATCCAAAAGTTGAGGCACTGAACGAAGAATTCGGTCTGCGCGGCGACAGCAAGATCGACGTGGTGCACATCGGCCCGCAAAACTACCCTGACGGCAAGCTGCCGCGCGGCCAGACGCTGAGCGAATCGGCAGCGATAGTTCGCCTCCTGGAACAACGCGGCATCACATTTGTGAGCATGCTAGGCTACATGCGCATTTTAAACGGTGAGCTGATTCAAGAGTGGGGCTGGCAACCCGAGTATGCTATGGAACCCTTGGGCGGCATCTACCATCCCAGGGCGCGGATCATAAACAACCACCCAGGCCGGTTGCCGCTTACCGCCGACACACACGGCCATGGAACGCATGCGTTATCCAAGGAACTGTATGATGCCGGAATGATTCATTACACGGCCATGAGCTGGCACCTGGGCGCGGCTGCAGTCGACGCTGGTCCGCTGATTGCCGAACACGCGGTAGAGATTCTGCCTCATTACACGGTAGATGACATCAGCGACGCCGTCCAGGCCGCCGAAAAACAGCGCACCGCACCGGTCATCGACGCCCACCTCTTACTCCGCCAACAGCATCTCGGCCTCGCAACCTAAACAGTCCTACCTCATACCAAAGTTTTATCATTGCGGTAAATCAACAAACCGCGGTGGACGGTGTCGGGAAAATACGCCTGAGAGGGATCATTTAGCCGCTTTTCGTGGCTCGCGATGACCCTCTCGATCATTGGCAAAGCCTTCTCTATAACCAATCGCCGCCAGATGCGCCGGACATCCCAGTCATTGGGAACGAGTAGGGAGGCGCTGTATTGCAAGGCTACGATATAGGTATCGAGCCGCTTACCGCGGGTAATGATTGCCGGGCTGTCCTGTATGAACTGATCGGCCAGCGCCAACCCGCCGACGGCCGAAATAATCCTTGGGACATCTTCAAGATAGCAGCCTTCGGCTGGGGCTCGTATACGCTCGAACGTCCGGCCGGTCTCCTGGCTTACCCAAACGCCCAGCTGGCGCTCGAACTTATGCCGGGAGCGAGCGTGAGAACGAGCATTGGTGCTGATCATGATCAAGCCGCCCGGCTCGGTGATGCGTTTGACCTCCTCCAGCATTTGGCGGATATTCTGTGCACGAAAAAGAGTATTATGCAGGGTGACCAGCTTAACGGAGTTGTCGGGCAGGGGTATGTCTTCACCGACACCATGCATAAAAGTGAACTGGCTGAGATCGGTGTCCGGGGGTAAAAATATATCAAATGGTTCCCGGTAAGGGTCGAGGCCGATGAGGTACGCTCGCGTTCCAGTCGCGACCGCCGCCTGTAGTCCGGGTAGGCCGCTGCTGCAGCCCACGTCCAGCCAAACGTCTGATTCGCCGAGCTCAATAAGGCCGGAGGCCATTTCCAACCCTTTAACGTAAAAATCCACCGGCTCCCTGGCAAAATTATTGACTGCGCGCCGGGCCATCATGCCCGCGTAGGCGTCAACATTACCATGGGAGGGAGCTTGCCCACCCAATTCCATTTCCAACTTATACCACAATTGCTGGCCGCTTGATAAGTAGCGTACACTATGAATGATGCCTCTACTGTCGCGTTCCCCGCATCTACAGGAATTATTCGCCCAAGGCAAACTACTGAGCTTCCGCAAGGACGAGCTTGTTACCTCTACTGATAGCAAACACCAGGTTATGATGATGGTGGAAGGTTACGTAAAACGCTACATGATCACCAGGAGCGGCTCGCTCGGCATCCAGATCGTCTACGGCCCGCAGGATGTTTTTTCGCTCACCAATGTGTTTGAACTTTTGCTGCAGCAGAATATTTACGACGGCCCGTCGATCTATTATTACCAGACGATGTCGGCCGCACGGCTGTACTTGCTGGACGCCGATGTCTTTTGTGAGGCCGTGCAGCGCGACCCGGTATTTTATAAAGAGTTGTTTTCGGAGGCCGGCCAGCATCTTATGACGTGCGTCTACAATATCGAGAACAACTCGCTTATCAACTCATACGAACAAGTGGCCCACGGGTTGCTGTACTATGCCAAAAAATTTGGCATCGAAACCGAGGAGGGCACGAAGATTGGCGTGCCGCTGACCCACCAGGACATTGCCGATATTCTAGGTATCACCCGGCAAACAGCGACGCGGGCGATCATCAAACTACGCAACAAAGGCATGATCAGTACCGACGACGGCATCACGGTGCCGGATATCGAGCGGCTGGAACGAGCCGCCTACCATTAAGATGCCCGTCTGGTATTATAGGTGGATGAACGGGTTTAAAACTCCTCACGAGGAAACGCACAAGTCGCACCGGGCCGCATGGCTGCGCGCGGCGGTACTGGGCGTAAACGACGGTGTCGTATCGACAGCCAGCCTGATGGTTGGCGTGTCGGCCGCGGCGGCCAGTAAATCAGCGATTCTAACGGCCGGAATTGCCGGACTGTCAGCCGGCGCGCTTTCCATGGCTGCCGGCGAATATGTCTCGGTTAGCTCGCAACGCGACTCCGAGCGAGCCGATATAGCCATCGAGGAGCGCTCGCTGGCGGCCAACCCGGAGGGCGAGTTGGCCGAGCTGGCCTGGATCTATGAGCAACGCGGTTTAGATCCCGTACTGGCCAAAAAAGTCGCCGCCCAACTGCACAAACACGACGCCGTGGCCGCACATGCGCGCGACGAATTGGGGATCGATCACGAATCACTGGCCAATCCGATGCAAGCTTCTGTAGCTTCAGCATCATCCTTTGCTTTCGGCGCCATTGTACCAATCCTGGCGACCATCCTGCTCTCGGGCGGGAAGGGTAGCTCCACGGCGATTGTTATCGCCTCATTGATTGCCCTCGCTATCTCTGGCGCCATCGGCGCTGCCATCGGCGGCGGCCACCGTCTGCTAGCGGCCGGACGAGTGCTTGTCGGCGGCGGACTGGCCATGGCTGTCACTGCCTTCATCGGCCACCTCATCGGCGCCAGTCTGTAGATTTGCTTTCGCACTCCATAACCGCTTTAATCATAGCTATGGATGAGACCGACCCCAACTACACGAAAATCATGGACTATATCGCCCGCAATCCGGCAGCAGTATTAGGAACAGTTGACGACGAGGGCCCGCACGGGGCAGTCGTCTATGTCATACCGGCCAGCCACGGCACTATTTGTTTCGTCACGAAGAGCGGGACTAAGAAGTACCAGAACCTTACAGCCCACCCAAAAGTCAGCCTGACTTTTTTCAATGAACGCGAGAGCACCACGCTCCAAGCCTCTGGGCACGCCTACGTCGCCGATGACAGCAACGGCCTAAAAGATCTCGTTATGGACAAAGTCACTAAAGCCCACGCCATGGTTGCCGACTGGCTGCCCCCAGTTACCAAAGTACAAAGCGGCGAGTATGCTGTGATCGGTATCGAGCTCGACACCGCCCGGCTAGCCGATTACGGCAGCATAGATATTAACGGCCCCGTCTTCACCGAACTAAAGGCTCATTAGCCAGCGGTATTCGGTTGCCTGCTATAAAAAGCCTTACAGTCCCGAGCCAAGCAATCGGCTTACAATAGAGAGACCGTTAAGCAGAGGAGGCAAGTATGAGAGGACAAATGCGCCGGGTAGCTCGCCGCACCGCACGCCGGACGACGCGCCGAAACTCCGAGTAAACAACCGACCGCCAAGCAAGTCTAGGCCCCGACCGGGCCGGACTTGCTTTTTTGTGCCGGCGGTTTTTGCCGCGGAATACCGCGCGAGGCAAACAGCGACAGTAGTGCCACGGCGGCCAAATAAAACAACGCCTGTTTGAGCCCTTGGATCTGGGCATTGGTGTAAATGCCGCTTACTTCCGAGGCGTCCTGCGGTGACAGGCCTTGTGATTCGGCGTACTCGTTTACAGATTGCGCCGAGACCACTTGGATGCTCGGCTTGGTGTTGGAGGCAATGTAGTTTTTGATGTTTGGCGGCAAAGTACTTTGCTGGACGCTAGCCAAAAAGCCGCTGCTGAGCGAACTGATGAATATCGAGCCGATGAAAGCGGTTCCAAACGATGAGCCAAAATTTTGGAAGGTGCCTTGCAGCCCGCCGCCCTCGGCCGCATTCCCTTCGCCGGCCGCCGACATATTCACATTGCCCAGCTGCGAAGCCAGTAAACCTAACCCTGCACCTGTCACGAACATGCCGAAGCCGAACAGGAAACCCTTCAGCTCGGCGTTGATTGAAGCCATCAAAAGCAAAATCCCCAGCACCAACAGCACCTGCCCAACGCGCACTACGAACCGCGGCGCAAAACGGGCAACCAGACGGGTGCCGGCCAGCGAAGCCAGCACCAGCGCCACCGACAGCGGCAGGATCTTCAACCCGGTCTTCAGCGCATCGTAGCCCAAAATAATCTGCAAATACACCGGCACCACAAAGAAGATCGCGGCAATCACCAGATATTGTGAGAGCAGGACGGACAGTCCGCTTCTGAGCGGCCTAATCGACAACAGCGAAACTTTCAACAGCGCCGGCGCGCCGCGCCGCTCCAACTTAGCTTGCCGGAGATAAAACCAACTGAGCAGGACGATACCGAGCAAAATCATGTAGGCCACGACCGAAACACCGAACGGTGTGAATGGCTCGCCATTAATCGTTGGCGCGCCGCTCGGCTGCACCCAACCCCACTCTTTGCTTTGCAAAATGCCAAAAACCAAAATGCCCATGCCGAAAGCCGAAAGAAGCACACTCAACAGATCAATTTTGGCCTTCTGAACGACCGGCTCGTCCGCAATTTTACGGATAAACAGCAAAATTATGGCCATGATGATTGTTTCGGCGATAAAGACGTAACGCCAAGAAAGATAGGTGGTGACAAAGCCGCCGATCAGCGGCCCGGCAGCCGCTGCCGCGCCCGAAACCGCACCGATGATAGCGAAGGCTGTCACCCGATCCCGACCCTCGTAATTAATCGCCGCGAGCGCGGCAATCGCCGGAATCACCAGCACCGCGCCCAAACCCTCAACGAACGACCAGCCAAACATCAAAACCGCCAGGTTCGGGCTGACGCCAGTTATAAACGAACCGATGCCGTAAACTACTGAGCCCACAGTCAATGCGCCTCGCCGGCCCCAGATGTCCCCGAATTTGCCGCCGGTGAGCATCAGCGCCGCCATAGTGAGCGTGTAAAAAGTAATCGCCGCCTGCATCCCGGAGACGCTCGTTCCCAGATCGCGCGCCACGGTATCGAGCGAGACATTCATCACCGTACTGTCCAAAACCATCACAAATTGGGCCGAGGCCAAAATTAGTATCACTGCCCATTTTTTTGCCATACGCCCCTAACAGTACCCGTTTATGGTTAGCCGCGCGCGGAAATAATTAACAGCTGCATGCCGCTTCGCCAATACGCTATACTAGTTGGGCAAAACATTATCGGTAGGAGGTGGCATGGCCGAAGCACTCGATCCGCCGCGCGCGGAAATTCTGTTTACAAACCTGAATTTGCCCGAAGGCTATGCCTTGCCCGACAACCTCTTTGGCCGCGGTGCCGCCCGGCTGCTCGGCGTGGGTGCCGCGCAAGGCAGCGTGGACGCCCACCGGGAAATGCTTGGGATCATTAATGAGGGTTCTGGCGTCAACCCGCGGTTTGCCGGTTATGACCTGACACCCACCCGCGCGCTGGCACGCGCCATGGACAAAGACGGCTTCATTAACCGCATCGATCCCGAAGATCCCGGCAGCGGACAATTATTTGTGGCCGCCGAGCAGAGTTGGGGGCCTGGTATTCCAGCCGGGTTGCGCCAGAGCGCCAAGCGGCGTAGTCCGGCACCGATCGCACTCTCGACGGCCATGCCCGACATGCACAAGTCGCTCGGCTTCCTGGCCAGGCATCTGCCGGAGGTGCCGCTGACCTATTGCGATGACGAGGGCGCTTTTGGGCGCTGGACTCAAGATGAGACCTATCCCTTCATAGAGGCAGGCCCGCAGATAAAACTAGAGTCTTTCCTGAAGCTGTTGCGCGCCGACAAAAACGGTCTGCCGCCCTCCAAACCTTATGAGTTTGATGACAATGGTCTGTACGTGCACTATGCCGGAGCCAGTGACGTTGCCACGACCCTCCAGTCACTTGGCGCACAAGGAGTAGTCATTGATACCCATTGGCTGCAAAGCGCCTCGCCGGACGGGCGGCGGCTCGATCCCAACACGGTGCTCAACGGTTTATCACTATTTAAAACACCGGTCTTGCGCGCCCACGCCGCGGCCGGACGGATCGACCCTGGCACGACCAACCCGGACGACCGCAAACGAACCATGAAAGATTTGAAAGCCGTTCTGGACGGGCCCGATGCCATCGCCCGGTCATCGCTCGGCCAAGTTTTGGGCTGGTCATTCGCCATCTGGACCGAGCAAGGAAAGGACAGCCTCCAGCCGCAACATCGGCACCCATTCCTTGTAAGCTTCCAGACTCCCTATGCTGGACTTGCGGCGGCCCGCGAAATCGAGGGCAAATCGATGTCACCGGCCGACTACCTAGCCATGACCCGAGACGCCGGCGACAATTTGGGGAATTTCCTCAACGGCATCAACTTGGGCGATTACCCAACGCAAATGCCCAGACAATAGTGCAAAATCTCAGCCTTTTCTAAGCTAAGGCCAGTAAGCTGGTCCTTGTACCTAAGCGGCCTAATCGAGATAATAGGGGTTGAATGAAAAAGATTTTACTATCGGCATTGGTTATCATCTCGTTCGCGCTCTACGCGTTTCATCGCTCGCACGACGATGTCAGCCAGGTTAAGCCGCAAGCTGGAGCCCTACCAGCCGCTACCCAGAACACGACTAATCCGGATACCACTGGCCAAAACCAAAATGCCAGCACATCGGCCAGCGCCAACTACAAAGACGGCTCGTTCACCGGCAGTCTAGCCGACGCCTTCTACGGCTATGTACAGGTGATGGCAATCGTAAAGGGCGGCCGGATCACCGACGTGCAGTTCCTACGCTACCCGAACGACCAACGCAACTCTTTAGACATCAACCAGCAGGCCATGCCATATCTGACACAAGAGGCTGTGCAGGCCCAGAGCGCCAACGTGGACGTTATTTCCGGCGCCACCGACACCAGTTATGCCTTCCGCCAATCCCTCACCGCCGCATTGGCCGGAGCCAAAATCTAAAATGAAAGACACTCGGCCGCTGATGGGCATGCCGATTACCGTCGAAATTGTTAGCCCAGACGTCTCTCCGGCCGACCTTGATGCGGTCTATGACTATTTTGAGTACGTAGATAAGACTTTCAGCACCTATAAAAAGGATAGCGAAATCTCCCGAGTCAACCGCGGCCTGCCCAAAACCGAGTGGAGCAAAGATATGCAGCGGGTATTGACGCTGTGCGCTCAAACCAAACAGCAGACCGACGGCTACTTTGACATTGAGCACGATGGCCAGCTTGATCCTTCCGGCCTGGTGAAGGGCTGGGCGATCAAAAACGCCGGCGACCTGCTAAAGGGCAGGGGATTCAATAATTTTTATATTGATGCCGGCGGTGACATCCAAATCAGCGGCTTAAACGCCGGGGGCAAGCCGTGGCGCATAGGCATCCGTAACCCCTTCAACCGATCGGAGATCATTAAAGTTGTGAGCGTTGGCACCGAGGGCGTGGCTACCTCCGGCACCTATATCCGTGGCCAGCACGTCTATGACCCGCACCAACCTGACAAAGACATTGAAGATGTCGTGTCGTTGACAGTCATCGGCCCAGACGTCTATAACGCCGACCGCTTCGCCACCGCCGCCTTTGCCATGGGCAAGCGCGGTGTCCATTTTATTGAAAAACTTAATGGTTACGAGGCATACATGGTGGATAATACAGGCATGGCAACCCTCACTACGGGCTTTGAAAGGTATGTTGTATAAGACATGGTGAGATGGATCGATTATTTTCTAGACCGCATAACGATGTACCGGCTATTGCTGTACTACTTGATCGCGCTGTTATTGATCGCGGTTGGATTGAGCTGGGCAGGCGTTTTGCCATACCATCCGGAGGATATTATTTTTTCGGCCTCGATACTCACGCTCGTCTGCATGGTAACCAACGAGGTTTTCGCCCGGACCTATAAGGCGCCAACTAACTTCGAATCAGCGTACATTACGGCGCTCATCCTGGCCCTGATCATTACTCCCAAGATCAACGGCGATCAGATTATGTTCTACGCAGCCGCTGGCGGTCTGGCCATGGCCTCCAAATACATGCTCGCGATCCATAAACGGCATATCTTCAACCCGGCGGCGATTGCCGTAGCACTCACTGCTTTTGGCTTTGGGCAGTCGGCCAGTTGGTGGATCGGCACTGTCTCGATGCTACCATATGTCGTTATCGGCGGGCTGCTGATCGTCCGAAAAGTTCGGCGTTTTACCATGATCATTTCATTCATGGCAGCAGTGTGGGTCTCAACCATTGTAGTAAGCCTGGCTGGGCATCACGACGTACTCGCCAACTTGCAAAAGACCGCGTTGCACTCGTCGATCTGGTTCCTGGCGTTTGTGATGCT
Organism: Pristimantibacillus sp.; assembly: GCA_035491975.1. Taxonomy (GTDB): domain Bacteria; phylum Patescibacteriota; class Saccharimonadia; order Saccharimonadales; family UBA4665; genus PMNU01. The sequence goes on along the minus strand of DATJJV010000059.1, from coordinate 14,075 downwards.
AACCGAACCGCTCACTTCGCCGGCAACCAAGGCCAAACAGATGTGGTATGGCTTTATTGTGGGAGCAATCTTCCCGCCGCAATTCCATATTGGTACACAGTATTCCACACCAGAGCTGTCACTGTTAGTCGGCAACGTCTTCGCCTTTGCTACCGGCTTTAGGCGACGACTGACGCCGAAATTCCTGCGCAAGGAAGAGATTGCCCCCGACATAGCCGATTTTGTTTTCCGGCCCGAAAAATCGATCAACTACAAGCCCGGACAATACATGGAATGGACACTGCCGCACAACAAGTCCGACAGCCGCGGGGTCCGCCGCTACTTTACGCTGGCATCTTCGCCAACTGAAGGTACGCTGCGCATTGGCGTTCGCTTTTACCCAAATGGCAGCAGCTTTAAACGGGCGATGCAGTCAATGGATGGCAGCACCCCCGTCGCCGTTGGCGACCTGGGCGGCGACTTTGTGCTGCCCGCAGACCGCTCCAAAAAACTAGCCTTTATCGCCGGCGGCATCGGCGTTACGCCATACCGCAGTATGGTCAAATATTTAATCGATACCAAAGACAGCCGGGCGATTACGCTTCTGTACTCCGAAGTCAGCGCCGAAGAACTGGCCTATACCAACATCTTCGATCAAGCCGAGCGCGAACTCGGCCTCAAAACCGTTTACACCCTGACGGGACCGAAAATGCCGAGTAACTGGGCCGGCAGAACCGGTTTCATCAACGCCGAAATGATCGCCAAGGAAGTACCGGACTACCGCGAACGCATCTTCTACATTTCCGGCTCGCACACCATGGTGATGGCCATGCAAGCCGCACTGAAAAGTCTGGGCGTGCCGCGTACCCACGTTAAGACCGACTTCTTCCCGGGCTACGCTTAGGCAGTGGATGTGGCCGCCGGTATTAAAGCGAGTATGATAAAACTATGGACTTGCTACTTCTCGGCGGCGTCAGCCCGCACAACAAAGATTGGCTCTACCAAGTTAAAGACGCGCTAGCGCCGCTCTTCAGCAGATGCGTGGTCCATGAATATGCGCATTGGGCCTCGGCCGCTCCGCAAATCGATCTCGACCATGAGCTCGGCGCCATCCGCAGCCAAATCCACGACCTAAAAAATTATGTAATTTTTGCTAAGTCGGCCGGTGTGGTACTCAGTCTGAAGGGCATCGCCGCTGACGTGCTGCGCCCTGAGGCCTGCCTTTTCGTTGGCACCCCGCTACGCTACATCCATGAGCACGGACACCAAACCGACGTGTGGTTAAAAGATCTTACCATGCCAACAATCTTTGCTCAGAATGCCCACGACCCAAGCGGTGCCTACCGGGAAGTCGAGCACTATCTGCGCGAGCACCTGCACTCGCCCCGCCACCAGCTGCTCGAACTCCCCGGCGACACTCATGACTACACCGACCTTGCCAAGCTGCAACAGCTAGCCGGCAGCCTTATTTCGTAGCCGGCACTTGCTGCGTACAGGCCAACTGGCCAACCACGTGCGCCTGCTCCTGGTCGCCCTCGTACTTGCCCGCGCAATTTTCAGCTCCTTCCTGAAAGGTGAATGTGTGATGGCTGGGGTCAACAATCAGATGATTAAGATCGTGCGACGGCTCCAGCTGGTCATATAACTGCTCGTTGGTGATCTGCGCACCGCGGATTTTGCCTTCGGTGTTATCCAATGCCCGGGCAAGCAGACTGCCCGCATTAAAGGCTACTGCAAACAAAGCTACGCTGAGGGCCGCGGATGAACCGCGCCTCTCGCCACTATATGAAGACATACTAAAAGCGCCTCCTATGCGCCAGGGTTAAACATTCGCCTTAGTGTGCGATTGCTTAGCTCTAACGCGGAGGCGCCTAGAAATTTCTAGAAACCGCTTCGTCTTGGGCAATGCTGTTTCGGTGAACCAGCCCATAGTCACTTGATGCTAACGGGTGGTCAGAGCACCAATTTGCTCCTAATCCCATTATATACCGTAATGTCAATAAATGCGGAGCGAGAGGTGTTAATCTGCTATAATGACCGTATGGCCTATTGGTACAAAATCGGTTTATTGGTCTTGAACGACGAAGGCACCAAATTTTTGGTGTGCGAAAAAGATAAGAACGACATTACGAGTGACTACATCATGCCGGGCGGCCAAATGGACGAACCGACCGTGCAAGAATGCCTAAAGAACGAGATTAAAGACGAACTGAATTGCGCTGTCGACTTCGACACACTGGAATATATCGGCGAATTCAGCGACGTTGCCGCCGGCCAGCCAGGAAACGAAATTTCCATCGAACTGTACCAGGGCAAGCTAATCGGCGAGCCCAAACCATCGCACGAGGTTAAACAAGTCCACTGGATCGGCAAAGAAGATTTTGAGAACCCGCGCGTGTCACCAGTAATCCGCAACAAAATTATTCCGCACTTGGTAGACCAGGGAATTCTGGATTAGACCGGCTGGACAAATAGCGGGCGACGGCTGGACTGACCAGCCCGTCCAGGCTGTCGCCGCGGGCCAAAGCGGCCCGGGCCTGCGTGGACGAAACATCGGCGTATTCGTCGATTTTTATGTAATGCACGTTGGCCGGAAGGGTACGTGCCAGGCTGCCGAATACCAACATGCGGAGGGACCTTTGCAGCTCGGCGCCATGCGGCCAATCGGGCATTGATAGGTACGAATCGGCTCCATACACAAACCAGAAATCAATCTCCGGGAACGTGTCTTTAAGCGCCGCGACCGTCTGGTAGGTCTGGGTGGGGCGGGGCAGAGATAATTCAAAATCAGAAATGACCAGCCTCGGGTCAGACGCAAAATCGGCCTGTTTTACCAACTCCAACATAGCCAAACGTTGGTGACCGTCCATCGCCACCTCTTTGTCCAGACGGTCGCCGGAGGGCAACAGCCAGACTTCGGTGAATTCGGGCATCGCCAAACAAGCCCGAATGATCGCTTCGTGGGCGATTGTGGGCGGGCTAAAGCTGCCGCCAAAGATTAAAACTTTATGATTCGTGGGCATACTGTCCTTGTATCTTATCACTAGTAACGATGCTTTTCCTACAACAATAAAAAATAAAACTGCCTCAGGTGTTTTTCAGCTTATGCTTCTCTGTTATGCAGCGCGCGCCGGCATTTGCGCGGCGAGGGAACCATATGCAACAATAGATGAAGCCATTAACAGTATGGCTACCATAATTATTTATTTCGGGACGGCCCCGGCGCCAACCAGCGCACCAGCCGACCTTCGCACTACATTTGCGGAGAAGGTCGTATCCAAAATACGGCAGTACCAATAAGTTCCACGTCTGTTTTTGGCGTGGGCTACAGCAATTATTTCAACAAATACCAGGCCCTGGGACACTCCCCGGCCGGTCAGCATGTGGGATTGGGGGATACTCGTCGAATGAGCGTAGTCCAGAAACTACGCCACAGCCAGTTTTTGCTTCATAACACAGTTTTTTTCCTGGGTTCTGTCGCGGTTGGGGCACTTAATTATTTGTATTATCCCGTACTTGGACGTCTGCTCGAGCCTCGGGCATTCGGCGAAGTACAAACCTTGGTGTCGCTGTTCCTACAGCTGACGGTTTTTCTGACGGTCCTCAGTATGGTGATCGTTAACATCGTCGCCAACCAAAGCGACGAGACGAAGCGCAACGGACTAATTTTTGAATTCGAGAAGTTGGCCTTATGGATCTCGGCAGCCTTACTTGCAGCCAGTATTATTTTCGGCAAGCAGCTACAGCATTGGCTGAATTTTGGAAGTCCGTGGCCATTTGCGGTGTTAATGGTGGCGATCCTGGTGAGCGTCCCGTTCATTTTGCGAGGCGCTTACCTGCGCGGGCTGCAGCGCTTCGGCATGGTTTCGAGCGGCAATATTTTAGCGGCCGGCGGCAAATTAGTTCTCTCAGCCATTTTGGTGGCCGCCGGCCTAGGTACGCTCGGTGCAATCGGCGGTGTGGCCGCCTCCCAAGTCGTAGCCTGCGCATTAATATTATGGTGGGCTAGACGGCTGGGTCTGGAGCGTCCGCACACCAGCAAAAAAATCAGCCACCCGAACCTCAAATTACTCGCGCCGGAACTGCGTTTTGGCGGCGTAGTACTAGCCGCCTCACTAGCCATTACCCTGCAGTACAGCGTTGACATTATCTTTATCAAGCACTACTTCGACCCGAACACCGCCGGGTTATACGCCGGCGTCGCGGCCGTGGCGCGCATTCTATTTTTCCTGACCGCCTCAGTGGCTCAGGTGCTGATGTCCAAAATCAAGCTGGACGGCAGAGGCCACGACAACCACCGAATGCTCGAAAAATCGCTGTTTCTGCTGGGCGCCATCAGCCTGCCTGTACTAGCGGTAATGATTCTGCTCCCAACGCAGGTTATCAACCTGCTGATGGGCTCTGGTTACCAGGAAATGGCCAATTTGCTGCCAATCCTCAGCACTTCAGTATTTATCGTGTCGGTCATCAACTTGTTAGCAACATACTATCTGTCGCTGCGCCGCTACGGCGTGGCCGCGATTGCGGTGCTGGGCGCCGCGTTCACTTATTTCCTAATACTCATGCATCATAGTTCGCCCGAAGCGGTAGTAAGCAGTTTGCTGTGGGGCAGCGCTGCAACTCTGGCCGTTTTGGGCGGGTGGAAAATAACGGAAAGGAGGTACGGGGTGTGAACAAGCTCATTTCAATAGTCATACCCGTATACAATGAAGCGGCCAACTTACCGCTGCTGTACAAAGAATTGCTGAGGCACACGCAGCGGCTACCGTACCGGTTTGAGGTCATCTTTGTCGATGACGGCAGCCGGGACGAATCGGCCCGCATTATCCATGGTCTGGCCGACAGCGATCCGGATGTCCGGGCACTGGAACTGGCCCGCAACTTCGGCAAGGAAGCTGCGGTGAGCGCCGGCCTGCATGCTGCCCGCGGCGACGCCACAATCGTAATGGATGCTGACCTGCAAATGCCGCCGCGTCTGATCGGCGACTTCCTGGCGCATTGGGAAGACGGCGCAGACATCGTGGTGGGCGTATTTGCCACCCGCAACATGGCGCTTATCCGCCGGGTGGGCGCCGCCATTTTTTACCGAATCATGGGCCTGATCGGCGAAACCCGCATCACCCCGCATGCCACCGACTACCGGCTGCTCGACCGCCAAGTCGTGGATGCCTTCAAACAACTCACCGAGCATAACCGCATCACCCGCGGCATGATCGACTGGCTCGGCTTCAAACGGGCATATGTACCATTCGAGCAAGAAGCGCGCCGCCACGGCAAACCAACCTACAGCATGAGCAAGCTCATCGCGCTCGCTATGAATAGCTTTACCAGCTATAGCCTTATTCCACTCAAACTCGCCGGTTATCTCGGCATTCTTATCTTAGCCCTGAGTATCCCCGGCGGCTTGTTTATGTATGCCGAACGATACATCCTGCACGACCCATGGCATTTGTTGTTCACCGGCACCGACATGTTAGCGATTATGACCGTATTTCTGGTGGGCGTAGTACTGGCCTGCATGGGACTTGTCTCGCTCTATATTGCCAGTATCCATGCCGAGGTGATCAACCGCCCGCTCTATGTGGTCCGGGAGCGTTCGCGGCGGGCTGCCCCGCTACTTGAGCCAAGTATGGTCCAGAGTGCTCCGGCAGAAAAGACCGTCTGGCGCCAAGAGGTTGCCGGAGGGTGAACATTCTATGGTTGAGTTGGAAGGACCGCGGCCATCCGCAGTGGGGCGGGGCAGAGGTTCTGACACATGAATTACGCAAACGGCTGTGCGCTGAAGGACACGCCGTCACGCTGCTAACCAGCGGATACCGCGGCGGTGCAGCGCACGAAATTTGCGGCGGCATCGAGACCATCCGGGTGGGTGCCAGCCGCTACAGCCACCCATTAAAAGCAATCGCACATTTCCATCGCCACTTACGCAACAAGTTCGATATCTTGATTGAGGAAGTAAACGCCACGCCGTATTTCAGCGTGCTGAGCGAACGGGTGGCAAAGCGTTTTTTGTTATACCACCACCTCGAACGCGAGGTCTGGCTGCACGAAGCGCCGCCGCCGCTCAACTTGCTCGGTTACCATGTTTTCGAACCCCTGGCCACCCGCGCGCTGGGCCTCGCTGGGGTGCCGCTGATTACGGTCTCGGAAAGCACCCGGCAGGAAATGATTGGCTACGGCTTCCGGCCGGAACTAACCAATATTATTTCGGAGGGAATCGAACTGGCGCCGCTGGCCGACCTGGAGGAAAGCCAAAAATTCAGCAAGCCGACCATGCTGTCGTTGGGCAGCGTGCGGGCCATGAAGCGGACACTCGACCAAATCAAAGCGTTCGAGTTAGCCAAACCGAGTGTACCCGAACTACAACTCAAAATCGCCGGCGACGCCAGCGGCAGTTATGGGAAGCAGGTGTTGGGATACATCGCCCGCAGTCCATACGCCAAAGACATCGACTACGTTGGCCGCATTGCGCCTCGCGATAAACCAAAGCTAATGCGCAGCTGTCATTTCATCGCTGTGACATCCGTGAAAGAGGGTTGGGGGCTGATCGTCACCGAAGCTGCCAGCCAGGGCACGCCGGCCATTGTCTATGACGTGCCGGGTCTCCGCGACAGTGTCCGCCATGGCCGCACCGGACTGGTAACGGCCGAAAGCCCGGGCGCCATGGCCGCAGCCATCAGCGAACTAGTGCACGACAGGCAGAGGTACCAGGAACTGCGCCACGCCGCGTGGGAGTGGAGCAAAAATATCACCTTCGACCAAAGCTATAAGGACTTAAAAACAATTTTGGAACTTGCATGACATTACTCGACTTTCTACACACCACCAACCTTGACCACAGTTTGCTGATCGGCTACTACGGCGGCGGCAATTACGGCGACGAGTTGTTGCTCGAAGTGCTTGGCAATTTGCTGCGCCGGCAGGGCATCAATGATGCGGCGATCACGTATCAGCGGCCGGACACATATCCGACTATGCATCATGATTTCGGCTTCAAACTGGTGGACATGCATGACCGCAAGGCAGTGTTCCGCACTGCCTTGCACAGCCAAAACATTCTGATCGGCGGCGGCGGACTCTGGGGCGTCGACATGAACCTCAACACGCTGCTGCTCAGCTTGTTTCTGTTTATCAGCCGATGGGCGCTGAGAAAGAGAATCTATTTGTTGGGTGTCGGCTACTACAAATCCACCAACGTAATGGGGCGGATTGGCGGTTGGCTGGCAGGGAAGGCGGCCAACCACATCATCGCCCGCGATACCGAATCGCTCAAACAATTTAAAAAGCTGAGCAAACACGTTTCGCTCGACCGGGACATGGCCTGGTACATCGATGACCTGCGACTCACGTCCTACGCAGTCGAGGCCAAGACCCTGCAGGAGCAAACGCCGATTGGCAGCAAGACCTTACTGGTTGCGCTGCGACGCCCGCAAGCCAGCCGCCAACAACAGGATTTTGTCCGCTACAACCAACTCATTACCTGGCTGATCAAAAACAATCCGAACCGGCCGATTGTGATGGTGATGATGGAATCCGAAACAAAAGACACCGAACTATACGACGAGGCCCGCAGCCTGCGCCGGCGCCACAAGCACTTGCGGATCATCGAAGCGCCATACAATCCGCTGACTTTGTTTGCTTACATCCGGCAAAGCCACGAGAGACTGGCGGTAATTGCACCGCAACTGCACCTGCTGATGTCCGCCCATCTCAGCCAGGTACCATTTTTCCCGCTGACCTACGACAACAAAGTTAGCATGCTCTTCGACCAAATCGAGGTACCGGACAATCGCCGCGTCACATTGCATGACGTAACTATCGACGATCTGCAGAGCTTTGCCGATGACTTTTTTGGGAGGAACAAAGCGTGAGGTTTATTTCCTGGGGAGATTTCACCATTCCGTTTGACTGGGCCAGCTACTGGGTCAAGCACTTCTACATGTGGTCGTTCCAGAGCGGCACGCCCAACCCCGACGGCGTCATCCGACTACCCGGGCGCGTCCTTAATTTCATGGCGTTCGGACTGGGCGGTAACCTCGGCGCCGGCTACTTTTACCTGTTTTCGTCGCTGATTGTGGCTTTCATTTCGTTCTTCTTGTTCGCCCGCAAGTTCCTGCAAATTAAGCAAACTTCGGTGCAGATAATCGGCGCACTCTTTTTCGCCTTCAACCCGATCTTTTTGGGCAACCTTGCCAAAGTAGGATTGGTGCTGGCCGCGGCCATGCTGCCGTTGTGCTTATTGGCGGTACGGGCGGCCTTTACGCAGCGCCGCTTCCGCTACTTACTGCTCTACATCATCTTCCTGAACCTGTCGTTCCTGCACCCATACACATTTACCGTTAACACGGTCGTATCGGGATTGTATCTGGCCTGGATGGCCTGGCAGAACCGCGCCTGGGTGTTCGATACCTGGCCGAAATTCCTGGTGATCGGGCTGTTCGGCTTGGCCGTCAATCTGTACTTTGCGCTGCCGTTGGCCAATATGGGCACGGTTAGCAAGGACGTTATTTCTACCAACATTACGCCGACGCCGGTGGATTACACTTCGCTGGTCGACGTTTCTAACACCGGCGATTTGTTCACCGGATTCTCGCTGTCCAAAAATGTGTTTGTAGATTTTGCGTTTTACACCGGCAGCTACCAGAATGTCTATTTCTTCGCCGTGTTCCTGTTTTATGTGATTTTGTTTGGGCTGTATTTATACACCGAGAAGCGCCTGCGGCTAACCGACAAACGCCGCCTGGGCGTGTTGTTCGGCGGGTTTCTGCTGTTGCTTCTGTTGGCCGCCACAACCGTGGCGCACGTCGATACGCTCATCAAGTTACTAATCGGCATGCCCGGCGGCTGGGCCTTCCGCTCGCCGCTGAAGTGGCAGCTCTACATTCCGCTGACACTGTTCGGCATATTGGTAGTATTGCTTTCGCGGGTACCCGGCAAGGTACGCCTATGGATCATCGAGGCAGTGCTGATCGGCACATTTGTAGTTATGAATGGTTTTCTGGTGCTGGATATTTACCAGAAAATTTTGATCCCGCGCACGCCGCAATACTTCGCCACGCTAAACCAAAAAGACCTCGACGGCCGGACACTCCTCTTGGTCAACAACGGCGCATGTATGGACTTTATGCGCACCTACCCGGCGGTGACAACCGAACTCAACCAAATCTTCGGCTCTAAAAATGTACAAGTCAAACATGTGCTCGAGGACAGCATCGACAGTGTCAACCTCGGCAGTTACGACTACGTGATGGGCTGCGAGGAGCAAAGCGAGAATCTGCTGACCAAACAATTCGGCTTTAAGCTCACCGACCATTACGTGGACGATACGTTCCGCTTGTACACCAACTCCCGGCCGCAGCCAACCGTGGCGGTAACCGACCATCTCTTTGCTTTGCCGGCAGACAGCTCGGTGGGCGATAAATACCGCTTTGCTACTGACGAGCTGGGCAGCGATTTCGCTTTCCTGACGGACGACCAACATCCGGCGACGAGTTTAGCCGACCCGTTCGAGGATCTGTCGCCGCGCAACATCAGCCCCGGCGCTATCACCGCTGCCATGCCGGCCGGACAGCAACTGCGGGCGCGCCAGGGGCAGACCGTGTACTACAAAATCGACCAGAATAAACTGACCGTTTCCGGCCAACCGCGGCCCGACCTGCAGGTTTTGACCGGCAACACCCTGGATCTGACGGCGCAGGCGCTGGCCGCCATCAGCCTCGAAGACCCGGGCATCCAAACCAGCAACCTCGTCAGTAACGGATCACTTGAGCAGGGCCTATGGCAGGGAACGGTCGGCGACTGTTACGCCTACGACAGCAAGCCGGTCATCGGCATGCGGCTCAGCACCGCCGACAAAACGGCCGGACATCAAGCGCTGGAACTATCCGCCCGCAGCCACATCGCCTGTACCGGGCCGAACGACATCGAAGTGACTGGCGGCCAACACTACCTGCTGAGCTTTGATTACCGCAGCCCGGACGGCGGTAAATATGCCGGATTCTACGTGAGCTTCGACGACCCCGACGAAACAGTCATTAGCCAGCGCATGACCAACAAAGACAATAGTTGGCAAACGTTCGGCAAAGAACTGGCCGTGCCGGAAGGTACCAAGCATCTGCACCTGCTGTTGTATGCCTTCCCAGACGCCTATGGCGACCGCGAGCACATCGCCCGCTACGATCAAATCAGCCTCACGCCGATCCCAGTCGCCGCCAACCGCTTCTATGTGGTCGGACAACCCCAAACCAAACTGCATCTTCCCGAAGCGACCGATTACCAGACCAAAACGCCGGCTCGTAAAGTCGTGCAGATCAAGGGCGCCACCCAACCGTTTTACCTCACCACCAACGAAACCTACCACCGCCTGTGGCAGGCCGAAGTCATCGGCAAACGCCCGCGCATCCAGCTGCCGTTTGAAAAGCGCAATGCCGTGGCTCAGGCCGACCACTTGCAGCTGAATGGCACCATGAATGCTTGGTACATCGACCCGGCCAAACTCTGCCACCAAGGCAATGGCTGCACCCAGAACAGCGACGGCAGTTACGACTTCACGCTGGCGGTCGAGTTTACACCGCAGCGCTGGTTCTACTTTGGCGCCACCATCAGCTTAGCCGCACTCGCCGCAGGACTGGCGTACTACTTATACGACCGGCGGCAAGGCGAACAACACAAAGAAGGGAGATGGCGATGGCATCGGTAAGTGAACCTACAGAAATTCTCTGGGACTTGCGCGTCCGCGAGCTATTGCCAAAACCACTAGTCCGGCCTATTGATAAATCCGCGCTTTTGGCACGCACCAAGCCTGGCCTTATATACGGCGCGCTGGCGCTGGCGATCCTTCTGCCGTGCCTGGCGCCGGGCTACATCTTGACGCTCGACATGGCCTTCACGCCGAGTTTACGCCTGCCGGACCACGTCAGCAGCAGCTACTTATTTACTGCCGGCCTGCATTACCTCAACCTGATCATTCCGAGCCAGATCATCCAAAAACTGATGCTATTTTTGATCATATTGTTGAGCGGCCTGGGTATGCATTATTTGGTTCGCCACATCCAGCAGACCAAAGATGAGACCGGAGCGGCCGTCTGGGGCGCCTATGTCGCCGGCGCGCTATTCGCTGTCAATCCGTTCACGTACTCGCGGTTTATGGCCGGGCAATATGCTGTGCTGCTGGGCTACGCGTTGCTGCCTTTCTTGGTGCGGGCCGGGTTGCAATTTTTCTGTGTGCCGACGCTGCTGCGAGCCGTGGCCGTGTCCGGCTGGCTTGTTTTGATCAGTATTGTCTCGTTGCACACGTTGGGCTTGGCGGCCATCGTATTGCTTGCGTCGTTCGGCGTGTTTGTTTGGCGGCAACGCCGCAATTTAGGCATTTTACGGCCGGTGGCTTGGTACAGTCTGGTGGCTGCCGTGCTGTTTATTATTTCTAGCGGTTACTGGTTAACACCGCTCGTAACCGGCGGAAGCAACCAAGCTCAGGCGGCAGCCAGTTTTAGCGCGGCCGACCGGCAGGCCTTTGCCACAGCCGGCGGCGGCACGTTGGCCAAACTCGGCAATATTTTGCAGCTGCAAGGTTTTTGGGCCGAAGGGCAGGGTCTGTACTTGCTGCCAGCCGACCAGTTGGCTGGTTGGCCGATAGTAGTCCTGGCCCTCTGGACACTAGTAGGCATCGGTGCGGTCTGGCTATGGCGGAATCATCGGGGCGTAGCCGTTATCGTTCTTGGCAGTGCGTTATTGGCAATCGCTATCGCGCTATTTGGCTTTGGCGATTTTCGGCCGCTGGCCGGCTACCGCGAGCCGCAGAAATTTATAGGCCTAGTGGCCATGGCTTACGCGATCTGTGCCGGGCTGGGCGCCGCGTTTTTGTTCGAGCGCTTCAACCAGCGGCGCGTTGCTCTGGCGATATCGATCTGCGCGGTTGCGCTCCTGCCCGTGCTGCTGACACCGACCATGTTTTGGGGCTTTTCCGGCCAGTTAGCACCGCGCGAATATCCGGCCGACTGGTCGGCTATAAACGCCCGCCTCAACCAGGACTCGACCGACTTCCGCGTGCTGTCGCTGCCGTGGCACTTGTACATGCACTACCAATTCGCGGGGCGGGTTATCCTCAACCCGAGCGACAAATTCTTCGATAAACCGACGATTGTCAGCAACGAGCTGGAGTACGCCGGCGCCGCGCCGACTTTCCCGGACACCGACAAATCGGAACTGACTCATCAAATCCTACCGGCAGCCGCGGGCAACCCTGCCTTCGCCGGACAGCTCGCCGGCCTGCATGTTAAATACGTCTTGCTGTCCAAAACGTACGATTACCGGGAATACGCCTACCTCGACAAACAACCCGACCTGATGCTCCTGACCGAAACGCCAAACTTAAAACTCTACAGGAATCTAGCATATGACCGATAACACGTTCCGCTACGGGCGCCGGCAGCCGATGACCATTGACGGCTTCCGTCCGCAGCCCAGCCAGGCCCAGGCCATAGCTGTCCCGGCAGAGACAGCCTACCGGCCGCAACGCCGGCAATATTTCAAGCCGGCACCGGCAACCCGCGCCCCCGCGCGTAACATCTGGCAAAAACTGCAGATGCCGCTACTGCTCCTGGCCGGATCAACCGGCGGCTTCCTGGCCGGCGACCTAGTGTTCGGACTGGTTTTACTAACGGGCTACGCTGTCCTCGCGTTTGTGGCCCGAATCCCCAGCCGGACGACTTTCACCTTAGCTTTCCTATTACTCGGCGCCATCAGCGTGATGTTGCTCCTCAAACCCGACATGCAACTGATTGGCAATTTCGCCACCTACGCGTTCGTCCTATTGCTGATTGGAGTTGTAACACTTGGAAGGGAGTCCCGCCTGCCAAAACGCACGCGCCGTAAACAGCGAAAGCGATGAGCCCAAACTATCCGTCGGCGAGCGCCCAACCCTCGCGGCGGATAAAGCTGGGTTGATCGGCCCCGGCTAGCCAAGCTAGCGGGGACAAAGAAAGGAGGCATGCCAGCATGCAAATAACATCACGAGCGTCGTCGTTCTTCAAACGGTTCGGCGCCAATAAGCTCGCCTTAGGTTGTGCAGCAGTAGTAGCCAGTGCCATAGTCGGCACGACAGGCTTGGCAGCAGCACACGGGATGAACGACAACGATCATCATCAGGGCAAGCCAGATAAACAACATTGTCTGCAGGCGGGATTCCGCAACTACGGACAGTGCGTCAAAGAGTGGGCTCACCACAAGAATCATCCAGGAGGTGGCTACAATGGCAATACTGCCGTTACAGCCAATGTTAACCTGGAAGTCAATCACTCCAACAACAACGTCATAACAGTCATCCTGAATTTCTTCAGGAGTTAGACGAACAACCACCGCATCAACCAGCGAGAGAAGAGGTCGCCTTAGCGGCCTCTTTTCTTTTCGCCAGCTTCGGGTGCTCGCCAGTGCCGCCAATAATAATACAGTCCTGCAGCAACTAAGATGATTGCCAACCCGGCAGCCGTCCAGGTTGAAGCCGCATCCAGACGCCCTAACCAACCGGCGGCCTGGATGCCGGTGTAGCCGACAAGCATATATATGAAAGCGTTCACACCCGTGCCGAAAAACGTCGCGACAATAAAAAGCTTCAGCCGCAGTTTAATAAACCCGCAAGTCAGCGACAGCAACGAGGTCGGTATAACCGGGATGGCATTCAACAGAAATAGCACCGTGAAGTCGCGCGGCGAACCGCTGAAACGCTTACCGATGCTCTCCAACTGCTTGTGCGAAACGCCAAATAGCCGCCGGCCCTTGCCGAACAACCAGTCCTCAGATTTATCGGCGACAAAATATAGCAGTAACGAGGCCGGCACTCTGCCTAACGCGGCAAAAACGGCCAGTATCCACAGATACCACCACGACTGACCTTGCAGATGGGCCAACGCGCCAGCTGGCAACATCACCACAAAAGAGGGGATTGGCGAAATTGCCTCTTCGATGAACGAGCCGACCAGCACGAACAATTCAAGCGGCATGCGATGTGAATACTGGTCCAGCAATCGGATAATTGTGTCGATATCCGCACCCTTCTTACAGCTCTATCATAGGCCAGCCACACCGCAAATGCTATGATG
>DATJJV010000058.1:0-21605 GCA_035491975.1 Pristimantibacillus sp. | reverse complement strand
TATGATGAAACTACTTATGGCTTTCCGACCGCATCCTTTTAGTGGCCATCACCGCTACCGCCGCCTGGCATCACACATCGGTGTGACCGCCATGAAACGCGAGGCCAAACGCCGCCTCGGCAAGGCGTTTTGGGTGGCTGGCAGTGCCGCGGCTGCAGCCGTTTTGGTATTGGCCGCTTTTTTGATTCATGCCGTCAGCCGGCCCGATTTAAGCGTTCAGACACCTTTGGTGCAGCCGGCAAACCACACAGCTGGCATTAAGCCGGTAACCGAGGAAATCCCGGCCGCGCCGGTGGCCACTCCCCAAACGCCTGCGCCAAAAACTACGCCCAAAGCCCCGGCACAGCCAGCTTTTACCACATCGATCAGCATCGAAGGCAACGATACATGCCGCAGCGACACCCTGGCCGCGCTCAGCCTGCTGGCCAGCAAAGCGCCAGCCCATTACGTCATCGTCACCAAGTACATCGGCATCATCCGCTGCGTCACGCAGGGCAGCGGCATGCAAGCCTACAACGATCCGCCGCTCTATCTGGTTGGCGATGCCACCCGCAATGCCGGCACATTATGGTATGCCGGAACCATCGCCCATGACGCCGGGCACTCCAAGCTCTATCACGATTATCTGGACGCCCATCCCGGTCAAGTGGTTCCCGGCGACGTCTGGACCGGCGAGGCTGCCGAAGCCGCCTGTCTGGACGCCCAATACGACGCGCTGCAGCAGATGGGTGCCCCGGAGTCCACCCTCGACTACGTAAAGGGCATCATCAATTCCGGCTACTGGAATATCCCGTACGACCAGCGTTGGTGGTAACGCGCGGAATAGTGAATTTTCGTACAGCGCCAATGGTTCCGGCGCGGTTACTCTAAAGCTATGCAGGATATGAAAGGAACCAATATGAACATGGCACCAGGGATCATTATCGGGTTTTTGGCCGGCTTAAGCGCCGGCGCAATTATGGGCATTCTCTTCGCCCCCAAAAAGGGCACGGAAACCCGCCGTGAACTCAGAGATAAGGCGATGACGGCCCGCAGCCGCATCCAGACCCAAATGAACATGCAAAAAAATAAAATGAAACGCTCCGCCGAGGAAGCTGCCAAAAACGCACAGGCGGCCGTGGAAGAATCACGCGAGGCGGCCGAAGATTCGATACCGCGCTAGCCGATACCACGGATGACGGTTAAACTGCTATAATGTGCCCAAGTTAATAAGTGGTACGTCTCAGGGCATGAACCGAAAAGTCTATTCCTATTTACTCCGCACCTACGGCCGCCAACCTGCTTACTGGGTGGGTGTTGGCGGTACGATTGTCCAAACCTTGCTGATGCGCGTAGTTTTGCCGCTCATAACTGCACGCATCGCCGTCTATATTACCAAGGGAGACTTCCACGGCGCCCGCACCTACACCGCCGTGTATTTGTTGGCTGCCTCGGCCGGCCTCGTCATCCGGTTCGCCAAAGATTTGGTGGCCAACAGGATTGAAAACCGAGTCTACGGCGGCCTGATGGTCAACTTCTATCAAAAGTTGGTGGGCAAAAACGTCGCTTTCTTCCGCGACCACCAGACCGGCTACCTGGCCAGTACTTTCCGCCAGCACATCGATAGCACTATGGAACTGGTGCGCATGTTCCGCAGCGATATTCTTCAGAGCTTCATTTCACTGACTGTCCCGGCCACCGTCCTGATGATTGTGTCGTGGAAGGTTGGCCTGGCGGCGCTTGTTGTCGTCATCGCCCAAATCGTATATGTCGTGTGGTCGTCTTCGGCCGTAAACGAGGAGCGGTCCAAATCGCATGAGGTCTATCGCCGCATCTCCGGCTTGGTATCCGACGACGTCACCAATATTATCGCCTACAAAACCGCCGGCTATAGCGATAACGCTGTGCGGCAGATGCGCAATCTAGCCGATGAGGAAACCGCCACATTCTGGCACCGGCGCAAAAAACTGGCATTCCTAGACGCCCCGCGCGACATTATCGCCGTCACTGGCACCGCCGCCGCCTATTGGGTAATCATTGCAAACGCCCAAAGCGCCGCCGGGTCGGTAGGTCTAATTGTGCTTACCACCACCTACATGATCCAGATCTTCAACAACGTCGGCGCCCTGCCGGATGTTATTATCCGGCACGACGACCTTGTGACCCGGCTATACCCGACCATGGAGTACCTGACCGACGCCTACGAAAGCATCAAGGATCCGAAGAATCCAGTGAAACTAGAGGTGGCCAGCGGCCGCATCGATATCGAAAACATGTCGTTCGCTTATCAGGACGAGAAGGGGAACAAGGCGGGCGTCTTTAGTAATTTCGACCTGCACATCAAGGGCGGCGAGCAGATTGGCGTGGTGGGCTTAAGCGGCGCCGGCAAGAGCACACTAGCCAGCTTGCTCATGCGTTTCGACGACATCGACAGCGGTTCGATCAAGGTTGACGGCACCGATATCCGCGACGTCAAACAAGAAGACCTGCGCCAGCACATCGCCTACGTGCCGCAAGAGCCGCTGCTGTTCCACCGCACCATCCGCGAAAATCTGGAATACTTCAGCAAAAACCTGACCGACAAACAGATGGTCCGTGCTGCAGAGGCCGCCCACGCTGCCGAATTTATCGACAAACTGCCGAACGGCTACGACACGCTGGTAGGCGAGCGGGGTATTAAACTCAGCGGCGGCCAGAAGCAGCGAGTGGTGATTGCCCGTGCCATCCTCAAAAATGCACCAATCATGCTGTTCGATGAAGCCACCAGCGCCCTGGACAGCGAAAGCGAAAAAATCATCCAGAAGGCCTTGCCGGAGATTCTAGGCAAGCGCACTGCTATTATCATCGCGCACCGCCTGAGCACCATTGCCGGTCTGGACCGGATTATCGTGATGGAGGACGGTAGGATCATCGAAGACGGCACCCACGCCCAACTCCTCAAACAAAAAGGACGTTACTACTCGCTCTGGCAAAAACAAACCAACCACAAAAAGGACACCAACGCCGAATTGGCCGCCATCCGCACGAGCAAGGTGCCAGCATGAGTATGCTCCCGATCGTTAACGAACAAGACGAGATCATCGGCTACAAGGACCGCGCGGAAATAACCACGCAGGATATTTACCGCGTCTCGGCCTTGTGGGTCACCAATTCCAAAGGCGACATTTTGTTAGCGCAGCGAGGCCTGCAGGAAGCCCACGACCCGGGCAAATGGGGGCCAGCCGTCGCCGGCACCGTAGAGAAGGACGAGAGTTATCTCGACAATATACTCAAGGAAGCCGAGGAAGAGATCGGGATCAAGGACATCGAATTCAAAGCCGCTGTTAAACGCCGCCACACCGACCCCTACAACTACTTTACCCAGTGGTATACGGTCGTCATCGACAAGCCAGCCAAAGATTTTCAGATTCAAAAAGAAGAATTGGAAGGAGTCCGCTGGTACGCGCGTGAAGAGTTAGCCCGTGAGCTGCACGAGCATCCCGAACAGTATTTACATTTGGGCTGGGCTTTAGAGGAATTGTAATGGACGAGCAACATAAAAAGACCGTGGCGGCCGTCGCCAGGCAAGTGAAGAAATTTTATAAGGAAGGTAATCCGTTCCGGGTCTACCATGGCAGCACCAATAGCACCCGGGTGCTGGAGTTTGATAGAGGCAGCATGGTAGACGTGAGCCAGCTCAACCGCGTGCTTAAGGTCGACACCAAAAAGAAAGCCGCGCTCGTCGAACCGAACGTGCCAATGGACAAACTGGTCGAGGCCACCTTACCGTATGGCCTGGTGCCGCCGGTTGTTATGGAGTTTCCGGGCATCACCGTTGCCGGCGGCCTGCAGGGCGGGGCGGGCGAGAGCAGCTCGTTTAAATGGGGCGGATTTGCCCAAACCTTGAACTGGTTTGACGTGGTACTGGGTAATGGCGACAAAGTGCGCGCCTCGGCCAAAGAGAATGCCGATCTGTTTTACGGGTCATCCGGCGCCTACGGCACGCTGGGCGTAGTAACCGCCGCCGAAGTGCAACTGATCCCGGCCAAACGCTACGTGAATGTCACGTACCACCCGGTGAGCAGTTTTGACGAAGCCACCAAGCTCATCCTCAAACTCACCAAACAATCCCACGACTTCATCGACGGCATCCTCTACAGCGCAACCTGCGGCGTTATCGTGGCCGGCACTTTGAGCGACACGCCGCACGGGCCGGTCAAAACCTTCACCCGTCGGCACGACCCCTGGTTTTACCTGCACACCGAAAAATTCGCGCGAGCCGGAGAAACATACCAGGAATCGATACCGATCAAAGACTATCTGTTCCGCTACGACCGCGGCGCATTCTGGATGGGCCAGTACGCTTACGAGCGGTTCAAGACGCCTTTCAACAGCCTCACACGATGGCTGATGGACCGGGTGATGCACACCCGCCCGATGTACGACGCCCTGCAGGCCAGCGGCGTATCGCAGGAGTTTGTAATCCAAGACTTGGCGATGCCAAAAGAAAACGCCGTGGAATTTATGAAGTGGACCGACAAACACTTAGGGATTTATCCGCTGTGGCTGTGCCCGCTCAAAATCCACGACCCGGGCGGCAAATCGCCGCTAGTCTTCCGGCCGCTCAAAGACGGCATGGCAATCAACGTGGGCGTGTGGGGGCCCGTAAGCCGCGACCTGGACACCGTAATAAAAGCCAACCGGCACCTTGAGGCCAAGGTCACCAGCTTGGGCGGGCGCAAGTGGCTGTACGCCTACGCTTATTACACCGAACAGGAGTTTTGGACGCTTTACGACCGTAAATGGTATGACGACTTGCGCCGCAAATACCACGCCGAAACACTGCCAACCATCTACGACAAAATCTGCCGCAATAAAAAGGCACAAATCCACACAAAACACGGAGTCCTAAAGGCACTTATGGGCCAAAGCGGCATCCGCCTGCACGGACGCAAGCAAAGTTAGCTCTGTTATACTGAAAGCCATGAAAATCTTCGTTTGCGCTTCATACTCCTCCAAGGTCAACTACAACACCGGCGAGGTGTTCCCGGAGTACAAAGCCTGGCTTGAAGGCATTCTGGCCGCCCTGGAACAGCACGGCCACAACATATTCTGCGCGCTGCGTGCCGACCAGTATAAAATCAACGAAGCCGATCCGGCCGACGCCTTCAGCCTGGATATGCGCCACATAGCCGAAAGCGACTGTCTGCTGGCACTGGTGAGCGACCAGGCATCCTGGGGCGTCCAGACCGAAATCGGCGTCGGGGTCGCTACTCATAAAAAAGTCGTTCTGGCCTATGCCCCAGAACACAAGCTCTCGTACTTCAACGCCGCCATGGTCAAGGCTGGCGTAGTGGACGCGATTGAACTGCCGCTTACCGAAGAAAATTTGCAAATTTTCAACCAATAAAAGAGAGGGCCCTAGCGGCCCTCTATCATTTTGCGTACCAGCCGGAGACTACACTGTCATGTCGACCAGCGTCCAAGAACGCGCACCGTCGTCGAACTGCAAGCGAAAGTCGCGGTTGCCGTCGGTCATGTCGAACACCTGGATTAGTTTCTGACCCTTTTGCACCAGGTAGCGCAGGCCGTCCATAAAAGTGTATTCGCGGCCGTCCAGCTCGACGCGGCGGGGGAATGCCGTCAAGCGGCCCTCATTCTTAAAGTACAATTCCGGTACGTTTACTTCTCGGGCGATCATAACGCGGTTTTTCATAGTTCAAGCTCCTACAAATTGGTTGATAAAAGAGAGACTGTTCATCGTTTTGATGTCAGTTGACGGATTTGAAGAAGATAACAGTAACCGTCCGTATCTGTTATTTTGTGCTTGAAAGCACATTGCTTGAAGAAGGATGGCAGGGACGCTATTTCGGCAATTGGAACCGCTAGTATGTTTGCTTCCTTAAAGTCTCGTATAGCCTGTGGGTAGGAAGGCGCGATGGAACGCACCAGCACTCACATTGCTAATGCTTAGTATGCGCCCGCGGGCAGGCTCGTTGCAATACTGTAATCGTAGCTAAATAAACCGCGCTTTTTAGGCGGGGAAGGCGGTGCGCCAGGCGGCGTGGGCGTCCAACAGGACCGGCCCCACCGGCACAACATGTAAACCGGCTTGGCCGAACGTATCAAGCAGACCTTCGGCAGTCTCCATATCATCGGCTACGCGACCCATAGCTTGCGCCATCCGCCTGTCGTCGCCTGCCAAGGAGAGGAAGCCGTCGAAAAGCTCCATACCATCTCTGGCCATCTGCACCATTTCATCCGGGTCAAGGCCGGCCGGGCCATACGACTGTGCATCTTCTGGGCTATCTACAAAGATATTCACATACGTGTAGTCTTGCGTGCCGCGGCTGCGCCTGGCGCTGAGCCCAACACCCAAACGGCCCTCGGGCGTGCCCATTGGAAAGACAAAAAGTTCACCGATATCGCCACGTCGCGCGCCACGCCATGGACCAATCGCAACATGACCAATACGGTCCCTGGCGACCCCAAGATCCGGGTGCAAAGCGTTATAGGCTTCCAGCGTTATAGGTTGACGAGGTGATTGATTGAAGCGGTCTGCCATATGTATGTTTATTATACAACGTTGCACATAAAACTCAACTTATTGCGTAACCAGTCATAAAGTCAGACTTTTAACGACTTGCATAATTTATTACAAAGCGTGATATTATCAAATCATGAGCAATAAAGAACAAACTCCAACCAAGAAAGCACTAGTAACACCAGAAAATCTACGCAGAGGACTGATTGTGGTAGCCTTGGCTATCGTGGCCGGTACACTGTGGTACGTCTGGCAGACCAAGGACAACACCGACAAAACTTTGAAGGACGCTAAGGCCGTCCAAACCGCCGAAAAGAATAACCCGGCACCGAACGCGTACGCCGACTGGACCCAGTACAAATGGACCGATAACGGCGTGAGCTTTAAGTACCCGAAGGACTGGTTCGTCAGCGAAAACAAGGCCATGGGCCGCGTCTACGTAAAGAACTCGCAAGTCGACCTGCTAACCCAGGCCACCCCGGACAACTTCCAGCAAGTCTGGCTGTCGGTTGACCCGGACGAAACCTACAAGGCCCGCGAAGACGCCATCAAGCAAGGCCAGTCCGACTTCCACGCCGTTAAAAGCGCTGTTAAGGCCTCGACCGTCACCGCCGGCGGCGTAACCATCAACCTCTACACCTACGACACCACCAGCGGCCCAGCCGCCGAAGCGTACTGGACCAACAAAGCCGGTACTCGCGTTTTAGCTACCACTTCCACCGGAGTCGGCCAGCAAAACCAGACCGACATGGTCGCCACGCTGAAGAAGCTGTTGGCTACCGTCAGCAACCTGTAATAAGTAGACATAAGCATACAACACAAAGCCCGGGGAATCCCCGGGCTTTGTGTTGTATGTATTAATAGCCGGGCACACAGTGGGATGCAAAGATTAATCATAATTTAATTGCCATAAGCGGCAAGTGGATGTACACTCCGGTCGATGGACCAAGATAGTCAGCACACTCCGCCTACGGGTAGCGTGTATCCAGAACCTCGGGCTCATGTGCCGCCTGCGCCGCTTCTTAATATATCGCCTCGATCCGAACGGAAACGATGGCCGCTTATTGTGGCTGCGTTGGTGGGCGTGGGGCTGGTTGGCGCTGGCGCTTTTTACTATATGAAGAATCAACCCGATAGGGCGGTGAGGGATACCGCACCGGCTGTGAAAGATACGAGTTGGGCATCGGCCGGCGCCGTGGCCGAATATAACACGCTGCGGGTTTACGAAAGCACGTCGCCCGGCCAAAAGACTTACACAATTACCGACGACAAGGGAAACAAGGTCGCAGAGGCATCCAGCAACCTGGACATGGCTATGATAACCCCGGTTGGAACAGATATGTTTTTACTGAAGGGCGATACGAAGGGCAGCCTTACCGGGCCCTCGTATTATGTTTTGGACAAAAACGGGCTTAGGCTGCTGAGCAATCTGCCGGCCAGCATGGTTGGCGCGCTTAATGCGCAAGCTCCGAACAAGCCCACCATTGCGGCTCTCGGCGGTACAAAGGTTGGCTTCCAGTACTGCAAAGATGTAAGCGAAATACCGCAAGGCGGAGACCCGTACCAATGCGACTTCCGCACGTTCGACCTCTCCTCCGGCAAGGAAACCATAACGGCACAATCGTCCACACTGAAAGAAGACAATGCCAAATTGAAGGCTTTCAGCCCCGACAAAAAGGTTGCCTACTTTATGGGCATCACCCAGCAAGACACGGAATCGCTTAAAAAACAGGTTAACAAAATAACAGGCGGAGGCTACCACTACGAAGACGACCCGGCGGTGCAGGGACTATACAAACTGCACATTCCCTATGTTATCCTCAAGGTCGAGCTGGCCAGCATGAAGGTTTTATCGAGCAAAAAGATCGATGTCCAATACACCCGCTACGGCAAGTTTTGGCTGTCGCCTAACGGTGAACATTTGGTATATAGCAACGGGGGCGAGAAAGGGGAAGTCCAGTACATCCGCATCCCTGATGGGTACAAAGCCACGATTAAGCTGCCGGGCGCCGACATGGCTTCGGAGCCATGGAGCGGCGAAACAAGTTCGTACGATCCGCTCTTTTCGCTGGACGGCAACTACATGGCCTTCACGACCTACATTTCCGGCCCCGCTTCATCGTCCCTCAGCTTTATGGGCATAATCGATCTAAAAACCCGGACGGCAAACATAACAGCGCAACGCTCATTCACTACATCCAGCATGAGCGACCCGCTCGATTTCGCCGGGATGCGCTGGTACAGTAACAACCAGCTGGAGATGACCCGCGACCAAGAAAACTATAGGGTTGATACGGCGAAGGCCGGGTTTACTATCCTGGATAACAGTTTTGGCTCTTTAGTCGGCCTGGCAGATGACTACAGATAGATTTTCCGGCGGGCAAGGCAAACAGTTATTTGTTTTTATGGTTAGGGATAATACAATGAGGTTAATATGAATAACGACTCGTCGCTGGTTAAAACATTAACCAAGTTCAAGCCGCCCATGAATGTGCAGCTGGGTATGTCGTTGTTCCTGCTTGCCGGCATTTTTGTGGCGGCCATCATTCCGGTGATTAGCGGGGGAACCGGCGAGGTAAACGGACTGCCGCCTACCGGTATTTTCCTGCTGACCGGCCTGGGCATGATCTTACTGACCGCGGGACTATTCGCCTATCTGAAGAGCTGCGGACTGGGGTTGCAGAAGACTGCGCTAGTTATGTCTTTTGGCATGGCTTCCACGGTTGCGGTTATAAAGTTTGTTTTGGCACCGATGGCGTTGTATAACGCCAGTCTCGGTGCCGGTTTGCAGGTCAACTTCCTCGACCCCAACACTCCGGTCTATTATGTCGGGTCCGGCCTGGCCGTACTTCTTCTGTATGTGCTGGTGTTCCGCGGCATGCATCGGCATTACCGCAAAAAGTATTTGCAGTCTACAGATAGCCCGATCGAGAAATCGCACCGCAGCGTTAAAATAGCGCTGTTTGTGATACTTGGGATCCTCTTGGCTGTGAGCGGGGGATGGATCGCGGTAGTGATTGGCCTGTATGCCATCTTCGGTTATGTGGGATATGTCTTCAGCGGCTTGGGCGGACCGGTGCTGGTGGCTATTGCGATGGCGATCTTTTTTGCAAAGAAAGGCTTCGAAACGACAACTGGCGACGCATTTTATCTAAAGCAACCTGCGCTGCTGGCAACGTTCTTTTGGCTGGGGCTAACGCTGATCTTTATGTACCACATCATGTGGGTCGTATTTATGGTGTCGTTGGTACAACTGTGGCCGTTTAACACCTACACGCCTAAATGAACCTAGCCCGCATTGCCTGGCGGCTGCTGCGTTACCGCGTAGCGGTCATGTTAGTGTTGTTTATGCTGGTGGGCGCCGCGGCGCATCACGGCGTGGACTGGCAGCATGCCTGGCAGTTGGTGCTGGCTTGCTTGGCATTGGCCGTGAGCTACATCAGCGCCACGAGCGTGAACGATTTGGCGGATTACAAGATTGATGCGATCAACCATCAGAGGAGCCCGGGCCGGCCGCTGGTGAGCGGCGAGGCGAGTAAGCGCGAGGTGTGGCAAATTTTTGGCGCATGCAGCGTGATTGCGGTGGCGATTGCCGGAACCATTGATCCGCTAGCCGCAGCAGTGATGCTGGCCTCGATACTCATTAATGTACTTTATTCGCTGCCGCCGGTGCGCGTCTCGTATCGGACTTTTTTGGCGCCGCTCTTTTTAGCCGTAGGCTATGTGTGCGTGCCGTATCTGTTGGGCACGATTGCGGTGCAGGGAACTCTGGGACAGGATGATCTGTTTTGGATCGGCGGATTGTATCTGTTATTTGTCGGCCGGATCATGCTAAAGGACTTCCGCGACCGCAAGGGCGACGCCAAATACGGCAAGCCGACCTTTTTACTAAGGTATGGAAAAAAGGCAACGTGCGTGGCCAGCGGCGCATTGATTGTGCTGGGCGGCGGCGTGCTTGGCTGGCAACTTCGGGACGAACCCTGGTTGACAGTGCTGGCAGTAGTATTTGTGGGAACGATTGTCGCGATGTTGGTGAGGCTGTATCGCGCAACACCCGGACCGGATGAACAGCTGAGCATCGGCGTGGGCGCCAAGATGGGCAACGGACTATTGATTGCGCTGTTCGCCGCGCTTCTGTTGGCCGACAGCCATTTAGGCAGCACCGAACGCCTGCTGGCGGTCTGGCTGGTGGCGTTGCCGTTTTTCCTGAACCTGGTGATGTTTGTGCGCGACCCGGCGAAAGCGGCCATCGGCTACAAGGGCTAACGCATGGCCGGGCTCACCTTCGCCGCAGTCGTCGAGCTCCAGGGAGTCAACCCTTACGTTCTCGTCACTAAAGAACGGGCGGCCGAACTACAGCCCGGCTGGCGCAAGCCGATGCCCGTAGTGGTGCAGGTTAATGGCCAGCCAAGCCCGGCGTGGCATATCAACATGATGCCCGTAGGCGACGGTAGTTTCTATCTGTATCTGCACGGTGATGTCCGTAAAGCGTCCAAAACCAAAGTCGGGGATACGGTAGAGGTAAGAGTCAGTTTTGATTCCAGCTACAAAAATGGCCCGATGCATCCCATGCCCGATTGGTTCCGGGAGCCGCTGGAGGCCGACCCCAAGGCCAAGCAAGCCTGGGACGCGCTGCCACCCAGCCGCCAAAAGGAAATCCTGCGCTACCTTGCCAGCCTAAAATCCGACGAAGCCAAAGCCCGCAACGTGGCCAAGGCCTTGCACGTTCTCTCCGGCAACGAAGACCGCTTTATGGCCCGCACTTGGAAAAATGGCGCTTAGGCCGATCCAAGTATTACATATTCAGACGACATGTATTGCTTGTGCTTATAGACGTCGACTATAATTGAAGTACAAATAGGGGGAGGGAATATGAAGAAAGTACTACTAGTTCCTGTATTATTAGTGACCTTAACACTTGGGTGGGCACTGGCCGCCGCTAGAGGTGCGTCGGCAGTAGATGACAGCTCCGATAACGCCATCGTCGGCGTCTGGGAAGTTGCCGCGGACGCGCCATACAGCCCACACTTGTTCACATTTCATGCTGACGGCACCATGACCAGCACCAACCCAACCAACGTCCAAGAGCGGCAGGCCGCACCTCACGGCGGCACCAATGACAGCCTTGGTATGGGCGCCTGGAAAACAGAGGTAGAAAATGGCACGAAATACTTCGTCGGCAGCTTCGAGGAGTTGAATGCTTTTGCCGACAACCATCAGCCGACCGATACACTAAAGGTTAGCTTTAAAGTCCAGCTAACCAACAACGGCCAAGGCTTTGACGGCCCAGCGATCGTTCACCAAGGCAGCGATGTCATCCCGTCGCACGTCACTGGCACGCAACGTGTCGTGGTAGACCAAGCGGCAGTAGACAGCCTGTAGACCAAGGCATACGCGACACCCGACTAGCTTTCAAGCTCACTCGCCAACGAGCTGAGGATATCGCCTGTTTGACGAGTTAACTGCTTAAGCACGGCAGGCAGCTCGCGATCGCGGCGACGCAGCACGATGATGGGGCGAGGAACGATCCACGGCGTTTTGCCGCCGAGACAGACCAGTTCGCCATTGGCAACATGCTCGCGCACCAACAGATAGGGCAGGGCGGCGGTGCCCTGGTTTTGGAGTACCAGACGAAGGGTTACATCAGGACTGGTGGAGTAGAAGCTGATCTCCGGCTTCACACCGTAGCTTTTGAGCGCCTGGTTAACCAGCCGGAAGGTGTTGGAGGCTTGGTCGTAGGCAATAAAGTTTGACAGGGTGGGGCCGCTACCGCTGTGCTGCAGCGGACGTGCGACAATCACCAGCGGCTCATCGGCAACCTGCCGCGATTCCAAAATCGCCGGCAATTTGCCCTGTTGCTTAGCCACGAACGCCACATCGATCTCGCCGCGTTCGGCAGCTTCGGTGAGATAGCGGGAGTTGTTGACCACCAGCGAGATCCGGGCGTCCTTAGCCAGCTCCAGCCCGGCGCCATGGCTAAAAAGCGTGTCGGCGATGCTGTCGATCATACCGATACGCAGGGTCACCGGCCGCTCGGCTAATTCGGCCAGGCGTAATTTTAGGTTGTCGGTCTGGACGGACAAATCCTTTGCGGTTTGGTAAGCCAGTTCGCCGGCCGGGGTCAGGGCCAAGGGCCGTGCGCCATGCACCAACAAGGATGACCGAAGCTCGCGCTCCAATTTGGCAACCGCCGCCGACAACGCCGGCTGCGAAACATGCATACCGGCCGCGGCTTTCGTAAAGCTGCCGGCATCCACCAGATGTGCGAACTTTTTTAATCTCTCTTCCATAACTTTAGATTATACACAAATAAAAAGTATGTATTTGTTTTATACCTAACCCGAAACGTACCATGAGAAGACTAATCAGGAGCAGCACATGGGAAAGATTAAGGTGGCCATCGTCGGCGTGGGCAACTGCGCGTCATCGCTGGTGCAGGGAATTCATTATTATCGGAATGCGCGGGACGACGAGTTCGTGCCGGGCGTGATGCACGTAAACTTCGGCGGCTATCACATTAGCGACATCGAAGTTGTAGCCGCATTTGACGTAAACACCAACAAAGTCGGCAAAGACGTGGCCGAAGCGATTTACGCTGAGCCCAACAACACCGCTATATTTGCGCAGGTACCGAAACTTGGCGTCACCGTCAGCCGCGGTCCGCGTCTTGACGGGGTTAACAAATACACCGCCGAACTGGTGCCCGTGGACGATAACGCCAAAGTAGCCGACGTAGTGAAGGTCTTAGAAGACAGCGGCGCCGAAGCAGTTATTAACTACCTGCCGGTCGGCTCCCAGCAAGCTACCGAATTCTACGCCGAAGCAGCTATCGCTGCCGGCTGCGGTTTCGTGAACTGCATCCCGGTGTTCATCGCCAGCAACCCGGTTTGGGCCAAAAAATTCGAAGACGCCGGCCTGCCGGTAATCGGCGACGATATCAAAGCCCAAGTGGGCGCCACCATTACGCACCGCACACTAGTGAACCTCTTCCTCGACCGCGGTATGAAAATCGAGCGCACCTACCAGCTCAACACCGGCGGCAACACCGACTTCTTGAACATGTTGGAGCGCGAACGCTTGCACTACAAAAAAGTCTCTAAAACCGAAGCCGTCAGCTCGCAGATCGAAGCCCGCGGCCAAACCATCGAGCCGGAAAATATCCACGTCGGCCCCAGCGACTACGTGCCGTGGCAGAAAGACAACAAGATTTGCTTCCTGCGTATCGAAAGCAAGCACTTCGGCGACGTGCCGATGAACATGGAGGTACGCTTGAGCGTTGAGGACTCGCCGAACAGCGCCGGTGTGGCTATCGACTCTATCCGCTGCCTGAAACTGGCGCTCGACAACAAACTGAAGGGCGCGATTATCGAACCAGCCGCCTATTTCCAGAAGCACCCGCCGAAGCAGATTGAAGATCGCACCGCCCGCGAACTGGTTGAGAAATTTATCCAAAAGTACGGCCATAAACCGGCAACTTCAAAAAAGCCTGCTAAAAAACTAGCGGCCGCCAAATAGGATACGAGGCAGATTTAAATAGCCGCGCCCGGTTGCGGTTCGATGACCTGATAGTTGCCGCTGCCTATGCATTGGCCGATTGCGTCCAATACCCGGTAAGGTAAGAGACGGGTTGTTCCGGGTCCCTCATGAGTCACAACAACACCGGTCGTAACACCGCTGTAGTCGACTATTTCACATTCGCTAGTTCCGCCTAGGGCACCTATTCTCTCGACAAGACATTCCTGGCGGGCATCGTTAAAGCCCGGTGTTATAAGGAAATAGTAATAGTTGTATCGTTCGTCTGCCACCGGATTTGCTCTGGAGCGCACATTACCCGGGCCCCTGTATCGTACGGTATAGTCTGTCATAAAAAACAAACTATACCACATACTTAATAAAAAATTAATATTTCGCGAGCTTTAGATCGGACGGTCGCGGAGGCCGACGAGATATCCGAGATAGGTCGAAACGATATGGATGACGAACCAGAAGCCGATTAGCCAGGCGTATTGCCAGAGACTCAAAGGGACAAACGGCGACGTAGCGATAGCCGCAGCAATGATGTAATCCAGCTGATCCCATGGGAACCAACCGTGGCCGGGCGGCGTGCCGCGCTGACGTTTAAAGAAACTTTCGATGGCGTCACCGGCCAGGGCGGCCGCACCAAAAATCGGCCCGATAATCAGCGTTGGCAGCGCGGTGTAATCTACCTGGCTGGTCAGCCACTGCGCCCAGCCGTAATGTTGGACGGCCAGCTGTTGCAACCAGAGTGTCAGGGTAGACGTTACTATCCCGGCAATAAAGCCGCGCCAGGTTTTGTGCGCGCCAAGCACGCGTTTGCCGCGGTAGGTTTTGCCAAAGTCCATCGGCGCCTCCCACCTATCAATCACCGGCATTTTGGCCACCAACACCGGGATACCATTGGCTAACGCCGCCGGCAAAAAGAACCACAGGGCAAATAGAATATCTTTAGGCTCCACGACGCCGCCTCCGAATACGGTTAACCTTAGGATACAACACTCCGCGTATTCCGGGCGAGCCGACAACCAGCTGAGCACCGTATAACAGCTTCGGCAGTTTTTTCACATTCGGTTCGGAATGCAGCACGCTGTAGGTTTTGCCCCAGCCGTGGCGGCCGTGGGCGTCGCTGCTGGCCGCGCCGGGCACGTTGTGCTTGACGGCCCACGCTTCGGCCTGTTTGCTGCGGTTCTGGAAGATAGCCCGGCCGTTGCGGGTCTCCATAATATCCACGTCGTTGGCTATTGAGTCGAGGGTAGCCGACGTCAAACCTTTGCGCACTGTTTCGAACGGGTGCGGGATGTAGACCAAGCCGCCCTGGGCGTGGATGGCGTCGGCGGTTTCTTTGGCAGTCATGCCGGCCTTCACGACCTCGTGGAGATACAGACCGATAATCTCGCCGTCGCGAGTCGTAATCTCCTCGCCGACAATAATAACTGGCCCGAGTTTTTCACGAAGCTCCAGGGCAAACGAAACGGTGTTGTGATCGGTAACGGCAATAAAATCCAAGCCGTCAGCTAGTAATTTTCGATAGTCAGATTCATCGAGCGAACCATCCGGCGAAGCGATTGAATGGGTATGCAGGTCAACTTTTACCACGCGCCAGCGCCTTTCGAATGTCGAGAAGCCGCTGCAAGGCAGCAAAACTGGCTAGAGCCGCAACACCGGCCACGACATATGCGAGCTGGCCGCTAAAAAGACCGACGATCAATAGGAACATCCGCACTTCAAAAGGTGCGATGCCGTCACGGAACAGCTTGTTCAGGTCGGTATACGAGTGCTTGTGGTCCTCGGTTGCGAAAATAGTTTCGCCCTTAGCCCGTACGTAACTGACGCAAATCGAAGCACCGCAGGCAGCCGCAGCCCAGGCGGCATACGTAGGGTGGCTGCTGATCGCAAAATAGTAAGCCGCGCCGGTGTAAAGCATCACCTCTTTAAGCCGGTCGGTGGTAGCGTCCAGAAAGCCGCCATTATTGGTCACGCGGTTTTGCAGCCGCGCCAGGTCGCCATCAAGCGTGTCGAACAATCCGAATATTAGTAAGAGAATAGCCGCCGGCAGCCAATGTCCGGTAGCGACCAAAACGGCAATGGGCAAGTGCATTAGCAGGCCGGTAAGTGTTACGGTGTCGGGATGGACCTTGCCGCCGGTGGCTTTATTTAAAGCGCGGGCCACAGCGCGCATAACGCGCCTCACGGCTTGGCGGATAACGTCAATGAGCCTCATCATTTGCTTCTATTGTACCATCACCCCGGTTCGTACAGAAGTTGGCGGTCGGCAGGCGGTAAATCGCGGAGGCCATGATACAGTAAAAGCATGAGCAAAATACACAAGTGGCTATGGATAGTTATTAGCCTCGAAACGGTGGCAATTGCCGCACTTATTGTCTGGGGAACAGTTTTCAAGCCTGCACCGCCGCCGGCACCGGCCCCCAAAAAGACAGTCCAAAAAACTCAGCCCGCCTACAAACCGCCGCAGCTGGCCTTGACCAAAGTGGCTGACGGCCTGAATAAAGTTACTACGGTTACCTCTATGCCCGACCAATCCGATAAGCGCCTGTTCATCACTGAACAAGATGGCGATGTGCGTATCCTGAACGCCGACGGTAAACTCGATCCCAATCTGTTCCTGGACATTAAAAGCCAGGTGCAATCGGATGGCGAGATGGGGTTGCTCGGCCTGGCTTTCCACCCCAAAATCGCCCAAAACGGCTACTTGTTTGTGGACTATGTCGACAAGGGCCAAAACACCATTATCTCGCGCTTCAAGCTGAACAAAACGACCGGCTTGGCCGACAAGTCAACCGAGAAAGTCCTGCTGAAAATTAAACAGCCGTACACCAACCACAAGGGCGGACAATTAGCTTTCGGCCCCGACGGCAACCTGTACATTGGCATGGGCGATGGCGGCAACGGCGGCGACCCGGAAAACCGCGCCCAGGACAAAAATCAATTACTAGGCAAAATATTGCGCGTCAACGTCGACAGCGACAACCTAGCCATCCCAGCGGGCAACCCTTTCGCTAGTAGTGGCGGCAAGCCGGAAATTTGGGCGTTGGGCCTGCGCAACCCATGGCGGTTCAGCTTTGACCGTAAAACCGGCGACCTGTACATTGCCGACGTCGGCCAAGACAAATACGAAGAGGTTAACTTTGTGGCAGCCAAGACGGGCGGCGGCAACAACTACGGCTGGCGCTGTTACGAAGCCACACACACTTTTAACGCGACTGGCTGCTTAGATGCAGCAAATTACACTGCGCCGGTACTGGAATATGATCACACTGAGAAACGCTGCTCGATAATCGGCGGATACGTCTACCGCGGCACCAAGTATCCGGCCATGGTTGGCAAGTACTTCTTTGCTGATTACTGCGGCGGACAGATCTATTACGCCGGCAAGAGCGGCGCCACCTGGACACAGACGCTTGCGGCCCAAACCGCACCATCAACAACGATTAGCGCCTTTGGCGAAGACAATAATGGTGAGCTTTATGTCGCGGACCGCACCACGAACACCCTCTACCACCTCGAAGACATTGCCAACTAGGAAGCCGGCAACTACGCGCCGGCCGGGATTGCCGGTGCAGACCAATACCGGCCGCCGGCCGCCGTTCCGAAGCGAGTCCGAACTGCCGCCGCCCAAACGCCGGCATACTCTTCGCTGGATTATTCTCGGCATGCTGACGCTGGTAGTACTCATCGGCGGCTGGGTAGTGGGAAGTTTTATCCGCAATGAGGTCCATATCTTCGGCTGGCGAGGGGTAATCGACATGTTCCGGCCTCAAAAACTGAATGGGGAAGACGAGGGCAGGGTGAACATCCTACTGGCCGGCAATTCGCGTGACGACCCCGGACACCAAGGCGCCAATCTGACCGATTCGATCATGGTACTCAGTATCAACACCCGAAAACACACCGGCTTTTTGCTGAGCGTGCCGCGCGACCTCTACGTCCAAATCCCCGGCGGCGATTATGGAAAGATTAATGAAGTGTACGGGCATGGCGGCATGCATTCGCTGGAGCAAGTCGTTTCCCAGTCGCTCGGCCTGCCTATTCATTATTATGCCCTCGTGGATTACACGGCCATCCAACAAGCGGTTGACGCCGTGGGCGGCATCGACATCACCATTAAGAGTTCCGACCCGCGCGGCCTGTACGACCCAAGCCCGGACTATCATAACAATAAGAAGCCGCTGGTCGACCTGCCGAACGGCACTCAGCACATCAACGGCATCCAGGCACTCGGATTAGCCCGCGCCCGCGGCGACCACTACGGGTCGTACGGATATGCTTCGGGCGACTTTACCCGCACCTCAAACCAACGGCAGATTATCGTATCTCTCAAAGACAAGGGCATGAGCCTCGGCACGCTGGCCAACCCAATCAAGCTCGGCGAACTGTTTAACTCGGTAGGCGCCAACGTCCAGACCGACCTGACTTCCGGCAACGTCCGGCGGCTCTACGACCTCACCAAAGATGTACCGGACAGCCAGATAGCGTCCGCCGGATTGACCGATGATAACGTCCTGGGGAGCCGAACCATTTACGGCGCTTATGTGCTGGTACCAAAGGCTGGCCTCGACGACTACACCGATGTCCAGGCGTTCGTGGACAAGCTCGAGCAACAGTAAATCAGTGCGTGCTACACTGAAGGCATGTACAAAGCGCTGTTGCTTACCCTGTTCGCTGCGATGCCGTCCAGCGGTAATTACATATTGAATGGTTACGGTTTTACCAATGGCGACGGCAACCCAAGCAGCTCCAACTACCAACTGCAAGTCAGCGCCGGGCAAGCGGGCGGAAGCCCCTCCAGCAGCAGCTACGGACTGCCGATCGGCGTCCGCGCCGTCACCACCTTGTCGGCGCCAGCCGCGCCAACTTTCTCCAACCCCAGCAGCGAATATAGCCGCCTTAAATTGGTACTGAACGTCTCCGGATTTGCCTCGGACACCAAATATTTGATTGCAATTAGCGACGACAACTTTACAACCACCAAATACGTCCAGACCGACCAAACCATCGGCACTGCCTTGAGCATCAGCAACTACCAAACCTACGCCGCCTGGGGCGGGTCCAGCGGCAGCTGGATTGTCGGGCTTGTGCCTAGCACGACATACAAAGTGAAGGTAGCAGCGCTGCAGGGTTCGGCTACCGGCAGTGTGTTCGGGCCGACGGCCACGGCTGCGACTATAGCGCCGAGTGTCACCTTCGCCGTTACTACCTCGCTGACCGGCACGCCGCCGTTTAATGCCTTGTTCAGCAGCCTGACGGCCGGATCGGTCGTATCGGCCAACGCCACTGTTTTGGCAGACGTCACCACCAACGCCCTAAACGGCGGGGACGTATTAATTAGAAGCCAGAACGCCGGGCTGAGCAGCACGGCCGCAAGCTACACCATCGCATCGGCGACCACCGATCTGACATCGGCATCGACAGGTTACGGCGCCCAGGTGAGCAGCACCTCGCAGGGAAGCGGCGGCCCAATGACCAGCATGAGCCCGTTCAACGGCTCTAGCAATAACGTCGGGGCCCTAACCGCCAGCTGGCAGCAGCTTGCCACCTTCGCGGCACCCGTAACAAGCGGTAACGTCACCACCACGCTGAAGGCCAAAGCCAGCACGATTGTCCCGGCCTCGACCGACTACGCCGATATTTTGACGATAAGCGTTTCGCTTTTGTTCTAGAGTTTTCCACATTAAATGAAAGTTAAATTTTTGCGCTATTGCTTTTTGAGGCAACGCCATACATACTCTGGGTAAAGCCATAAACATAATTAAGGGGATCCCATGTATATCAAAACCAAAATGCTCCGCACGGTGAAGAAGGCGAGCTTTTACTCACTTTCCGGCGTGTTGGCTCTTGCTGCCGTCTGCGGTGCCGTCCTTGGCAACCATACTTCTGCTGCACAGTTGAACAGCGTTATGGTCCGCTTCGATCGCATGAAGATTTCGCAGCAAACCACTGGTACGGTCTGCGCCAAACCGGCCACTGCTTCGACTGAAGCATCGGTGCAGGTAATCTTCCCGACCGGTTACACCTTGGGTGCGGCCGGGACCTTTACGGTTAGCACCACCAACCTGGCGTGGCCGTCCGGTGCTACCGCCTGGCTGGGCATCAACACCGCCACCAACGTTACGACGCAAACGGTGACCTTCCCGTCGACTGATCTGGTCGTCGGCACGCTGTATTGCTTTAACTGGACTAACCAGGCTGCTGTACAGGTCAAATCGAGCGCCAGCAGCACCAACAGCGGCACCGTTCAGACCCGCGACAGCGTACCGGCTGTGATTGATACCAACACCTTTGTCACCGCCAGTCTGACCGACGACCAGATCGCTGTGAGCGCCACCGTGCCGCAAAGTTTCAGCTTCGCACTGAACAACAACTCGGACGCCCTCGGCACATTGGCCACCGGTTCGGTCACCACCAGCCCGACGCCCCGCACCGTCACCGTCAACACCAACGCTCCCGGCTGGCAAGTTTGGGCCCAAGATGGCAGCACCGGTCTGCACTCCAACGGCGCCAGCGCCACTATTGCTTCGACTACTCCCGGCACCAACAGTACCCTGAGTGCCGGTACCGAAGGTTACAACCTCGGTGTTACCACCTCCCAGACGAGCGGTAGCGGCACCATTACTACCGCAGCACCCTTTGTCGGCAGCAGCGCCGGCCAAGGCGGCGGCCTCGACACGACCCTTCGAAGCGTAGTTACTTCAAACGGAACCGCTAACAATGCAGTGCTGACCTTGAAGAACAATGCCGCCATCAGCGCTATTACCGCCGCCGCTACCGATTATGCTGATACCATCACGCTTGTCGGTGCAGGCTTGTTCTAGTTCCTAGGACAAGTACCAGGATCCCTTAACGAGAGGTAGTCAATGTCCAACAACCATGTGAGGTGGTTGCGTCTAAGCGGAGTAGGGTTGCTTCTTGGAGCGGCCCTACTGACCGTCTTATATCCTGCCGGCGCGAAAGCTGCCAGCGGCGATGATTTTAATGTGCAGGTCTCGCCCTCGCCAATGAGCGTCTTACTAACGCCCGGCCAAAAGCAGACTGCCAATCTGACCGTACGCAACCTATCCAGCCACAGCCAAACACTGGTTCCCAGGCTTAACGGCTTTACAATCGACAAGCAAACCGAACAGATCACTTTGCAAGCGCAGGTGCCGCTCGGTCTGGACAAATGGATCAGCTTCTCCAGCCCCAGCCTGACACTCGCGGCGGGAGGTACTGCCCAATTGGGCATCATTTATAACACCCCGAGCGATGTCGGTTTCAGCTACTCGCTAGCCATTACTCTGAGCGCGCCGGACGTCAAACCCGAAACGCAGGGAGCAACCTACAAAGCATCGGTAGCGGTCTTTAACCTGATTAACATCAACCGGTCTGATGCCAAACGCCAACTGGAGATCGGCAGCTTCAAGGCCGGCTCTTCGCGTTACGAATATTTGCCGGCCAATTTCAACCTGGTTATCAAAAACAGCGGCAATGTTATCGACCAACCGTCCGGCAATCTGTTTATCCAGCGCTCTTTCAACGACCCGACACCGATTGCCACTATCAAACTCAACCCGGGCAACAGCTACATCCT
>DATJJV010000057.1:0-6347 GCA_035491975.1 Pristimantibacillus sp. | reverse complement strand
TTGTAAAATAATTACGAGATATGTACAGAAACACCATAATTCGTTAATTTTTTAACATAAATGTAATCACTGGCCGCTCGCAGATTCGCTCAATCGACCTAAAACTGATATAATCACCTCTGATGCAAAAGATTTTGTTGTACTACAAGTTTGCGCCTTTGGCCGATCCGGAAGCCATCCGGTTGTGGCAGCGCGCCCTTTGCGAGCAGTACAACTTACGGGGGCGCATCCTCATCTCCAAACATGGTCTGAACGGCACCGTCGGCGGTAACATCGAAGACCTAAAGGCCTATGTGAAGGCCACCAAAAGCTACGAGCCGTTCAAAAAGACCGTTTTCAAATGGTCGGAGGGCGGCCGCGAGAACTTCCCGAAGCTGAGCATTAAAGTCCGCGACGAGATTGTTACCTTTGGTGCGGCCGGCGAGATAGAAGTTGATAAAAACGGCGTGGTCGGCGGCGGTAAACACCTTAAACCCGAGCAAGTCCACGAATTGGTTGAGAGGCATGGCGGCGACGTGATCTTTTTCGATGGCCGCAACGCCTACGAGGCCGCGGTCGGGCGCTTCAAAAATGCCGTAGTGCCGGAGACTCGCACCACACGCGATTTTTTGGACGATTTGGAAGGCGACAAATACAATGACATCAAAGACAAGCCGGTCGTGACTTACTGCACCGGCGGCGTGCGCTGCGAAGTCTTAAGCATGCTGATGAAAAAGCGCGGCTTCCGGGACGTCTATCAGATTGACGGCGGTATTGTGAAGTACGGCGAGGCTTACAAAGACGATGGCCTTTGGGAAGGTTCGCTCTACGTTTTCGACGGCCGGATGGGCACTAAGTTTTCAGACAAAGCCGCCGACATCGGCATCTGCGTACACTGCGGCGGCAAGACCAGCAATTACGAAAATTGCGCCAACTTGCCATGC
Organism: Pristimantibacillus sp.; assembly: GCA_035491975.1. Lineage (GTDB taxonomy): Bacteria > Patescibacteriota > Saccharimonadia > Saccharimonadales > UBA4665 > PMNU01. The sequence goes on along the minus strand of DATJJV010000057.1, from coordinate 5,424 downwards.
AACAACCTCGTGCTCATCTGTGACGACTGCAAAACCAGCAAGGAGACCTGTTCAGATGCCTGCCAGCAAGCCCTCGGCGCTACTACTGCCGCCTGACCTATACGATGTGACCGCCGGCGATAAACGGCGCACTGCCCAGGAAAAATTACTCGGCATGTTGCCGCCGCAAAGTCCGCAGCTTAGTCAGCCGGTACCGCCGGTCGACCCTAAGCTCATACCGGCGCCGGTTATCCAATCGGTTATCCAAAAATTGCTAATTGCCTCGGGTAGCCAGCGGCAAAACAGCCAAGAGCGTAAAACACACCGCATGCTGGTTGGCCTGGCGGCGCCGCAGCTGGGTGAGCCCTACCGGATCATCTTAATTGACGAGCGGGTGACGTCGGCGCGCACCCATGGCGGCCGGCTGACATGTCTAATTAACCCAAAGGTTGTTTGGCGCTCGCGAGAGACCGAGGAGGGGCGGGAAGGCTGTTTTTCGGCCGGTCCGGTCTGGGGCCTGGTGCGGCGGCCAGTGGCTGTCAAGGTGAGGGCACTTACGCCGTCCGGCGACAAGATTGAGCGGGTATTTGAGGGTTTTACGGCGCGCATCGTCCAGCATGAGATCGACCACCTGGACGGTATCCGCTTTCCGGACCGTATCCGCAGTGACCGCAAGCGTCACTGGGTACACGCCGAAGAGATCCCCGTGTATCCCGAAAATATCCAGCACTGGCCGCGGCTGTGCTCCAAAGATCGCTGGAAGCGCTACATTTCTGGCTAGGCGCCGCTATAAGATTGGTAAAATAGAAGAGTGAACGAAGCATTACAGGACAAGTTAAAAGAGCTGCCCACGCAGCCGGGCGTGTATTTCCACAAGGATTCGAGCGGCGAGATTATTTACGTGGGCAAAGCTGCGGTGTTGCGCAACCGTGTCCGTCAATATTTCCAAAAAAGCCGGGCGCGCGATCCCAAGACCGAGGCGCTGGTTGCTGAGATTGCGGACACCGACTGGATGGTCGTCGACAGCGAAATTGAGGCCCTGTTTTTGGAAGCCGAGATGGTGCGCCGCTACATGCCGCGTTACAATATTTTGCTGCGCGACGATAAGAGTATGGTGTATATCCGGATCGACTACGACAGCGAATACCCAACCGTTACCACCACCCGCCGCCCGCTGGACGATGGAGCCAAATATTTCGGGCCGTATCTGTCGGCCCTGAGTATTCGGCAAGCGCTGAAGGTGCTGCGCCGCATTTTCCCGTACGCCACCAAGCGCACGCCCGGCCAAAAGCGCGCCAGCCTGCACTACTACATCGGGCTCGACCCCGGGCTGGAAAGCGGCAAGACCTCGCTGGAAGATTACCGCGCCAACCTGCGCCGGCTGATGGCGGTTGTCGAAGGCCGCAAGCTCAGTATCGAGCGCGAACTGGAAAAAGACATGAAGCAAAAGGCCAAAGCCCAGGATTTTGAGGGCGCGGCCAAAGCCCGCAACCAGTTCTTTGCGCTGCAGCGGTTGAGCAAGCAGGTTATTTTTAGCGATAAAGAATTCTTAGACATCTCTAAGGATCACGCCTTATCTGAGCTGGTCGAGTTACTGGGTCTGGACGGCTTCCCGAAGCGTATCGAAGGTTACGACATTAGCCACATGCAAGGCACTGACGTGGTTGCCAGCATGGTGGTATTTACCAACGGTGTCAGTAACAAGGGCGAGTACCGCAAGTTCAAGACCAAAAAGGATCACAACAACGATTTTTACAATATGAACGAAACCATCAAAAGGCGGCTCAGCGAAAAAAACCGTAAGGCCTGGGGTTTGCCCAGTCTGGTGCTGATTGATGGCGGCAAAGGCCAGCTGGATGCCGCCATTCAGGCACGCGACGAGATGGGCTGCGGCAAACTGCCGTTCGTCGGGCTGGCTAAGCGCGAAGAACAGCTGGTGATCCAGCGGGATAAGTCGAATGTGACACTAAATACGCCAATGTTGCACAAGCTGGGCGGATACGTCAGCGAAAGTAAAGATTTTTTCCTTGTAAATATTCCTCACAATACTAATCTGGTGAAGTTGCTGCAGCGCATCCGCGACGAGTCGCACCGTTTTGCCGTCAGCTACCACTCAGTGCTCAAGGCCAAACGCCAGACATCAAGCATGCTCGATGACATTCCCGGCATCGGCCCGATTACCCGTAAAAAGCTTATCCGGGCATTCGGTTCGTTGCGCGGCGTCAAACTAGCTAGTGAGGCCGAAGTTGCTGATGTGGTCGGCACCTCACTGGCTAGCAGGATTGCCAAGAGCCTTTAATCGACCTGCTTGAGCCAAAGTTTGGTTTTGTCATCCAAGACAAAGCCCATGCCGCGGGCGACATCATCATAACCGCGCTCAAAGCGTTTGCGCGTTGGCGCGTCGCCGGCATTCACGGCGTAGGGATTATTATGGACCGACCAGACAGCGACCGTGCCAATCCCCAGTTTGGGAGCGATTTCCAGCCATGCATTCAATAGCGACTCACGCACTTTAAACCAGCCGGGGCGGAGGGCAGGGGCTAACTCCGGCTGCATGGCGTTACTCACCAGGCCTTGCAGCTGTTTAACTTGCAGATAGACGTTATCGGGTTCCCAGTACTCTTGGACGACGCCGGCGGCAGTAACCGCCACCAGGTGGCGCCGGGCTTCTGACTCCTCGGGCTGATACGTTAGCCCGATCCCGAAGTTCGTGTCTAAATGCGGCATGTTGTGGACCTGGACGCCATTGTAGTAGACGCAGCTTACATCCTGAGGCATACGACAGTCGAAACCGGCCGGGAGCGCGGATTTCCGAGCGGGATATTGCGGATCCGGATTCCGGGTAATCGGCACCAGTCCGTAGCGGTCGGCCGGGATATTATTGGGGTTGCGATATGAGGTCGGAATAACAATGTCGCTCAGCCCAAGGTCGCCAACCATTGCCTCAAAACCTTCGCGCAGCCGTGTTTCGGCCACATCGAAGGTAGTCGCGCCCACCTCGGTGCGAGGCAAAACAGTAGTCATATGTAGTTATTATATAATCTTAAGCATTATTTAACAATACTCTAGTCGAAACGTCGAAAGCGTGATGTTTTAAGCGTGTCGAGCGGGGCCCAGATCTGTTTGGCTTTTTTGTGCGTTAGGGTGCTGAGCTTGAGCAGGTTGATCATCAGCATGGCTAACCCGGTGCAGAGCAGGGCTTTGACCAGGTGCATCAGGAAATTATTCGGTACTCCCAGGAACAGCACGAAACCTAAGGTGATACTAAACAGCACCAGCATAATCCACCACTCGTTACTAAAGACTTTGTTGCCCAGCTGCATAGCCAGCTGCGAACGGCTGGATTGGTTGGCAACCAGTTTTTCCAGGATTTTTTCGATAGTGGCCGGGTCCTTGCCTTCGTAGTCCAGACAATAAGAGATAAGCCGTTGGTATTCGTGCTCGCCCTCGGCCGGTTTGCGCTGGCGAAAACTGGCGGTCAGGTAATCGCCGCACATATCCTGAATGTAGTTGCGGCTTTTCTCCGGCAATTTTTTAGTTTTCAAAAGGATATCGAAAAGAGCGTTGGCTTCGGCGCGGATGATCCGCGATAGGTCGTCGATCCGGGCTTTCTGGGCGGACAATACCGGTGAAATATAAAAACCGTACAGGAACGAGTTGACCGAGAAAAGGGTCAGCGCTGCCGGACTGAACGTAACGCCCGGGATCAGATACGTCGAGGCCATGAAGATCGCAAAAAATATAAAGAAAAACCAGCTCAGGCGGATTTTAAGCAATAGCGTCATGTTAACTATAAAATACCACGAACGGGGTAGTGTAGTATACTGACTAGCGTCATGAGTGACTTGTTTGGGAGTGACTTCTTTTCCGGTAACCGTGAGCGTCTGCGCCAGTTGTTTACCGGCACCGCACCGATCGTCATTACAGCCAACGGCTTATTGCAAAAGGCGGCTGACGAGGCTTTTTCGTTCCGCCAGGACGGTAGCTTTTGGTATCTGACCGGCATCGATGATCCGGACATCGTACTAGTAATGGACAAGGGCCGTGAATATCTGATTCTGCCCGACCGCGGTACCTGGATGGAGGCCTCTGAGGGTGTGCTGCAAGCTGCCGACATCGCCCGCCGTTCCGGGGTGGACGAGGTGCTCAACGAAAAGGAGGGCTGGAAACAGCTCGCTGCCCGCGTCAAAAAAGTCCGGCACGTCGCCACGCTGTCGGCCAACCCGCCGTACATGGACGTCTTCGGTATGTACGCCAACCCGGCCCGGGCGATGCTCAATAAGCGATTGAAAGAGATTAACGGTGAGTTGGAACTGCTCGACCTGCGTCAGCATCTGATGCGCATGCGCATGGTTAAGCAACCTGTTGAACTGGAAGCGCTGCGCCGGGCGGTAGATATAACTATCGAGACAATTAAACAAGTTACCAAGCCGTCGCGGTTGAGTAAGTACGCCTTCGAATACGAGGTTGAAGCCGATATCACTCACGGTTTTCGCCGCCGCGGTGCCGAGGGCCACGCCTTCGACCCGATCGCTGTCGCCGGTCCTCGGGCCTGCGTGCTGCACTTGAGCGCCGGCGATGTACCGCTGGCCAGTGATGAGCTATTAGTGATCGACGTTGGCGCGCGGATGGCGCACTACTGTGCCGATATCGCCCGCACTGTCAGCTTGGGCGGCAAACCGTCGCGCCGCCAGCAAGCGGTCCACAAGGCCGTCCTGCAATCCCAGGAATATGCTTTTTCGCTGCTCAAGCCGGGCGCCAGCCTGCGCGAGTACGAACGCAGCATGGCGCAATTTGTCGGCGAAAAACTGCGCGAGCTCGGCGTTATCAAATCGATCGATAACGACTTGGTGCGCCGCTACTTCCCGCACGCCACCTCGCACTTTGTAGGTATCGATGCCCACGACTCCGGCGACTATGACCGGCCGCTGGAACCAGGTGCGGTGCTGGCCGTGGAACCCGGCATTTACATCCCTGAAGAGGGCATTGGCGTACGCATCGAAGACAACATTCTAATTACCGCCGAAGGGCACGAAATCCTGAGCGATAAACTTTCGCGCGAATTAAGTTAGCCCCGCGTGATACAATACGAATAAGTATGAACAAGGGTTTTCTCTACCGCTTTTTGGTACGCTGGTTCGTCTGCGGTTTAGGGTTGTGGATTGCCGCCGGTATCTTGAGCACCGGTCTAGAGTTTAAGACATCCGGCAGCAAGTTCGGCGTAGTCGTAATCTCCGGCCTCATCCTGGCCGTTATTAACTCGGTCATCAAGCCGTTGGTGGTGTTGCTTAGTCTGCCGGCTATTCTGCTGACACTCGGTTTGTTCATGGTGGTAATCAACGGCTTCTCGGTTTTGCTGGCCAGTTGGCTGTACGAACCGTTGCACGTTAAGAATTTCTGGGCGGCTATGCTTGCCGGTGTGATTATCGGACTGGTAAACTACCT
>DATJJV010000056.1:0-30296 GCA_035491975.1 Pristimantibacillus sp. | reverse complement strand
CCGGACGATCCGCGGGTGACGCTGGCAGATGAACTGCTGGTCAATCCGGCCAATTTTCAGCAAGTCAGGACATTTGCCGAAGTAACATCGGACGCTTTGCGGCAGTCTGCGGGCCCAATCACCGACAGGGCCAGAGTGTATCGGCATGGACTGGTAGGTAATTTCCTCCGCAATCATGACGACCGCGACGCCGTATTTGCCGGTGCCATGGCCTTGCGTGAGGAACTAGCCGCCGACATGCGGCCCCTGCTCACCAATGTCTTAGCGGCTTCAGAACTGACTGCCGGGCACCCCAACCTGGACTCCTGGGTCTATACTGGCCTGTTATTTACGCCGAGTGATGAGCTGCTCGCCAAATACCCGCCGCCGGCTGCCTAGCCTCCGATAAACAGGCTCTTGTGGTTCGCTGTCTTCCCGGTTAAGCTTAGAGCATGGATGAATTCTTGCAGAAGCTGAGGTCTGCCGGCTTCAAGGGTGAAATTGATCAGACCGATGAAACCCGGGAGTTTTTTAGTCATGACGCTTCGCTGTTTGAGATAAAACCGGAGGTTGTGGTGATGCCTCGGGACAGCCGTGATGTCCAGAAGTTGGTCAAACTGGCGGCTGAGCACAAGAAAGACATGCCCAATCTGTCAGTGACGGCCCGTTCGGCCGGTACGGACATGTCCGGCGGTGCAGTCAACGAAAGCATTGTGGTTAATTTTAACCGGCACTTCACCAAGATCGAGAGTGTCACCGCCACCGAGGCCCACGCCCAGCCCGGTGTGTTCTATCGCGATTTCGAAAAAGAAACACTCAAACACAACGCTATCATGCCTTCCTATCCGGCTAGCCGCGACCTGTGCACCATCGGTGGTATGGTCGCCAACAACTCCGGCGGCGAGAAATCGCTGGAATATGGCAAAGTAACCAACTTCGTCAACGAGCTCAAGGTTGTATTTGCGGACGGCAAAGAATACACCGTGCGTCCGCTGAAACGTGTGGAGTTGGTTAAGAAAATGGCCCAAAAGGACTTCGAAGGCAAGCTCTACAAAGACCTGTTCCACTTGATCGAACGGCACTATGACAAAATCAAGGCCGCCAAACCAAAAGTGAGCAAAAACTCCATGGGTTATAACCTCTGGGATGTCTGGGACCGCGAGACCGGCGTGTTTGACCTGACCAAGTTAATTATTGGCAGCCAAGGCACGCTCGGCCTGGTAACTGACATCAAATACCGCCTGGTGCCGAAACGGCCGCACTCTGGGCTGTTGGTAGTCTTTTTGCACGACATCGATCGTTTGGGCGAGATTATCCCTAAAGTGTTAGAACATCACCCGGCCACATTCGAATCGTTCGACGACGCCACGCTGTGGTTATCGATTCGCTTCCTGCCGAGTTTCCTGAAAATGCTCGGGCCGGTACGGTTTGTACACCTACTCTTTAGCTTGATTCCCGACGGCTTACAGCTGCTGCGCGGCATCCCCAAACTGATCCTGATGGTTGAGTTTAACGGCCAGACAGAGGATGAGGTGCGGGAAAAGATCAAAGCTTTGCACCGTGACCTCGGCGCCCACCACGCCCGTTATGAGATCAATGGCCAGGAGGAAGATCCAAGCGAAGCCAGGAGCGAGAAGTTCTGGCTGATGCGCCGCCAGAGCTTCAACCTGCTCCGCAGCAAGGTGAAGGACAAGCACACTGCCCCGTTCATCGACGACCTGATCGTGAATCCGGAATACTTAAGCGAATTCCTGCCAAAGATCCGCCGGATTATAAAAAGGTATCATCTTATGGCGACAATTGCCGGGCATATGGGCGACGGTAATTTTCATATTATCCCGTTAATGAAGATTGAGGACCCCAAGGAACGCGCCAAATTGCTGCCGGCCATGGAAGAAGTTGACCGGCTGGTGCTGCATTACAAGGGTAGCTTGAGCGGTGAGCACAACGACGGCCTGATTCGCGGGCCGTGGCTCAAGGAGCAGTTCGGCCGCGAGGTGGTGGAAATTTTTCGCGAGACCAAAGACCTATTTGACCCGCAGAATATTTTCAACCCGCACAAGAAGTCCGATGCCGATTGGGATTACAGCTTTTCGCATATCCGCCAATCGTTTTAGATTCTTTCCAGCCAGCCGCCTCAACTGCTCGTGGTATAATTAAGCATAAGCACGGGGGAAATGTGCATTTGTTGCGACGAGAGGTGAGGCAAAGCGATGAACGGTGACCTTCCGTCTCTTTTGACGATTCTGACGGCTTTTAGCCTGTATGGGGTGTTGAGCGGTGTCGAGTTGGGCGTGGCCTTGTTACGGGTTGAGCCGCGGCTGGCGCCGGCTAAGCCGTCTGGCAAGGTGTTTACGCCGCGGCTGGAAGCTACCAACGTCCTGCTGGCCGCGGGCTGTCTTGGTTTAGCGGTGTTGTTTAACGATGCGGCCGTCTCGGTCGTGGGTCAGATGTGGCCGATAATCGCTCTGGGGCTGGCGGCGCTGTTGCTGCGAGCCGGATTTTTAGTCTATCTGTACTCCAAAAAGGTGCGAACTGGCGGCAAACTGGCGAACTATGTTTTTTTGGCGGCTAGCTTAGTGGTGCCATTGGCGTTGGGCGCCTGCGGAATTTTTATGGTCACCGGCGATGCTTTCTGGCAAACCGGCGTGGGTGCAACATTATTTCTATCGCTGGTGCTCGGGTTGCTAGCGTTGGGTGCCGCATTTTTATTTTATCTGGGCGGTAAACAGACACCGCAAGGAGTGGTGGCGATCAGCCGTATGCTTAACATGGCCCTGGCCGGCGTGCTGGCCATTGTGCTGCTCGGTGTCTTGAACGGCGGCGGCTCGCACCTATTTAATTTGCCGTATGCCTACCTGGCGGTGATTGCCGCCGGCCTGGTGCTGGTGCAGGCCGCGTTGATGGCCGCCGGCAAGGAGTGGCGGATGTGGTGGTTCCTGGCTTCGCTGGCTCTTCTTGCTCCGTTCCTGCTCGGCCTCGCTAATTACCCATACTTGGTCTTCCCTACAATCACGCTCTAAAGTGGCCGGGATATAAATCCTGTTGCATTCAGCGCTCTCTCAGGCTTATGCTTAGGTTATATACAATCAAGGAGATAAAACCCTATGGCACAAGTAGATAAGCTCGAAACGTGGCTGGATGACGTCCTCAACAAGAATGCTCCGTTCAAATTGCCGGCGAAGAGCCGCAAAACGTTGGCTGGGGCCATGTGGTGGCTGGCGTTGATTGGCGGCGTGTTGCAGTTATGGCTGGCTTGGGGCTTCTGGCAGACCGCACACTTGGTTGACCGGCTGGTCGACTACACTAATGCGTTATCGTCCATTTATGGGGATAATTCTGTTGTGCACCACTTGGGTATGTTCTACTACACCAGTCTGGTTGTGCTGCTGATCAGCGCTGTCTTACTGCTGTTGGCAGCCCCCCACCTCAAAGCGATGCGCAAGCAAGGCTGGGATTTGGTCTTCTATGGTTTGTTGATTAATGCCGTCTACGGTGTAGTCCAGATGTTTGCCGATTACGGCAGCTTTAGCCACTTGCTGGGCACGTTGATTGGCTCGGCAATTAGCGCCTTTTTCCTGTTCCAGGTTCGCGAGTACTTCCTAAAGTCCGCAGCCGCCAAGCACAAGGCGTAAAGTATTTGACGCAACAAAAAACACCCCGGCTGACCGGGGTGTTTTTATTTGTTCCAGCTCTTAGTAGCGGTTGCCGCCGCCGTTGTATGGGCGGGATTCGCGCTTTTCTTGCGGGCGAGCTTCGCTGACGGCCACAGGGCGGCCTTCAACTTCTTTGCCGTTAATCATGTCGATGGCTTTCTTAGCTTCTTCTTCGCTACCCATTTCGACAAAACCAAAACCTTTGGAACGTCCGGTCTCGCGGTCGATGATTACCTTGGCAGACACGACGGTACCGGCGGCTGCGAAAGCGTCCTTCAGTTGGTCATCGTTGACGCTGTAGCTCAGCGAGCCGACGAATAGTTTGGTTGACATTATTTGCTTATCCTCTTTCTTGCACCGGAGGTAAGCTGGGGACCGAAGACCATTTCCAGTTAGCTGCTCCTCATGGGGCGATACTTTAATTACTACTTCTAGAACAACTGTTAGCAGCTTATTTCTAGCAATCGTATTATATCATACAACAGCCTGAAAGATATAGGATGTTGTCCGGGCGTATAATAAGAAGTGGAAAGGAGGGACAAAATGATGCAATCTCTCGACGATCACGCCAACGAAGAAGAAAAGCGCGAGAAACTCGACCAAGATTACGACAAACCCTTTTCCGAACCGACCGACATCCGCGGCCAAGGCCGCACACCGCGCAGTCACCCGGACATTGATACCGATATTGACGAAGACGAATGGTATAGCGAAGGCAAAAATTCAGCTACTGAAATGCCGGATGATCCACACGACGAGCCGCACCACGGCCGCCGCATAGCCTAAGAACCCAAAGGGCGGACTTTACATTTCCAGGTTGAGCCGGTTCGAATAGTGTTGGCTGCGCTGTCTAACATATGGTTTGATGTTTAATTGTTTTCGACGTGTTTGCTCGGCATGTCGTGATCTGGACATTGCTCCCTCCTATTTATGGTTGATTACACGGGTTTAGTACCCCAATGCATTTTGGCTTGATAAATTCTGGTTTTCGGCTGTCTGTTTACCACGCTATGTGGCGCCGGATTCTCGCCGTCGGCGAGTTCGGGAAACTCCTCCAGCTTGCGCTGTAGGAAGTTGTGAATACGAGCCTGCAGCTCGTCATCTTGTAAACGTTTCATAGATCCCTCCATGGTCTCTCATTTCATGTCAGTCTTCTATTTCAGCGTTGTTTGTTGTTTCCCCATCTTTTAATGTGCGCCGCCTTCTTCTCGCAGTCGCTGTTAATAAGCATACGTTTTGCAGGGGGCAGCGGCAGTGAGCAAAAATACCGGAAAGCTGTAACAATTTGTACAAATATATCGCAAAGCCCAATGCTAGAATAAACACTAGGATTGTCATGTAGTTAGGTAGTTTTATGGGTGACATACTTAACCGAATCCGATCCAAAGCAACTAAGAGAACCTTCAAGAAGCGCTCTATCCTGTTGTATCAGGGCGAAGCGCCACGTATGGCTTATGTGCTGAAGAGCGGAGTGGTCAAACTATACACGATCAATAATGCCGGCGAGGAGCAGATTGTAGCGTTCCATGCCAAGCAAGACATCTTTCCATCTTCGTGGATTTTCGGCAAGTCGTCGACCACGTTGTACTACTTTGAGGCGCTGACCGATTGCGAAGTGTTTACCCTGCCTCGAGAAGAGTTGTACGGGATCATGGTGTCCAGCCCGGAACTATTGTCATCGACACTTGACTATTTCGTAACCAATTACACGGGCCTCATGATGCGGGTCACGGCGCTGGAGCAATCGCGGGCCCGCGAGAAAATAATGTTCACGCTCTATTACCTGCTCTTCCGTTATGGGCGGCCGACCAAGGCCGGGCGATATGTGATTGAGCTGGGCCTGACGCATAGCATCATCGCCAGTCTGGTTGGCTTAACCCGCGAAACAACTACCACCGAACTGAGCAAACTCAAGCGCCAGAAGGTGCTCGACTACAACCTGCACAACTACACCGTCAACAAAGAGAAGCTCGAGCGTATGCTCGGCGAAGACAGTTTCCAGGACATAATTATCAGTTAGGGCTCTGGGCTGACAAGGTATTCTCAACGACTTGTAACAATTCCTTTGGCGAAGCCAAGGCTTTCATAAAGTAGCGGTCGGCGCCGAGGTTGTAAGCCTCATCAATCTCACGCTGCATATCGTAATTGCTAAAGACAATCACTTTGACCTCGGGATGGTCCTTACGCAGGTTGTAGTTACGCAGGAATTCGATACCGTCCATGCGCGGCATGCGCAGGTCCAGCAAAATCAGCGCCGGTTCTTCCATCTCCGAAACTTCCAGTGCCTCTTGGCCGTCAAACGCCACCTGGACGGTGTAGCCTGCCTTGCGCAATATCATCTGATACGCTTCGTTCAGGCTTTGCTCGTCCTCGACAATCAATACCGTCGACTTCTTGCTGGATTTGGGGTTCGTATTACTTTTCATCTCTTGTTAATTATAGTCTTGCCTTTCCCTGTAACAGTTAGATTTCTCATAGAACCGCTTGAGCTTCCGGCTAGCGGCAGGGCTATGGTAAAGGTCGAGCCTTTGCCTTGTTCGGATTCGACTTCGATTGAGCCTTTGTGCAGCTCGACAAGATGTTTGGCCAGGTACAGACCGATGCCGGTGCCGCCAACGTGCTGGCTCATTTCGTTCGGCAGGCGCGAAAACTGGCGGAAGATTTTTTCTTTATCTCCGGGCTTAATGCCAACACCGGTGTCGGCGATCGTCACATAAGCTTTTGATTTGTCGGTCCTGACTCGGATGTCAATTTTGCCGCCTTGCGGAGTGTATTTGATGGAGTTGCTGAGGATATTTTCGATGGCCATCCGCAGCATGTGCGTATCGGAGAAAACCGTGACCGGATCGTCCGGCGTATGAATGGTCACCTGGTGCCGCGCCGAATCGATATCATGGCGCTGTTCGTTGGTGATGTCGGTTATCAAGTCGCCCAGGTTCGTCGGTTGTTTGGCAAGGACGATCCGGCCGGAGCCGATTTTGGCCAGGTGCAGAATTTCGTTGATGATACGCAGCTGGCGGTCATTGCTGGCGTAGGCTTTCTCCAATAGGCTTCGCTGCGAGGCTGTGACTCTGCCGGCAAATCCCTGTAAAACCATGCCCACGTATTGTTTTACTCCGGTGGCCGGCGTGCGTAGCTGGTGGGATGCGAGCGACAACAGTTCGTCCTTGGCCAGTTCGACGGCTTGTTCTTTCTGGGCGCTTAGGTCCTGAGCGCGAGTTCGGAGCAGTAAGTAGACTACGGCTGACAGTAATGCCGCTGAGATTGTGCCGAAGAGCAGCACTAGCGTCGGCCGGTTCAGTTGTTCCTTGCTGACTAATGTCCTCGTGTCATAGACGTAGTGCATGTCCCATGCCTGGCCATGGATGTTGAGGCGTCTGACGATACTGGTCTTGCCGGGCAGTTCGTTGATGGTGTTAAAGGAATGCGAGGTGTAGAGGGTGCTAGTGCCGCTGTCGTTTTTGGTAGTAACCTGTACACCGGCCCCCTTAGGGTCGGCCGGCACCAGACTATCAAAGAAGGTATTGGCGTTAAACGAAGCGTTGATGTAGCCTAGCAACGCGGCCCGGCGCTCCGCTGCCGTGTTGGTCGGCAACTCCCGATTATAGTACGGTATGTACATTGTAAAACCCTTGGTGGTTGCCAGCGGTTCGTCATATTTTATGATGTGCGGAAGCGGAGCTGTCATGGCAATCGTGTTTTGGTCCCGAGCCCGAAACATGGTGGCCCGTCTAGCGGGGTCGGTGTATGCGTCATAGCCGTAAGGTAAATAGCGGGCTGGCTCTAACGGAGTTATATAGAGAAGGCTGGCAAATTCGTTGCGCGGCGGGTTTTCAGGTGTAACCTTGAAGTTATCGATGCCCTGGGTTTCCATATACCGAGTGAGCGCCGGAATTTGGTCGGCAGTAAATACCTTTATAAACCCCACACTAAGTAGGTCCGGTAAGTTCTGACCTGACTGGAACGACTGGATAGCTCTCTCCCATTCTTTTAAGGTAACTGCGTCGGAGCCTTCGAATAAGCCGACCCCCCCACGCAGCATCTGATCGTACGTCAGAAAATGTTCGCGCAAGATTTGGTCTGAAGCGTTGGCCCGCGAATCAGCGGCGGTGGTTACGCTCTGTTGCAGGGTAGTTTGGGCGTTCTGCCAAGCGAGCAGTACGCCAAAAAAAATAGCCAAAAAAATGACCGCTGGCGGAAAGTATAGCGAGCGGTAGATTGGTGCTAATGACCGGTTGGTTCGTTTTGCTAATGTAGCTAGTCTCATCCCCGACTCAATTATCTGTCCCACAGAGTCAACCATGTACTGCCGGCCGAGGCTGTAAGAATTTTTACACCCATCTTAGGAACGGTTTGGCAGACTGGGCATATGTCTCCGACTCGTCCATTAACCGCCATTGACGAAACGGGCTTCGTGGAATACCGCGGCCGTATTCGAAGCGGGTTGGAACGCATGGCCGAGGACGAAAGACAGCCGTTCAGCGCGGCCTATGCCATGGCAGCGATTGGCATTTTCGACCATCCCGACGAGGTCTATCTGCAGGGACGGCTCTATCAGGCCAACCCGGAGCGAACCGCCCCTGAGGCCTTGCGCATGTTGCGGGCCAGCCGTGCGTTCCTGTTACTGCGCCGCCCCGGCATCGCCTATCCTTATGAGTATTCCATGCCCGGTGACTGGCTGGACGGGTTCGCTTGGATGCGCGAAGAGCCGGACGCTATGCAGCAGTTGGAGGACTGCCACGTCAACCGCATTCTCGGAACTTCCATTTCCCAACGTTACGGCAGTGTGAAATTTTTGGACGCGGCGCTCGAACATCTCGTGGGCCTGTTCCCCACCCGGCTTGATGTGGGTTGCGGCAACAATACTGGCAACCGCCGAATCGTGCTAAGTGATCACGCCGAACAGTTTAACTTTGACCGGATTAAAGTAATGACCGGCCGAAAACTCGGATCCCTGGCGCTGTCGAAAGAGAAGACGGCTATCTTCAATCCGCTCCTGGCCAACCGGGACGTGACCAGACGTATCCTGGGCGTCGACCGGGATGATCCGGCCGATGAGGCGACCAACCGCTGGAGAGTTGCATGCCTACTGCCCGAGGAAATTATCAGCGGCAAAATCGCGCGCATGAACGATGCTTTGATACATACCGATGTCGATAAAGAACGTCTGGACATCCGGCAAGCCGACGTAACGATCGAGAGTGATATCGATGCTATTCTGGAGACCGAAGGGCTGTTCGACGTCACCTCGGCCGTCACCTCGGTTTACTCCGGCACGCGCGCCGAACAGCGGGCCAAGCTTGCTGCACTACTGCGGTTCCGCAAACCCAGCGGCGTAAGTTATGTAATAGATTTTATGAGGCGTCCCAACGGCAACGGCCATACGCTCATCCCTTTGAAGGACTGGGTTGAGATGAACGTTTATGTCCAGCGCGGCAATGAAGAATTCGTCCGGGTGATGGCCGCGACCAGCGGTCGCTGGAAGGCCGTCCGTTTTTTCAAGGAGCTTACCAGATTTACCGATGGCGGGCGTTATGAGGCGGAGGCACGAGCTTTAGTCGCCGCCTGAGGCCTCGCGTAAATACCGGCTGGCCAGATCGCTGTACTTACGCATAAAAGAGCGCTGTTTGGGGCCGATGTTGGCGCCTACCTGATAAAAGCTGAAGATCAAAGCGCCGCCGTCGCGTGCCTGGAGCGGGTAGACGCAACTGAATTCGATCCCCGCCCCGGCCTGATTAAAGCGCGCGGCGCTCGGCTCCAGCGCCGGGATGAAGAGGTGTTTCCAATCAGTGACCGATTGCGGCTCGCCGCTGTCGATGGCTTCGGCAATGGCGTTGCCCTGGTAGTGCAGCGGAATAACAATCTCCCGGAAAGGCTTCTCGGACATTTTGACGGCGCCGGCGGCCTGTTCGGTGTCGGACAACGCGATGCGGTCTATGGTGCCTTTCGCCTTATCGACAAGTAATAAAACAACAATACCCAGATCCATCTGGGTAGCTTTTATCTTGTTGTGGAATGGCGCATTAACGATCGCCTCAAATAGCTGTTCGCTATTTTTTGAAGCACTTAAAAGATGATCAATCTGTCTAAAGTAAATATCGCCCACCAACGTGAAGTATAGCATTTAATTTGAGGGGGCTCCAAAATATTCTCTTTTAAGTCTGAACCCTGGCCGCGGCCGTCCTGGATTAGTCTTCCCAGCTAGTCTTCCGCAACTAATCAGGCCGTCCGTGCGGCCAGGGTCCGAGTATATATAAAGCCGGGGAGCCAGTTCAGCGTCTGCCATCTTCCATGCCTCCGAAGTCGTTCCAGGCGGTGCGCAGCTCGATGGCCAAGGCGACGGTTAATGCGCCGTACACCAGGGCGTACAGTCCGAGGATCCAGACAAAGGCCACGCCCCCTGATGCCGGTTGGAATAATAAGATGATGCCGGCAATCACCGCCGCCGCACCGATAATCGCCGACAGAATACGGTGCGTGTCGCCTCGCCGGCCCAGGAACGAACCGACCAAGTCCAGCAAGCCGCGGCCGATCAGCATCAGGCCGATAATCAAAATCAAAGCCGCAAAGGTCACATGCGGATGGCGCACTAAATAGATGCCGACGCCTAGGCCGGCAATGCCGAACAGGAGGGTCAGCCACCAAGTGTCTCGGGCGCGTATGGTTAAGAAACCGTGGATGATTTCGCTAACGCCCCACACCAGAATGAAAGCGCTGAACAGGTAGACCAGCGTAACTAACGTGATGCCCGGCCAAAACACCGCCACAATCCCGAAAAAGACGGCTACGATTCCCTCCAGTAAAAGCAGCCACCACAAACTGCTCGCCACGTTGCGCGTGATATCCATATCCAGCGGCGTTACCTCTGTCTTCCTGATTGCCATACGTCCTCCTTATTTGCTTTGACGTAACTGTAAAGCAAAAGCGGTTTATCTGGCTGTAAGATTAACAACAATGGCGCGGTAAGAATGCCAACATTTAAAGAGCTGTTGTTAGCATTCTCACTTCAATAATCCGTATGGCGGTGTTTGATGGTAGGACAAGTAACGAAGGAACGCTTATATGGATACGCTTTCTACATTAGCGTCGCCAGTGGATGGTCGCGACCACTCCAGAGGGAGTACTGAAAGCCCTGTGGTTGTGGTGGAATATGGCGACTACGAATGCCCGCAGTCGGCGCGGACCTATCACTTGCTAAAGCGCCTTTTGGGTGAGAAGCCGGAAATGGTGCGTCTGGTCTTCCGCAACTTTCCGTTAACGCAGATCCGGCCGCACGCCCTGCCAGCCGCCCTGGCGGCCGAGGCGGCCAGCATGCAAAACAGTTTTTGGGAGATGCACGACATTTTGTTTGAGCATCAGGACGGGCTGGAGCCAGAACACCTGATTGTGTATGCCCAAGTGCTGGGATTGGATATTGAGCGGCTAATTATCGATATGACTTCCGACCTCGCGGCGGCCCGGGTGCGCGAAGACTTTGTGAGCGGAATCCGCAGCGGGGTGAACGGCACGCCGTCGCTGTACATCAACGGCACACGGTACGACGGCGCGCAAGACTACGAGTCGCTGACGAGCGCCATTACAGAAGCCGCCAATCCGAAGGAAAGTGATGCCAAATCAGCCGCTGCGCGCCGGCACGCTAGCTCCCGGCTTTAACCTGTCCGACGCCCCCGGCCATTATGTCTCGCTAGATAGCTTCCGCGGCGAGCCGGTAGTGTTGCTGTTTTATGCCGCCGATTTCAATCCAGTGTGCATTAGACAGCTAACGATTTTCAACGAAGCGCTGACAGAATTTTTACGCCTGCAAGCCCAGGTGCTGGCCGTTTCGACCGATAACGTCTGGAGCCACGTCAACTTTTCGAGCAGCTATAACCTGCACTTTCCGCTGCTGTCTGATTATCACCCGCAGGGCCGGACGGCCCGGGATTATCACGTCTACCATTACCGCACCGGCGAAGCGGTGCGGTCGGCGTTTGTGATTGACGCCCGCGGCTTAATCGTCGACGCCTATGAATCGTCCGGCGATATAGCCGTTAGTGCCAACGGCGCCATCAGTGCACTCGAGCAAATTCGCAAAGCGATTTGATTATCTCCATTTATACTCACGGGTGACCGTGACTGGGTCGTACACTTCCTCGTAGCCGTGCTTTCGTTTGGGCAGGGCCGACATGGCCAACCGCCCAACAGCATGCGGTACATGCAGAATGGCAAACGCCCAAAGTTTAATGAGAGACTCCTCATCTTCTGCGGCCGGAACCGGTTGCGGCGGTGCCTGCTCGGCAAGCGGTTGGTTTGCCGCCACTGTTTCCTGCCCTATCTGGTTCGCTAAAAGTGTCATATACGAGGAACAATTATGCGGCGTTGGTTTAGCATAGGCAGTAAAAAAGCTAACCTTTTCGCTCACGTCTAGTGTCTAAATAACAGATCAAAACACCACCTGTGGTGTGAGAAATTTGACAGCCCAATGGGAGTACCCTACACTGGATAGAGTTGTCTTCTTGCAGCGACCGGCAACCACCACATTTGCAGTTCAACTTTATTTCTACGACAGCACTGCCGCGACAGTCGGCCAATTATTATTTTCGAGATGCCTTGATTATGAGTGGGCACGAGGGGGATTGACATCATGACGCCAAACCTAACAAAAACTAAAAAACCTATGTAAATAGATTTTTAACAGTGGGTTGCCGCGTCTTAATGACGGACGACCAAGCAACACCTAGGGAGGGTTATTTAAGAGTTGTTTTTATCTAAATTGAAACGTACGACGGCCCATAAATGGTCGCCGCTTCTTTGGAGCGTGCCGATTGCCGTCCTAATGCTTCCGATTTTTGCCTCGCCGGCTGAGGCCGCAGGCTATAACACCAAAATTAAGCAGCTGCAGCATTCCAATGCCAGCGCAGCCCAGAACAAACAGAATTTAAGCAGCCAGGCTAGCAGTTTGTCGGCGACCATTGCCGCACAGCAGGCCGAGATCGCTGCTCTAACCAGTCAGATTAACCAGTCCAAGACGAAGATCGACGGACTTCAGCAGGACATTGCCAAGGCTGAGGCCGAGCTGGCCCAGCAGAAGCAGCTTCTGGGTATTAACATGCGCATGATGTACACCGAGGGAGACACCAGTACTTTAGAGATGCTGGCCTCGAGTAAGAACTTTAGCACCTTCTTTGACCGTGCTGAGTATCGAACTAGCGTACAGAGTAAAATCGACGCGACTACGAAGCGCATCGAGCAGCTCACCGAGCAGTTGAACGGCGAAAAACAAGCCGCACAGAATTTGCTGGCCGACCAGCAAGCAATGCAAAGCCGTTTAGACGGCCAGCGCGCCGAAAATAGCCGTTTGCTCGGCCTGAACTTGCAGCAGCAAACGGCTTACGCAAGCAGCATGGACTCTAATAACGCCCAAATCGCTGCTCTGCGCCGTCAGCAGTCCTCATTAAATGACCAGGGTTTCGTAAGCTACCGCAAGCCGGCCAGGAAATTCAGTGCCGGCAGCGCGCGCAGTTTCGTCACGGCATCTTACAGTGCGCCGCAGTCGGTCAGTGGTGACCGATACCCGTGGGCTAATGCACCATTCCCGAACTCTATGTCTGACCCGTGGGGTATGTATAAACGCCAGTGTGTGTCATATACCGCTTGGAAGGTCGCTGCCAGCGGCCGCCACATGCCCTACTGGGGCGGTAGCGGTAACGCCAAGCAGTGGGTCGGCAACGCCCAGCGTTCCGGTATCCCGGTAGACCACAGCCCGCGCACCGGTGACGTCGCTATTAGCGTGGCCGGAGCCTACGGACATGCGATGTATGTCGAAGCTGTAAACGGCGACGGTACGGTTACGGTGAGCCAGTATAATGCTCACTGGGATGGCCGCTATAGCGTCGGCCGCCGTGCTACTGCCGGCCTGTTCTTCCTCCACTTCTAGTCTGTCACTCCATCAAAATAAAAATATTACAGAAACATGCCCTCCTCCCGGCTAGCATTAGTCTAGGGAGGAGGGTTTTATTATGAGTCCGGAAGAAATTATCAGCACGATCACCGATCGGGTGAAAGACACCGCCAATGTGAAGGTGGTGTTTGGCGAGCCGGTCACGGCTGCGGGCGTGACGATTATCCCGGTGGCCACGGTTAAGGTGGCCGGCGGCGGAGGCGGCGGCAAGGGCCGCGGCAAACTGCCCGCCGAGAACGCCGAAGCACTCGAGACCGGCATGGGTTTGGGTTTACAAGTCAGCGCCAAGCCGCTCGGCTACATCGAGGTTAAGGATGGCGCGGCCAGACTCGTGCCGATTGTTGACGTCACCAAGGTAGCCGTCGTTGGGCTTGTGGCTGCCGGCCTCACACTCATCACATTCGGCAAGCTGTCGTTGCGCCGTGAAAAACTCCGCAAAGCCAAAGCCTACTGGGCTGCCAAAAAAGCAATGCACCAACCTGCCTAGACTAATCTTAAATACAGGTATGCAATTGAACATAAGCGCTATATAATGCCAGTTAGAACATAAGCGTTTATGAGCAAGAGTACCAAAAAAGACATTGGGGTTGTGCTACATAAGGACCATGCCTCTTTCCGGGTATGGGCACCTTTCGCTGTTTCTGTCTCGGTGACCGGCATGTTTAACGGTTGGGGCCGAACGCCTTTAGCGAGTGAGGGCGATGGCTATTGGGCGGCCGAAGTGGGGAATGTTGATGCCGGGCAGGAATATAAATTTATCATTACAACCGGTTCGGGCGATCTGTATAAGAATGACCCGCGCGCGAAGTATATGACTACCACACAGGGCAACTCGGTGATCGTCGACAGCTCGTTTGATTGGGAAGACGATGACTTCACGCCGCCGCCGCTCAATCAGCAGGTTATTTACGAATTGCACGTCGGCACCTTTAACCGGCCGGACCCGGCTAGTGTCGGCACTTTCGAAACAGTAACGGAAAAACTTGATTATCTGGCCGGCCTCGGCATCAACATGATTGAGTTGATGCCGATCGGCAGCATGGCCTATGACCGCGGTTGGGGCTATGCTACCGATTACATTTACGCCATCGAGAGTTTGTACGGCAGCCGCCGCGAGTTTTTGGAGTTTGTGAAGGCTGCACACGCCCGCGGCATCGGTGTGATTCTTGATGTCGTCTACAACCATTTTGGGCCGGGCAGCCTGGACCTTTGGCAATTTGACGGCTGGAGCCAGGACGGCAAAGGTGGCATTTACTTCTATAACGACTGGCGCTCGACCACGCCTTGGGGCGACAATCGTCCGGATTACGGCCGCGTGGAAGTGCAAGACTACATCTTGGATAACGTTCGGATGTGGATACAGGAATGCCATTTGGACGGTCTGCGCGTCGACTCGACCGGATTTATCCGCACCGTTTGGGGCCACAACGACGATCCTGGCAACGATATCCCGGACGGCTGGTGGCTAATGCAGCGTATCAACCGCTTGGCGCGCAAGATTAAACCGTCGGCAGTGATGATTGCTGAAGACCTCAGCGGCAACCACTACATCACCAAGCCGGAATCCGAAGGTGGTGCCGGCTTTGGCGCGCAGTGGGAAGTAAACCTGCCCTTTGTCCTTAAGGGGGCTTTGGAAACGGTAGAAGATTCCGGCCGCAATTTGTCTGAAGTCTGCAGCGCCCTGTCCCGGTATTACAACGGCGATGCATTTCAGCGGGTTATTTACAGTGATTCGCACGACAGTGATGCCAACGGCGGCGCTCGCCTGAGCGAAGAAATTTCGCCTGGTAACCCCAATAGCATTTATTCCCGCCGCCGTTCATTAATGGCGGCGTCGATCATCCTCACTGCGCCCGGCGTGCCGATGCTCTTCCAGGGCCAGGAATTTGTGGAGGGCGGCAGCTTTAATGATTGGAACGCGCTAGATTGGAGCCGGGCCGAAAAGCTGGAAGGCATCACGCTGGCTTACAAACATTTGATTTCTTTGCGAAAAAACGGCTATGGCAACACCCGCGGTCTGTCGGGCCAGTCATTCAAGATTCTACACCTCAACGAAGAAAGCAAAGTGATGGCCTACCACCGCTGGGATCAAGGCGGTGCCGGCGACGACGTGATTGTGGTATTCAATTTCGCTAACCGCACCCAAAAAGATTATTTCATTAACTTCCCGCGCAAAGGCGTCTGGCGTGTCCGGTTTAACAGCGACTGGAAGGGTTACAGCCCGGACTTCAAAGATGCGCCAATAGCCGAGGTAAACGTCGAAGGTGATGGCGCAACCGTGTTGTTGGCGCCGTACTCGGTGTTGATTTTCTCACAGGATTAAACCTGTTACTGTAACACGTCTCACAGACTTGTTGGCCCGCTTGGTAGATAGTGTCTAGTGGTAGCCGGAGGATGCCATGGACTTCGATAGTCGTGTTGAGGCTGGCCAGCGCTTGGCGGAGGCGCTAGGACGTTATAGGGGCGAAGAGGACGTTGTCGTACTCGGCTTGCCGCGCGGCGGCGTGGTCTTGGCTGCCGAAGTGGCTCGTGAACTGCAGGCGCCGTTGGGGGTGGTTATAGTTCAAAAAATCGGCCACCCTTCCTCGCCGGAGTACGCCATCGGTGCCTTGGCAGAAGACTTAGCGCCGGTCTACAACGAGCAAGAGGCGGCCGGGATCGACCCTTCGTGGTTGGCTAGAGCCGAAGCCTCAGCCCGTGGAGCCAACCGTAAACGCAGCGAATCGTATTACGACGAGGGGCTAGCGCCGCTGGAAATGGGGGGCCGGTCGGCCATCGTGGTAGACGATGGGATGGCAACCGGCCTGACTATGGAAGCGGCGGCCCGGCTGCTGCTTTCGCGGGGTGCCCGGCAGGTAGTGGTGGCCGTGCCGGTGGCTTCGCCGGAGAGCGTCACGCGGCTGCAGCCAGTGGCCGACGAAGTCCTGGTGCTCGACCAGCCAGACCATTTCGGGTCAGCGGTCGGCACCCACTACCGGCAGTTTGAACAAATCGACGACGCCGAAGTGAAGACACTCCTTTGGGAGGTGAACGCCGGCGTCTAATAAAGGAGGTAGCACTGTGATACAACTTCCAACGGACGAAGAGCTGGAACGGCTCGAAGAGTTTAACAAACCGTTCTGCCTGACGATGTACGTGCCGCATATCGAGCAGGCTGCGGCCAATTCCGACCGCATCGAACTCAAGAACCTGCTCGCCAAGGCCGAGACATCGCTGGCTGACGACCGGGTCAACCCGTCGATGGTCAAGAAAATGCTTCGCCCGGCGCGCGAGCTGCTGAGCAGCCGGCAACTCTGGCCGCTCAGGCCCGAGGGTCTGGCCCTATTCGTTCATAGCGAGCTGTTCCAACATTATTATTTGCCGAGCGGCACGTTGCCGTATTTGCTTAGTATCGGCAAAGGCTTTAATTTAGAGCCGTTTTTGGAGGTGATCCAAGATAATCGGGCTTATTTGGTGCTGGCGCTGAGCCACAACAATGTGGAGCTTTTCGAGGGCGACCATTTCAAACTCAAGCGGCTGCAGCTGAAAAATTTTCCTTCCAATATGGAGGAAGCCCTGAAGATCGATGAATATCCGAAGTGGCAGGAAACGCACAACGTTGCTCCGGCTAGTTTTGGCAAGGGGTCGGAGGCGTTTCACGGCCAATATAATGTCCGGCAAACCGATAAAAAGATGTTGCTGCAATTTTTCAAATTGGTCGACCGCAGCCTGCGGCGGATTTTGCAGCGCAAGAATATGCCGCTCATCCTGGCTGGTGTCGGCTATCTGCAGCCAATCTACCGTCAGGCTAATACCTGGCCGCAACTGGTCGAGGGCGGTATCGAGGGCAATGTCGAGCACCAGAGTCCGGATATCCTGCGCGACCACGCCTGGTTGGTGTTAAAGCAAGGAGGAGTTACGTGATTGTCTTTGCCGCACAACCCTACTTTGAACGGTTCGCCGGTTTTTTGGCCGACAACGAACCGGATGTTGCGGCCGGTGTTTTCCAACGTACGCGGTTTATGAATGGCGAGATGTGCATGTCGGTGCGGACCGGGGTGACCGGTCAGGATTGTCTGGTGATTGGTTCGATGGCTCCGCCGGATAACCAGGCTTTGGAGTTTTTGATGCTAGCCGATGCCCTAAAACGCGCTGGCGCGGCAACAGTTTGGGGCTGCCTGCCCTATCTTGCCTACACCCGGCAAGATAAGTCCGCCCCCGGCCGCAGCGGCGGCATCGCCACCGTTGGCGCGCTTTGCCGGGCGGCCGGCTTGGACGGGCTGGTGACGATTGACCTGCACAGCGAACTCGCCAAGCATCTGGCCGGCTTGCCGCTGGAGTCGTTGACGCCCTTCCCTGATCTGTTCACAGAAGAAATCACGTCCCTCGGTTGGCCGGACATCACGATAGCGGCGCCAGATAGCGGCGCGTTACCGCGTAACCAGGAGTTGGCCAGATCGCTTGGTCTGCCCGATAAGGTAGTACACGCCAGCCAACACTACAGCAGCCTAAGCCGGCCGGATTTCGAGGGCGATATCGGCTCGAATGTAGTCCTGGCCGACGACATCCTGGACAGCGGCCGCACCCTGGTGTCGGCCTGCAATGTACTCCGCCAACGCGGCGCGCGGCGCATCGCCATTGCAGTGACGCATGGTTTGTTCGCTGGCTCTATCTGGCGGGAGCTGTTCGGCATTGGCGTGACCGACCTATTCGTAACCGACAGTTGTCCGCAAGCGCTCCAAACCGAGCAACCGGAAGTGCACGTAGTGTCGATCAAACCGCTGCTCGCCAAATTGCTGCAAATAGTCAGAAAGGAAGCTGCGCATGAGCCCGCCTATACCTAATTCCCCGGCCGGTAGTCCGCCGCTGGTGCGCATTCCGGTCGGTGAGGTCCAGCTTGATGCTGAGTTGGACGTCCCGCCTGGCGCTCATGGTCTGGTGATCTTCGCCCACGGCACCGGCAGCGGCCGGCTCAGTCCGCGCAATAGTGCCGTCGCCCAACGCCTGCGCACGCACGCTTTAGCGACGCTGCTGGTTGATCTGCTGACCGCCGAGGAAGATATCGACCGCGAGAAGCGATTTGACATACAGCTGCTGACCGAGCGGCTGGGCGCAATAACTGATTGGGCGCAGGTTCATCCGGACATCAAAAAGCTGCCGATTGGTTATTTTGGTGCCAGTACCGGCGCAGCTGCGGCCTTGAATGCGGCGGCAAATCGGCAGAAGACAGTGCGTGCGGTAGTCTCGCGCGGCGGGCGTGTCGATCTGGCAAGAGAGTCGCTAGCCAGTCTCAAGACACCCACATTGTTCGCGGTCGGTCAGAATGATTTCGGCGTACTTGAAGTCAACGAGGAAGCATTTTTAGAAGTTCCCGGCACCAAGGAGTTGGCAATTATCCCGCATGCCACGCATTTGTTTGAAGAGCCCGGCACGCTGGACCGGGTGGCTCAGTTGGCGGCAGAGTGGTTTAATGAGTATCTGGGAGTATAATTTCCCATCTTTCCAGCATGGAACATACGATTACCGCGACCGACCTTGGCATCGATCTGCTATCCAAACAGGAGTCAGAGCTTTTTAAGTGGTTTCTGGCTTGCCTGTTGTTCGGCAAGCCGATCCAGCAAGAGGTTGCCCAGCAAGCTTACTACGTGATTACTGAGGCAGGCATCACCTCGGTGGAGATACTTGCCGATAGAAGTTGGGATGACCTAGTGGGCTTGCTCGATCAAGGCCATTACGTGCGCTACGACTTTTCGACGGCGACCAAGTTGCTTGACGTTTCGAAGTCAGTAGTTAGTCAGTACGGTTCTGTCTCGGCGCTGGTGGAAGGCTCGGCGGATGCTCATCAGTTAGAGGAGCGGCTGAAGGCCTTCAAAGGTATCGGGCCGGTGACGGCCGAGATTTTCGTGCGCGAGGTTGGACCGGTTTGGTTCGGCAACGGCAACTCGCACGCTTACGACGCCGCCAAGACTGCGGCCGAAATTCTGGCAAACCACGGCTTTGAAGCGTACATCATTGGCGGCGCGGTGCGCGACCTGCAACTCGGCCGCCGGCCGAAAGACTTCGACCTGGTCACTAACGCCACGCCGGAACAGATTGGCCAGCTGACCGAATTCACGCGTTCGACCTACAAAGATACCGCCCAGGCCTTTGGTGTCACGCGGGTGAAGTTCGACTACCAGGGCGCCGAAACCGGTTTGGAAATCGCTACCTTCCGTAAAGACATCGATCCGCACCTCGGCCGCCGCGCTACCAAAGTGGAGTATGCGACATTGGAAGAAGATGTCGTGCGCCGCGATTTTACGGTCAACGCACTGTCTCTCACTCCGGCCACCGGCGATGTGGCCGACTACGTTGGCGGCCTGGCCGACCTGCGCGACAAATTGATCCGGTTTATTGGTCGTCCGGCCGATCGCATCGCCGAAGACCCACTGCGCCTGATGCGCGCCATCCGCTTTAAGAATCAGTTAGGGTTCGAGTATGAGCCGCAGACCGCTGAAGCGATTGCTGGGGCCGTCCGGCGTGGTGCAGTCCGTACTATTGCCGTTGACCGCTTGCGCGACGAATTAACCAGCCTGCTAGTGCATTCCAGCCGTCACCAGGCCGTAGCTGACCTCGACCGTTTCGGCATCCTCGAACAAGTCCTGCCCGAAGTGACTGCCGGCAAGGCTACGGCTCAGCCGCCGCAGTTTCATGCCGAAGGCACGGTCTGGCAGCATGAGCTGTTAATTCTCGACTATCTGCCCCACCATCCCAGCCGCCGTCTGGCGTGGGCGGCATTGCTGCATGATATCGGCAAGGCGGCTACCATCACCCTGCCCAAGACCGCGGAGGAGCGCATCCGGTTCGACCGTCATTACACCGTTGGTGCCGAACTAGCCCGCGGTATCCTGAAGCGGCTGAAGTTTTCTAACCGCGACATCAACGACATCACCTGGATGGTCCACTACCACATGGCAATCGATGACTTGCCGCGGATGCGCCCGGGCCACCGGCGCCAGATGCTCGGCCACCCGGCTTTCGAGGATTTATTAGAGCTGCACCGCGCCGACGCGGCGGCTAGTTGGCGGCCAAATGAGCCGCATGGCCATAAACCGGCATTTAAAGCGATCGAGCGCCTGTGGCACGAGTATCAGTCGACCGCGCCGGAGTTGCGTCAGCCATCGCTCAAACGCGACCTCGGCATTGACGGCCACTGGTTGACCGCCAAGTTTGGCGGCGAGTTTGTTCTGACCGGTCCGCTGACAGGAGCGGTGCTGCGAGAACTCGAAGATCTCTATCAGGATGAGGGCGTCACCGACGCGGCGGTATATCTCGCCAAAGCCCGAGTGATTCTGTCAAACAAAGCGCAGCGTGTCAGCTAACTAGCGTCAATTGTTTGCATAATGGCGTAGATTTTGCGCACCGTATTCAGAATCCGCACTGTCATTTCCTGATAAATCGGGTTGCGGCTCAGCTTCACCATTTCGCTTTTGCCGAGGTTGCTGGTGCCGGCCGACCATAACAGTGCGCCGGGGCGGTAGTACAGCTCCTCAATGCCCTTCTTGGTGACCAGACCATCTGTAATACTGGGTTTATCAACCGTATGGCGCAGGAAGATAACATTGCACTTCTGTGGCCGGCTGCTCAGCCACCTTTTGGGCAAGTGATCCAACAATTCCCGTATCTCGTCTATGCTGCGCACAACGGTGTTGATCGAGGCGGAAAAAGTCGTCGTTAGCGCTTTTTCGATCTGGTCTTCCAGCTGCCGCGGGTCGGCTTCGGTTGAACGGAAGATAACGTTGCCGCTATTGATGTAGGTTACGACATCCTCAAACCCGAGTTTTTCGAAACAAGCTTTCAGTTCTGCCATTGGGACCATGGTCTTGCCGGATACGTTAATGCCCCGCAACAGCGCGGCGTAGGTGTGCCGTGTATTCACTTTTCCATTGTAGCAGCAGACTTTTAGGCGGTGATGATTTCTTTAGTGGGGATCACCCGGCTGCGGATTTTCTTGCCTGCCGGTAAACCGGTCGGTAAGAGGTAGCCCTGCCAACTGTCCTGGCCGATGGACAACTCCAGATGTTGCTGGTCGGACAGCTTAGGTTCGTCCTTGATGTCGTACAGCCGGTATTCGCCGAGCGCTAGTGTGGTGTCGGTGATGTGCGGGTTGTGCGACGCAACCAGGATTTCGCCAATGCCCTCCAGATTGACCCAGGCGTAGACCGTTTCGTCCAGGCTTAGGATCTTAATCTCGCCTTTGGTTTCGAGTAATTTATACCGACCCTTTTCCAGTAGTTTGATCATGGGCTCCTCCGTCTCCAGCACTACTGTATAAGACGGCTCAAAGTCTGTCTGTATCCATGATCACAGTTGCAATATTATTCACTGTCCGGCTGCGGGCTGCGGATTATTATGAGATATCACTAATGGGGAGGTACTTATGGACCAGACGCCAGAAGAGTTGCGCAAAGAAGCTGAGGCCAAAGAGCGCGAAGCCGAAGAGCGCGAGAAGAAAGTAAGAGAGGCTCTGTTAAAAAAGGCTGAGGCAGAGAAGAAAAAGCGCGACGCCGAGAAAGAAATTGCCGACGCCGAAGCCAAGCGTAAGCGTGAAGAAGGCGGCCACACACTCTGGTGAGTTTGTTACTGCTCGGCTTCAGCTTTGGCTAGCAGATTGGAGCCGCCGCGTTCGACCCAGCGGTCAAAGGTAGGACTGGATTTGGCGTGGCGTTCGCGCCACATGTTGAAGGCATCGCGGGAGTACACGACGGTCTGGGCGTCGGTGAGGCCTTCGCCGCGGTAGAGATGGCCGGCGGCGCCGGGCCCGCCGTTATAGCCCGCGGCCACTAATTCAACGGTGGCATTCCAGGACGGTGCCTGGTTGCGCTCGCCAAAAACATCGCGCAGGTGCGACAAATAAGCAGCACCAAACTCGATGTTAGTCCGCGGATCAGATAAGTTATAGGAAGTGACGGGAGTTTTTAGAAACTTTTTGGCGATATCACTCGCAGTGGGATCGGTGATTTGCATCAGACCTTTGGCGCCAGCCTCGCTCTCGGCTTTGGAACCACCGCCGGACTCCATGGTCATCACAATGGCAAGCAGGTTGGGGTCGATGTTGTACTTTTTGGCCATTTCGTCAATTGGGCCTTCCCAACGTTTGACCGTTTTTGGCAACCACGCGGCGGTCAACTTCGTTGATTCAGGCTTGAGCGGCACTTCTTGCGCCCGTTTAATAATTGTAACCCCGGCCAACACGCTCGAGGCGACCGCGGCACCGATAGCCAACAACAGCCAGTCGCGCCGCGAGAGCTTGTTCAGATATAATCGGTTTTTAAGTCGCTCAAGCCTATCCATATCTATAATTATAGCAGCGGCGCGGTGAGGGGTTCAAAAAGCGAGCAGATACTCAGATTTTTTCTGGCAAAGCGAATCAGTATGCATTACAATGATGGGCAATATGGACAATTCCGGACCATCGCAAACCATTGTGATAGTCGAAGACAATCCTGCCCTGTCCGAAATCTACAAGACGCGGTTGGAACTCATCGGGTACCGCTGTGTAGTGGCGCAAGACGGCATCGCCGCGCTCTACCACATCCAAAAAGAAACGCCGGATCTGGTATTACTCGACATTATGATCCCCAACGTTTCCGGCGATCAGATTTTGACGCGTATGCGCACCAATGACTGGGGCAAAAACGTACCGGTAGTCATCATTTCGAACCTCAACGAAAGCGAAGCGCCGCCCGGCCTGCGCCAACTTGGCATTGTCGACTATCTTATTAAGGCCAATCTGTCCGATGACCAGATCGACAAGATTGTGAACAAGATTTTAAAGACCGTGACTACCCCCGTCCCAGCTCCTAACGAGCCGAAGCCTCAAGCCTAGCGCTGGCCATGAGCAATACAAGCGTATTTATTTTCGACGAAATTTTCGAGGCTATGGCCGGCGCCGATCAACTGGCTGCGCTGCAGGCGATGGACGCCGAGCTGCACATCGTGAATCAGAAATGCCGCATTGCAGACTACGCGCCAACCCAGAACCCCGAAACGCAGAAAATATTCTGCATTAACCCAGATTTTGTGGACTGGAATTATACGGGCGACGATTACAAAGATATTCCCGGGCTAAAGGTGATTGTTAGTTCTTCCGATAACATTAGTTGGCTTGATACCGAATACGCCCAGAGTCACGGCATAGAATACCTCGCGCTCGAAGACCTCAAGATTGAGTATTCGGCGGTGGCGGAATACGCTGTGACCATCATGATGAATCTGGCCCGAAGGGTACCAATGCTTATCCGCGATAATTTCCCGCTCGATTTCGCCCACGATTTCCTGAAATACCAAGGCACCGATCTGGCCGGCAAGACCGCGGGCATTATAGGTCTGGGTAACATTGGCGGCGCAATTGCCGCGCGCTGTGCCGGCCTGGGCATGAAAGTGGTTTATTGGTCCCGACACCCCAAGTCCGAGTCCGGATATGCGTTTCGCGAGATCGACGCTCTGCTCAAAGAAGCGGATGTCATCTTCCCTACCCTCAAGCCGAACGACGAGACAAAGCACTTGCTGCCTAACAATAGGCTCGAAATCATCAGACCCGACGCGATGGTGGTAAGCGTGGTGAGCGAATTGGTAGACAATGGCTACCTGGCCGGGCGAGTGGCCGAAAAAAAACTATTTGGGTTCGGCTTTGGCGCTGATCCTGGCGTGTTCGGCGATTACTCCGGCAATGTGTGGGCTGTCCCCGACTACGCCTGGGCCACCAAAGGCAACATGCGGACAACCTACGATCAATTTGTCGACAAGATTATAGCCTCAGTCGGTTAGCGTTTAGGCCGCGACTGATAGCATTTTTCGATGAGAGCCATGATCGCCCTCTGTCGCTGCTGATCTTCTGCGAATCCCTCACCAGAGCGAACTTTTTGCAGAAAATGAGTGAGTTGGCTGGCTGTCAGGTCTTCTTCGGCCGCACCAAGCGTATATACCGGATGGCCATGCTCGGTGTAATGAGCGGCTTGGTTGGCCGTGCCGGCAACAAAGGTCCCGGGGAATGAGATGAGAAAACTCTCCTCTTTCTGTGTGGAAGTTGGCGATAGCACCACCCAGCCGTACAGCCCAGAGTCATAGCTCAGTAACAGAGAGACCAGGTCCTCGGCATCGGCGCTACCGGCAATTTTTCCGTGAACACCTAGTACTGTTTGCACAGAGTCGGGCTGGCCAAACCAGTCATAGACTCGAGCCAGTACGTGGTAGCCCATGTCGAGGAGGCTGCCGCCGCCGGCGCGCGCGAGGTCGCTGCGCCACCCGATGTTGGCGGCGCTTCTTCCCAAGGTATAGATATAACGGAAGTATGTTGGTTCCGGAGCCAGCTCTAAGAGCTTGTTCATGTTACGCTCGAGTTGGCTGTGGCTCCGCTGGGTGGCTGTATAGCAATATTGGGCAATGCTCGTGATACCGAGCAGCTCATCGGCTTCAGCGAGGTTCCGGGCGAAAGGCTTTTCTTTCAAGAAAGGAAGGCCGCGGTGGCAGAGCTCTTTGATTATGTCTGGGTAGGCGTCGTGCGTTACGGCCACGACGGCAAAATCAGGGGGTTCGTCAAGCGCTTCCAGCAAGCTAGATACGTCAGCACTAACGGGTACAGAGGTCTCTGGAAAAGACTGACCGAATAGAGCCTGAGCTTGTTCTCCAGGATCTGCTGCACCCGCCAGAATGGCGTCGGGGTGGGCCAGAATTGTCTGGGCGTGCTTGAGGCCTTGATGCCCCAACCCGATCACAACTCCTCGAAGCGGCTGTTCGTGAGAGGCGGTAACTACTTCTGTCGTGAGAGCCGAACGAGGAAGACTCTCGTGAGGACTTGACACCTGCATGCTCGAGATTATATAGAAATCTTTTTATGACTCAAGAAGCAACTTGTCAGTGTAGAAACAGTAACGCTAGAACAGGCATACCCGAGTAGGGTTTAGGTCTTTCTGCAAGCTGCCAGGCGGTTTCTGAATGGTCTTTATTCGTAGGTTACCGGACGCAGCGATCCATCGCCATAACCGGTATTTTGGTAACATTGGCCGCTCAGGCTTTTGCTAATCCTGAACATATCAACCAGCAAGCAACTAGGGACGCCCTGCTCGTTCATGTTGTTCGTTGGCGAGATTAGTGCCCAGTCGTTTCCCAGTCGCATGCCGATGATGTATGCCGAGTCTTTCTGCTGTGCGGTATAGTTGTCGCAGCCATAGCTCATCTCTGCAAATCTGTTCGGAACAACTTTGAGTATTTTGTAGTAGCCGACGGTACCCGAGTTTGAGCAGCCGGTCTCGTCTTTCTGTAGGAATGACACGAGATCGGCCGGGTCTACGGCTCCGTAGACAACGTGGTTTTGGGCAGAGGCGATCTTGTGCTCGCTAATACGCGGCATGTTTTGAGCGCTATACTGCAGCGACAATTGGTTGCTTCCGTTAAGGCAGGCATCAAATTGGATAGCCCCGTCATATGATGTCGCATGGCCGCCGTTCTTGACGCAGGCATTGTAGTTCGTGGCAATGCCGGACGAGGGCGACTGTGATTGCAGATAGAGTGCGACCCCTCCGAGCACGCCCAAGGCTACGACTATTGTGCAAAGATGGATCAGAGAGAAGCGTTTTTGTTTGATGGCTTTTTTCAAAGATTTTTTGGTCGGCATGCTGGAAGTATAGCAAGAAATGACTGCCGAAAAATAGAGGTCAAAGTGCTTATGCTTGGTCTGATTCGCTCTTAGGAATTTCGGTAGTAACCCAGACGTCATCTGTTACGCACTGGTATGTAGTGCGGTCATATTCTTTATTATTCTCGTCCGGGTTGTGGCTGATATCCCAGCGAACTTTTTTCATAGCTTGTTTGCAAACTGGACATTCCATAGTTCTATAATAACGTTTTTTCAAATTTTAGTTGGCGTGTGGGATGGCGCACCGTTTATTCGGGGCGCCCTATTCGTCTGATCTGCCTAATTCGACGCTATGGTTTTACCGCGCCGGCTGAAGCGAAGTCTGAGGTATGGTCTTTTTGCGGAACGGCTTGCTGGCTGAGGTCGCTCAGGTTGAGTGAGCGGACCTCGGGCAAGGAGGTGGCGGTAAAGCTGATCATGAGTATCTTGTCACCGCTTGGGTAGGTGGCCACCACGCGATTGGAGCGTCTGCCGCCAGGGCCGCTGTCGGTTATTTGCTGCTCACCAGTGCCGTCGGCGTTGGCAAGAAAGCTTTGCCCGGTGTCGGTGGATAGCTGCGGCAGCCGGCTGTAGGTGATTTTGGTCATGTCTGGCAACCAGAAGCCAGTGAAGGCGCCAGGAATGAGCAAGCTGCTGGTTTGGGTCGCAAAGTTGTAGACGTAGCGGTTGAATTGTCCGTCGTTAAGCGTGTACATGATCTTGGTGCCGTCGGGCGACCAAACCGGCAGCGAAACCGACTGTCTTAAGGACAGGTCGGCACAAACCAGGTTGGTCTTGGTGTTAGTGGCAACAGTCAGCATGCCAATACAAGTCTGGCTGCTGGGGTCGGAGGTGGTATAGACAATTTTGGTACCGTCGGGCGAGTACATAGGACTCTCGTAGACCAGATTGGCATCGTTGGTCAGCTGGGTGATGGTCTGACTGGGTAGGCTCATGCTATAGAGCTGGGCCGGGGTGGTGTTGGCGATGTACGATACGTATACAAACGAATCACCTTGTGGGCGCCAAGACGGGGATTCGTCTTGCAGGTTGGTGTTGGCGGTCAGTTGCTGGACACTGCCATCAGTCTTGACCATATAGATCTCGTTGTCGCCGTCGCGATTGCTGTAGAACAAGACGTTATTGCCGGTCAGTGGCGGTAGCGGCGCCGCGTAAGCCGGTATGGCCAGCGCAAGTACGCCGATGGTTGTTGTAGCGCCGGCGACGAGCCGGCTGATTGCTTTGATATTCATATAGCCCTCCCTATATAAAGTTTGCCCATTTAGTATACGATATTTCGGAAGACGCTTATGATTTTTTGCTCGTCGCCGGTAGGGTTTTGACTAGTACGGCTGCCGGATAATAGTCTTTAGTTTCGATGGATTTCAATATGAGGAGGCCATCGAACCAAGGGTTCGAACTCATGAAAACAGGTGACAAAATAAAAAAGCTCCCGAAGTTATATTTTCTGGAACTCTTTTACTCCTTACAAAATGCTGGCTGGGGGTGAGGGATTCGAACCCCCGGATGACGGGACCAAAACCCGTTGCCTTACCACTTGGCCAACCCCCAATGGTCGCCGATTAACAGGGTAATTTTAGCGCAAACGGACTAATTATTCAATGTGTTCGCTGAAAGGTATTGCTCCGTTCGCATCCGGTGTCGTACAGTTGTATCATCATGGCGAAACCGTCGGACAAGGTTGCGGACTATATTCAGCCGCTTAATATGAATGGCCTGCAGGGGCGGATGCTCTATATGCCGGCCCGTAAAACCGGCGGCCGTGAGATGTTGGTGGTCTATGGCCACCACGCTACGCTGGAGCGCTGGTGGGGTTTGGTGCAGAATTTCAACGTTTTCGGCTCAGTTACTATGCCCGACCTGCCCGGTTTTGGCGGTATGGACAGCTTTTACAAGATTGGGCAGAAGCCGACCATCGACAATATGGCCGACTATCTGGCCACCTTTATTAAGCTGCGCTACAAGCGGCGTCGGGTGACGATTGTCGGTATTTCGTTCGGTTTTGTGGTGGCTACACGCATGTTGCAGCGGTATCCCGATCTGGCCAAAAAGGTGGATCTGGTTATTAGCGCCGCCGGCTTTGCCCATCACGACGACTTTACGTTTTCCCCGGTCCGTATGTTTATGTACCGGTTGATCAGCAAACTGGTGTCGTGGCCGATTATTTCAACGTTTTTCCGCTATGTCTTCCTGAACCCGTGGGTGCTGCGCAAGGCCTACGCAAAGACCCACAACGCCAAACACAAGTTCGCCGAGGCTACGGCCTTGCCAGAGCAGTTTGAAACGCTGATGAATGTCGAGATCCAGCTCTGGCACCTCAACGATGTGCGGACTCACTTCTCGACCAGCTATGAGTTCCTGAAGATCGACAATTGCAAGAAGCGCGTGGCCGTACCGGTCTGGCATGTCTACACTACGAACGACCAGTATTTCGATGCCAACACCGTGGAACAGCACTTGCGCGTCATCTTTGAAGAGTATGAGTCCAGCCCGGCCAATATGAAGAACCACGTGGTCAGCGTGCTGGCGACCAAAAAAGAAGCGGCGTCGCTTCTGCCGGCGAAGCTGCGCAAGCGCCTCTTAAGCAAGCCGTCGTGATACAATAAGGCCAAGTATGAAGATCGGCATCGTTTTACCGTATGCTATTAACAGGGGTGGGGGCGTCTTGGAAGTCGCCCGTGCCCAACAGGCCGAGCTGATGAAGCGCGGTCACGACACGTACATTATTACGCCACGTCCCCGGGATTATGAGGGGGAACCAGACGACCATTATATTTTTGTCGGCGGTTCGACGGACTTTCGCGCGTTGGCCCAGGCTACAACTATCCAGATTTCTTCCGGCCTTCGCCACGAGATCGACGACATGTTGGAGCGAGAACAGTTTGATATTTTGCATTTCCACGAACCGTGGGTGCCGATGCTGGGCGCGCAAATTTTATCCCGCTCGCAGTCGGTTAACATTGCAACCTTCCACGCTAACATGCCGGAGACGGTTATGGCTCGTACCGCTGGTATGGCGGCCATGCCGTTCGCCAAGTCGATCCTCAAGTACCTCGATGCCCTAACGGCCACCTCTGACGCTGCAGCACTCTATGCCCGCAACCTCACCGACAAGCCGATTGCGATCATCCCGTTGGGCATCAACCAAGATTTGTACCAGCCGCCAGCCAGCTTTGACGACACGCATGAACCTAAAACTATCCTGTATGTTGGCCGCCTGGAAGGCCGTAAAGGCGCCAAGTACTTGCTGCGTGCCCTTAAGTTTGTTCAGGAACGGCACCCGGATGTCCAGTTGAAGGTTTGCGGCGACGGTCCGGACCGCGATAAACTGGAGCGTTTGGTCGAAGACCTCGAACTGAAAAACGTTTCCTTCCTGGGTTATATCAGCACTGAAGACAAGGTGAAGTATCTGCAAGAGTGCGATCTGTATTGCACGCCAGCCGTCTATGGTGAAGGTTTCGGAATCGTCCTTTTGGAGGCGATGTCGACCCGCACAGTGATTGTGGCCGGCGACAACCCCGGCTATCAGGGCGTAATGACCGGTCTGGGCGCCATCTCGCTTATTAATCCGCTGCACAGCGATGACTTTGCCCGCCGTCTGGAGTTGCTTCTGTACGAACCGGAACTGCGTAAATTATGGCGCGAGTGGGCGACCAAAGAGCTGCCAAAATACCGCTGGTCACATATGGTCGACCAGTACGAAGAGGTCTACAAGCAAGCGCTGGCCGGCAGCAAAGACAAATGGCTCGACTAAAGATCGGCCTGGTACTGGACGATTCGCTCGACAAGGTTGACGGCGTACAGCAGTACGTCCTGATTGTGGGGCGCTGGCTGACTGCCCAAGGGCACGATGTGCATTATCTGGTGGGCGAGACCAAGCGCACCGATCTGCCCGGAATGCATTCGCTGGCTCGCAATGTGAAAGTACGCTTCAACAAAAACCGGATGGCCATTCCCTTGCCCGCCAACTTACGGGCGATCCGGGCTTTGCTCAAGCGCGAACAGTTCGATGTGCTGCACGTGCAAGTGCCGTACAGCCCAGCACTGGCTGGCCGGATTATAAAAG
>DATJJV010000055.1:0-3596 GCA_035491975.1 Pristimantibacillus sp. | reverse complement strand
CCGCTATTTACCGAGGACAGGAAGTTGCCAAGGGCGTCGGTGCCATACAACCCGGCGGCAGAACCGAGTGGGCTCGGCGTTTCCGATGTGTCGCCAACACCAGTGTTGGCTCGTTGTTCAGGAATGGAATCTTCGGCGTCGCCCAGTTGGGCTGCATAGGCTCCGGTAAGTTTTAGGTTGGTCCGCGGGTCACTGGGATGGGTCTGGGTGTAGATCTGGGCGTCAGACGCCGCGGCCATGGAGTGATAGGTTCGAACGGATTCTGCGGTGTACGCTTCCATAACGCCG
Source organism: Pristimantibacillus sp. (assembly GCA_035491975.1). GTDB lineage: Bacteria > Patescibacteriota > Saccharimonadia > Saccharimonadales > UBA4665 > PMNU01. The sequence goes on along the minus strand of DATJJV010000055.1, from coordinate 3,308 downwards.
AGCGACGACTGGACGGTGCTGTCGTACATCAGGCACAAGATACTGGCGACATCGTAGACAGTGCCAATAGTATGCATTGCTGTTTTTATGGCGGTCGGCTTGAAGCTGTTGGTGACGATTTCGTCGACGGTGGGCGCTATGCCTGTACCGCTTCTGGAGAGCTGTTCCAGGCAATCGGGGTTCTCCACGCACTGGGCCTCGGCCTCGGCCGCTTTGGCGGTAGCTTCTTTGATATCGTCGGAGTGGGTGCCTTGCGCGGCTCTGGTCTCGGCATCACCATCGGCGGTAGCGACTTTGTAACTTTCTTTAAGCGCTTCGAGCTTGAGTTTTTCCGGGTCAGCGGCCTCCCTGGTCGCTTTATCAACCTCGTCCTTCGTCCATCTATACATGCGGACGCCGCCAATTTTTTCGCGGACTAACTTTGCCGCCCGGCCCCTGGTTGTCACGAGGGATGCCAGCCGGCCGTTGACCCCCAAGGCCGTACGAAACGCTACTTTGGACCGCATCCGAGCCTGGAGGTAATCAATAGGATGGATTACTTTGCCAACAATCCCTCTGGAGTTTTCGGGCAACGGGATTGTTTCGCCATTAATCTTTACGGCTACGAGCTTTTCCCGGGTCAGACCCGTACCGGGTATTTTTGTAGGGTTGCCATACACGAATTCCATATCCAAAAGCATTTGTTCGGCGACTTTAACGGGACGCAGCCGATTGATCCTGGAAAAGAGTCCGGTGCCGTCGTCTCTGTATGTATCGAGTGCGTCCTTGTAGGCCTGGTCGCTAGTAGTGTCCAGCGCGACCTTTTGGCTGATGATGGTATCCGTGCTGTCTACGAATTGGCGGGTCAGGCGTCTCATGCGGTTGCCGTCGATGTGCGCGGTGATGTTTGGGAAAAGCAATGAGCTTATTTGTAGCAACAGCGAGACTATCAAAGGCAGCGACACGCCGAGCCCGCCCGCAATGAGCTTGAATTTCTTGTTCTTTAGTAGGCCCGCGGCCTTGCCGGCGCGCGCCCTGAGACCCTTCTTCTTGCCACCACCACCGCCTCCACCAGAATAGAGTTGGGGCTCGGGTGCGGATTCGTCGTAGTGGCTGGCCATGTCGCCGAGCTCTCGGTCGTAGGCTTCCTGGTCGCTGGCCGGCGCGTCAGGTTGGCGGGCCGATCGCTCCTGCTGTCTAATCGACGCGGGGGTGAACCTGTCGTCATCAAGTTGCGTGTCTGCCATGGTATTTCCCTAGAACCCGGGCGCTCCTGGCGCTCCTGGTGCCGGTGCTCCCGGATATTGTTGTGGTTGCGACTGTGGTTGTTGTTGGCCAAGATCTATGGTGCCCTGCGCCTGATTGATTTCGCCCTGTTGAATGGGTGGGGTTTGCCCCGGCGTGGTGCTAATTAGACCGGTTTCGGTTGGGCTGGCAACAACCTGGATATGGACGTGATTTTGGCCAGCAAAGAATAGCCCCTGCCCCACCGGGAATTGGCTGAGGCGCTTACGCTCCTCCTCGGTCAGCTTGAACACGTCGGCCAGGACATCGACAGCCGTTGGCGATTGTTTCAGCAGGAACTGCATGCTGGCGTTGGCGACAATCGCCCGCCCCATACGCGAACCCATGAAGTCTTCGACGTCCTGAGTGATGGTGGTGATGCCCAGGTTGTACTTGCGGGCGCGCTTGGCCAAGCTGAACATAAAGTTTGCCGAGTCTTCGTACTTCATCAACTGCCAGGCCTCATCGACAATCAGAATGCGCCGCTTCCTATCTGTTTTTGTCTTGTTCCAGATGTAATTAAGGACGATGTACATGGCCACGGGGCGCAGTTCGTCCTCGAGGTCGCGGATGTTAAAGACGGCCATCGGATTATTGATATCAACGTTGCTTTGCTGGCTGAAGATGCCCGCGAACGTGCCGGTGGTGTATTTGCGCAAACGCTGTGCCAACTGCGGACCGGTGTTGCCCATGTGCAACAATGTGTCGTACAGGTCGGCGATGGTGGGCGCGGTTCCCTGGTGAGTCAGGGGGTCGTTGGTAATTCCGGCCTTGGCGTAGGTTTCAATTAGCGCGGCGTCCAGGTCGGATTCTTCGACTGGCGAAAGCGCCGGCATCATCATCTGGGCGTTGCCCATCATTTGGGCTTGGGCGCCACCCATCATCAGGCGAAGCAGACCATGCAGCGTAATCAAGTTGCTGCGCAAGGCGTTGTCGGCTTCCTCGGTGTCTACGACGCGCGGCAGATCGAACGGGTTGATGCGCGTTGTCGAATTGAGGCTGAGCCGGACATAGGCGCCACCGACAGCGTCGCACATCCGTTCATACTCGTTTTCCGGGTCAATAATCAGGATCTCGGTTCCGGCCATCATGCTGCGCAGAGCCTCGAGTTTGACGGTGAACGATTTGCCGGCACCTGACTTGGCAAAGACCACCGAATTGCCGTTCTCCAAACTGAATCGATCGAAGATCACCAGGCCGGCGTTATGCATGTTGATGCCGTACAAGATACCGTTGTCCTGGGTCAGGTCAGCCGAAGTAAACGGGAAACTGGTGCTGATGGCGCCGGTGGACATATTGCGGCGGATTTGCATCTGGTCCATAAATTGCGGCACAGTGCTGTTGAGCCCTTGCTCTTGTTGGGCGCTGGCCGGCTTGGAGTAGACCAGCTGCTGGCCGAGCATCGACTCGACCTTGTGGCTGACGAACTCCAGTTCTTCCAAACTGTTGGCGTACACCGTGAAATAGAAACCAAAGCGGAAGAAACGCTCCTCCCCCACCTGCAGTTTGTCGCGCATTTCTTCGGCGTCCTGGATGGCAGCTTGCTTGCCCGGGTCGCGCACCTTGCCTCTTTCGGCGTCGAGTTGCAGGCCGGCTTCTAGCTGGGTGACTTTCTTGCGTAGGTTTTCCAGCACTACTTGGCTTTCCACCGGGTAAATGAACAGTGAGATATCGATAATCTCGTCCAGGTTAATAAGCGGGCTGATCCAGCCGGTGTACAGCTGGCGCGGGTAGCCATAGACGTAGTAGGTGCGTGCCAACCGCGTGCCGAGACGGAAATAGCTGCTGTTAAGTTCGATAGAACTCGGCGCGATAAAGTCGCGCAGCGCCGTAATGCCCTTACGGAACGCAACCTCAACCTCTTGTTGTTCGCGTTGCTGTTGGGCTTGAGCTAGTGCCACCGGGTCGAGCGGTTGTTTTTTAGCCATTCGGTAACCCCTGTTGCATTGGAACGGCTTGTCCGCCGTTGCGATCACCCCTGGTTACGACATCGGCGTCCAGGTCGTCATAGCTCTTTAGTTGTTGGCGGTTGGCTGTCTCGGGGT
>DATJJV010000054.1:0-13489 GCA_035491975.1 Pristimantibacillus sp. | reverse complement strand
AGATTCGTTATTGAATGATCTGGAATACTACTATAGTCGATCAATAAGACTCCGTGACGGTCGAAAAAATATAACGCCCTAAAGTCGTTCGACGATACCTTGAATAGCCACGCGTTCTTGCTCGGCGGTGTCGCGGTTGCGGACTGTTACGGTTCCATCCTCTAGGGTCTGGAAGTCGATTGTTATGCAGGCTGGGGTGCCGATTTCGTCTTGGCGTCGGTAACGTTTGCCGATGTTGCCGTTGTCGTCCCACATTACGGCGCCCAATTCTTTTTTGAGCATGTCGTAGACTTCGCGGGCTTTGTTGACCAGCTCGGGTTTGTTCTTGAGCAGCGGAGACACGGCGGCTTTAACGGGCGCTAGGTCTTTGGGCAGTTTTAGGAATATGCGCTTTTCGCCGTTCATTTCGTCCACGGTGTAGGCGTTGCACAATACGGCCATCAGGGTGCGGTCGACGCCGAAGGTCGGCTCGATCACGTGCGGCACAAATGGCGCGCTGCCGTCCTTTGGCCGGTACTCCATGCTCCTGCCGGAGGCGTTCTGGTGGTTCATCAGGTCGAAATCGGTGCGGTAGGCCAAGCCGTAGAGTTCTTTTTTGCCGAATGGAAAATCAAATTCAAAGTCGATGGTGCGCTTGCTGTAGTGGGCGCGGTCTTCCTCGGGCACTTCCAGCTCGTGGATTTTCTCGGCTGGCAGGCCCAAGCGGTTGCACCACTCGTGCATCTGGCTGCGCCACATCTCGAACTTCTCTTCCCAACTAGAGGGGTTGATGAAATATTCGAACTCGGCGATCTCAAACTCGCGCACACGGAAGATGAAGTCGCGCGGGCTGATTTCGTTGCGGAAGGCCTTGCCTATTTGGGCGATGCCGAACGGAAGGTCCGGGTAAAAGCTGTCCACGACGTTGCGGAAGTTGGTAAACATACCTTGGGCGGTTTCGCCGCGCAAATAAATAGTACTTTTCTCGCCTTCGACGGCGCCCATCGAGGTTTCGAACAAAAGATTGAATGAAGCCGGGTTGCCGAGGTCGTTGCCATCCGGGCTTTTAATGCCCTTCTCTTGCAGCGCCTGGGTCATTTGCTCCAGGTTCATACCCTTAATGTCTACGCCGGCTTCTTCCAACAGATGGTCCAGACGGTAGCGCTTTTTGGTCTTGGTGTCTTCGATGAGCGGATCGGTAAAGCCGGCAACGTGGCCGCTGGCGACCCAGACTTTGGGGTTCATGAGGATGGCGCTGTCGATGCCGTACATGTCGTCGCGGCTCTCGACAAAAAATTTCCACCAGGCGTTGACGATGTTGCGCTTGAGCGTGACGCCCAAGGGGCCGTAGTCCCACGTACCGGCCAGGCCGCCGTAGATCTCACTGCCCTGGTAAATAAATCCGCGCCGCTTGGCAAGCGAAGCAATATCCTCTAGTGTAACGTCGCTCATATCTTGGCTAGCATTATAACTTACCGTAAGTGGTTCGTACAGCTAACGGCTAGATGTAGTATTCGATCCGCTTGTCGGGGTCGCCGATCAAATCCAACCCGGTGCGCTCGTAGGCCACCGGGTCGGCCATATCCGGCCGGACCGATAACACTTGAGAGAGGAGCACCCGCCACGTCGGCTCCGCCCTGCCTGCAAGCTGATCGCGCTGCGTAAATTCCCTAACGATCAAGGCGCTAGCCAGGCCGACGCCTCTAAACTCGGCAGCTTCGTCATCGCTAAGCGGCATGCCTACGCCCCTTCTGTCAAAAACGCGCTGTCCGATTAGCAGGCCGCGGTGGACGACCGCCCAGTACGAATCCTCCAAGGTTAAGTCGTCCAGGAATTTAATGGCTTGTTCGTGAGAATAACTTATTGCCACATTAGCCAGAAAGGTCTGTACGTACTGTTCTCCCGGGTTTGATCTGCTCTCTGGCCCTGCTTCTGACATGCCAAACCTCCTGTCAGAAGCATAGTAAAAAATCTTCGCGCGCTATGTGCGATTTGTAACGTCGAGAACAGTCGGCGGGTTGCCGCGCAGCAGCCGAATTTCTTTATATTCATACTCGCCGCTGGCTGCCTGGATGATTTGCTCGGCAACCCACTTCGGGTCCATGTATTCGGTAGTGTCTTTGCCGGGCTGCTCACGCCAAAAAGCGGTTTGCATCCCGGAAGGCGCGGCGACCAGCACCTTGCCTACCCGTTCGTCTTGGGCAACCGCTGCGCTAAAGATGGCCTCGCCGGCTTTCACGAAATTGTAGATAGTCTCGAGCGGCCGCGGCGTGTACTGGGAACTGGAGGTGATGGTCACGAGTTGGCCGAGTTTACCCTGCTTTTTCAGCAGTTCACGCACGGTATAGATAAGGCCTCGGGCACCCACGCTCAGCATCGTTTCTATCTGGTCGTCGGTCAAATCCGTCAGACTCTTGCCCTGGTAAAAGCCGGCGGCATAAATACACGTGTCGACTTCCGGCAATGAACTGACGAACTCGCCGATGCGGACAGCCAGATCCCCGCCGGTAAGTTCGAGTTCGCGGAATTCGGCAAAGTCCACCTTCGGATTGGTGCGGCCGGTGATGATCACCTCGCCCTGCCCGGCCATTTGCCGCGCGAGCTCCAGACCCAAACCCGAAGATCCGCCGATAATTAGTGTTCTCATTACCAATTAAGTATACCAGCTAGGAAGTGATGTAAGACCGGGCCATTGCCTGGACGAGGCTGAGGCATGCGGTAGCAAAGTCCGTTGCGTCGCCAATGACGGCCAACCGTTTGGGGGGCTGCCCGGCAAAAGCCAACCGCAGCAGTTTGATGTGGTTGGCGCCATACGGCCCGCGGTCCGGATGGGCGGTAAATGCCATACTCTCGGTGTCGAATATATACTGCTGCCCTGGGTGCAGCGGCGCGCCGTTCACGTCAGTTTGGAGGTTGGGACTGTGGCCGCCTACGCGAAGCAGCCCGGCCACAAACCACAACTGCACCAACGGCAAGGGCAGCGTCGGATCGTCCAAGGCCTCGAAAGCCTGCTGTAACAGATCAAAATAGTCCGGCTCCACTTCGTCTTCGGTGGCCCGGTTGAGCTGCTTGATAAGCTCGTAGCCCAGCATCGTACGGTCCAAATCCTTAACAATATGCCCGTAATGTTTGATGAGCCGGGTCGAAACCAGCGTGCCGATCTCGCCCCTGCCCCTCACGAACGTGATGGTGCTTACACTGAATAGTTCGATGCCGCCGGCCAGCTTGGACTTTACCCGGCGGACGCCTTTGGCTAGTAGGCGCAACTTGCCTTGGTCGGGTGTAAGCAACGTCAAGATCCGATCGGCCTCGCCGTAGTCGGTGCGCGCTAGAATGATGCCTTCGGTGACGATTTGGTTCATGCCGGCAGCACGTATTCACGCGCCACGCGGACCAGGTCTTGCAGGCTGGCCCGCGGTTTGTACAGAATTTCGCGGATGCCAAGGTCGCGGTGCAAGGCCTGCATGACCGGGGCGATCTGCTCGGCGGTCAGCGCGGTATTGAGCACCACCGGAAGCTTCAGCCACTCGGCGTAGGAACGGAATTCGTGCAAAAACTCGATGCCGCTGTGCTGCGGCAACTGTAATTCGGTAATGACCAGGTCCGGCTTCTTCTTGTCGGCGGCGTCAATGGCGGCCTGGGCGCCGGTCACATGTGCCACCGAGTGGCCGACATGCGTGAGCGCCTGTGTGTACACGCCGGCCAGTAAGGTGTTAGGTTCTAATAACAATATATGTGACATGGGTACAAAATTTATACAAAACTTAGTTGTTGGCTGGCTTGAAGTGTTGCCGCCAGCCCGCTCTGCTTCAGATAGCGGCCGACCCGCAGCTTAGTGTGCATCGACCGCAAAATGGTGTCAGCCACGAACAATCCTGCCCCGCTGCCGGGCGTCAGGCTGGTAATCGGCTGCCGGGCGCGGCCCGCCAGGCCGAGTGCCGACCGCCAGCGCTCAGCGCTGAGGGCTTCGTACTTGCCATAAATGCCGGTAACGATACCGAGCGGCGTACGGTGAGTAGCCATTATAATCCGGCGCGGCCCTTCTATATCCTGGGCTGCCTGTGCCTCGACCAAAGCAAAGCCGAGCGACAAAAGCGCCGCGCGCAGGCCGCCGGGATGGCTCATCACCGGGCCGAATTTGCCGCCAACCTCCACCTCCAATTGCACCTGGTAGTGTTTGGCGAACCGGTCCAAGTCGTGGGCGGCATCCATCAGCGTCGAAGAAACCGAGACAGGCTCGAGCTGCAAACTGCCCTGCTGGCTCATTAACTCCAACCCCAGCAAATAACTCTCCACTAATGTGAGCGCGGCTGTGGCCTGGGTGCGGATAGCGGCAGCGTCGGTTAACTCCACCCTGCCGGTGAGTTGGCCCAACTCGGCCTGGCGGGCAATCGTGGTAAGCGGCACCTTTAGATGTTCGGCAACGGAAAGTAACAGGTTGTCAGCCCGCACACCCCCGGCAAAGTCCGAAACGTCCATAAACCCCTGGTACCCTCTTAGATACCCTCATTATAGCACCCTCCAGATAGGGTAAAGTGCCTAAGGAGAGAACGATAAATTGGGCAGGATGTACGTGTTGAAGTCGGCCAGATAGGTCGGCGATTCGGTCCACACCTTGAGCGTCATGTTGCGCATTGGCACCAGAATCATGCTGCCGCGCTTGTTCTGTACCACTTCCCCATCCAAACGCGTACCGACCACGCTAGGGACTTTGGCAAAGGCGTACGGCGAAGCTGACACTTTCGAGCCCTTAATGTCGCCTTCAAAACCCTTCAGAATCTTGTCGTAGGATTGCGACACCACCTGAACGCGCAGCGCAAAAGAGTTGTCTTTGTTTACGACGTTTGGCACGGCTGCCGGGTGGAAGTAATCGTCGACCGGATTAACACCCTGCCCGTCTTCGTTGGCATAGGCGCTCCAGGTCTTCGGGAATGACACGGTCACGCCGCCGAACTGGTCGGGCGCCTTGTGCGCCTCCAGCGGACTCTTGGCCGCTTCGGCATACTTGGCGGCGTCGGAGGCTTCAGTTGCCTTCTGGCGCTCGTCGGCAGCCTTGGAGGCCTTCTGGTCGCTGTTATTCTTATAGTCCTGACGACTCATGAATGCCCAGCCGCCAAAGCCCAGCGCTCCTACCAACAGCACAATCGTCACAATCAAAGATACCAGCGTACCGCTGACGTAACCGCCTTGGCTATTTGTCTTCATATTGCTCATGGTAAACGATGCCAGGCTATGGCGCAAGTCATTTGTAGTGGTACAAAAAGACGCCGTTCTTGGTGGCGGCCGGCTTTTTGCCGGGGATGGCAAAGGCGAAACTGGCTAAATTGAGTGGTCTGTCGTGCCACTCCTCGATGCGTTTATCGAGCTTCGGCATCTGCCGCGGAATCATAAACGTAAAGATGGCGTCGGCCCGCGGCCAGCGCACCGCGAAATAGCTTCCCCAGATAATCCTCACCTGCTTGCGGTACCGCCGCGTGCGCAGCCAGGAAACTACTACCAGTACCGGGCTCAGCTCAACCCCCACCACGTTCAGCCCGCGCTGCGCGGCGGCAATCAGCACCCGCCCGTCCCCTGACCCAAGGTCCAGAAGCGTCTGGCCGGGCTTCAGCTCCAGCAAGTCCAACGCCGTCTCAATATTTTTATGAATGGTCGGCAGATACGGCGGGCCGAAAAACACCACAAACCCGAAGCTCACAACCGCCGCCAAAACTACGAGCACAAACCAGATCATGTGCTTTGCAGCTTGAGCTTTTCGATCTTGTTTTCGGCTTGTTCGAGATGTTTCTGCATAGCGGCGATTAGCTTCAGGCCCTCTTCGTAGAGTTTCACCGCTTCGTCGACGTGCACGTCGGGCGCTTGCAGCTTGGCAAGCACGGTTTCGAGCTGGTCATTAAGCGTTTGGTAATCTTGTACTGCCATAGTTACTCCATACTAACTTGTTTTACGTCGGCAGTCACGCGGGCGTCGCTCAGATGAATATTGAGTTCGTCGCCGGCTTTCAGCCGTTTGCCGCTGCGGACCAACGAGCCGTCCATGCGTACCAGGGCGTAGCCGCGCTGCAGCGCCGCTTCCGGATCGAACGCGCCGAGCAGCTGACGTTTGAGTTCGAGCTGCCGCCTGGCCGCTTCGGCTACCCGGCCGGCGGTGTCGTGAAGGATATCGGCCGAGACCCGAAGAGTCGAAGACGCTTCGCTAAAAATCTGCTCCACTTCCCTGTGCAGTTGTTCCTGATATGCGCCGAGTCCGGCCAATACCGCTTTGCGGTCCGGCACCAATAATTCGGCAGCGTTGCTTGGCGTACTGGCGCGCTGGTCGGCGGCCAGTTCGGCCAGACTAACATCCACTTCGTGTCCAATCGCTACTAACGTCGGGATACGGCTGGCAGCCACAGCGCGGGTCACCTGTTCGGTGCTAAAAGCCTGAAGGTCTTCGGCGCTTCCCCCACCGCGCGTAATCACCACCACTTCCGGCGGGTCGGCCATCTGGTTGAGATGTTCCAACGCCGCCACCACCTGCACCGGCGAGGCCTCGCCCTGCACCTGCACGTCGATTAACGAAATGCGTACACCGCCCCACCGCGCACCAAGCACCTTCACAAAGTCGCGGTAAGCCGCCGATTCGGCCGACGTAACCAACCCGATATGCGCCGGCGGATACGGCAGCAGCCGCTTGCGCTCCAGGTCGAACAATCCTTCCTGCGCCAGCTTGGCCTGTAGCAGCTCGGCGGCCTTTTTGATCGCCCCCTCGCCTACCGGCCGGATCGAAACTACATTCACGCTAAAACCGTACAGGTTATGCAGCCGCGGCATGCCGCTCACCGCCACCAACATACCGTCTTCCAGTGGCCCGGGCAGCTGATAGACTGTGCCGAAAAAACGTACCGTCGACGCGTCGTCCTTCAGGTCAAAATAGACCCACCGGTTTTTGCTAACCCGAAAATTGGCCAGCTCGCCGGTCACCGTCACATTCGGATACGCATATTCCAACGTCTGATTCAAAACGGCCACGAATTCGCTGACCGTAAAGCTAACTTCAGGATTCATGCGGCTGGTCCAACGGATTCCTGCCGGTGCGGCGCACGGCTTGGTGATACAGCGCATAGCCGGGCGGCAACTGGATAAGCGTCGACAACACGCGGTACATAACAGTGACTGGCAAACTCAGTGCTGCCGGGATGCCGCCGGCCGCCAACACGCCCACCATCAAAGCCTCGTAAATACCCGCTCCGCCCGGCAGTACCGAGACCAAACCGGCAAAGTTGGCCACCGAATACGACACGATAATCGCGCCCAGGTTCACCCATTGTCCAAAGGCCACATACACCGCATAGATCGACAAAATCGCCGCGGCATTGACCACCAACGCCCAAAACAACGGCGCCAGCAACTTGCGGTGGCCGGCGCGCATGGCCTTGTAGCTGGTATGCAAATCCGTAACGACTTGCTCGACCCGCTCGGCGCCGATGGCCGTCCTGCGCCTCGCAAACAACCGGACAATCCTGTTAATAACGCGGGCGATAGCCATAAATGCCGCGTGCGTGCGACGCTTTGAGCCGATCACCGTCATCAGCGCCAGCGTCCCAACTACCAGCAAGGTCGTGATTGATCCTGCCACCAGCAGCATAAAATGGTTCGCCTTGCCCTCAAAAGCCAGAGTCAGCACGCCGGCGCCCAGGAGTACCTCAAACGAAACAAACAGCAGGAACAGCTTCATTAGCTGCACCAGACTGGCCTGAGTGGCCGTAACCTCGGCACTGCGCAGCCTCAGCCCAAAATACGATATGCCGGAGACTCCCCCGCTTGGGAACACCTGGTTTACAAAGTTCAGTTCCAGCGACACTCGGAACAGAAACCGGTAGTGCAGCCGGTGGCCAAGCAGCACAAACAGCTGCTGGTACATCCTAGTCTGGGCATGGTAGCTGGCCAGAATCAGCGGCAAAATCAGGAATAATACCCGCCATTCGACGTTGCCTAGGTTGCGGAATGTCTCGATTATCTGGTCGCGGATCAACCAGACCAGCAAGACCAGCACGGCTACAGTGGCGATATTTACAATCAGCTTCCAGTTACGGCCGAGAAAAGAGTTCTGCCCCATTAAGCAGATTATACACGCCGCTGTTCAGCTATTCACTGGGGTTTGGCTGCTCGCCGGAAGACAGGTGCAAAGTCCGGTGGTACAGGAAATAACCTGGCCCAATCTGGAGCAGCGTATTGATCACCCGATACATTACAGTAACCGGGATGCTGAGCGAGGCCGGCACGCCAGCCGCTACTAACACACCGGTCATCAGCGTTTCGTAAATGCCGATGCCGCCCGGCAAAATCGAGACCAGCCCGGCAAAATTAGCCACGGCGTAGGCCAGAATAACCGCGCCCAGGTTGACTGCACTACCAAAGGCCAAATAGACGATATAGATCGTCAAAACCTCTGTTAAATTGGCGAGAAGCGCCCAGAAAAACGGCCACTTCAGGTCGCGCCAGCGCGACTCGATCATCTTGTAGTTGGCGTGCAGGCCCTCCAAAACGTTCCTGACTTTGGCAATACTGATGGTTTCCGGATAATTGGGCCGGAAATAATGGATGGTCTTGTTGATTGCGCGCGTCAAAAACGTAAAGGTGGCATGGATCCGCTGCTCCGAGCCAATGATGGCCACAAACACGAACGTACCCACGATCATGAGCGTCGTGATCGAGCTGGTCACCAAAATGACGAAGTTGTTAGCCTGGTTACCGATTGCCATTAGCAAAAGACCGACTACCAACAGCACCTCAAACGACAGAAATAACAACAGCAACTTCATTAGCTGCACCAACGTCGCCCGGCTGCCGGTGATGTCGTCGCGGCGCATACGCACGCCAAAGTACGAGATACCGGAGACTCCCCCGCTTGGGAAGACGTGGTTCACAAAGTTAAGCTCCACCGCGGCGCCAAACAGCTCGCCATAGCGCAATTTGTTGCCGACGATCGCAAACAAGCTTTGATACAACTTGGTCTGGGCGTGGTAATTGCCTAGCTGCATCGGCACCATCAGGAATAACAGCCAGGCGTCAATGCTGGCCAGATTCTTGAAAGTAGAAACCAGCTGGTCGCGGATGGCAAAGATCAAAACAGCCAACGCCACAAGGGTGACGATGTTTAGGATAAGCCTCCAGTTACGCCGGAGGAACGGATGTTTGCCCATTACCGGAAATTATATCGCAAACAACGTATAATAGGTTCTAGATTATGGTGTATAAGAGCCTATTTATTTTGGGACGCCAGCCGTCAATCGGCCAAGCTGAACTGGAGAGCCTACTTGGCGCTGAGCATGTGCGCCCTGTTGGCGCGCAAGGTATGGCCAGCGATATCTCGCCCGACCAGATTGATTTCGCCCGCATCGGCAGCAGTATCCGCATGGCCAAAGTCTTGCACAAACTCGACGCCGTCCAGTGGCCGGTGGTTGCCCGTTACCTGGCAGACACTCTGCCCCAGTACCTCGATTACCTGCCCGCGGAGGGCAAGCTCAAGCTCGGCTTAAGTGTCTTCGGCCTGCCCGTTACTGCCCAACAGTTGTTCCGTACCGGCCTGGAGCTCAAAAAGATCTGCAAGCACGCCGGGCGATCGGTCCGTCTAGTGCCCAACACCGACCCAGCCCTATCCAGTGCCGCCGTGCTGCACAATCAGCTGGCCGGCGAATTGGGGCTGGAATTACTGGTTGTTAAGGATGGTGCGCAGGCTTGGCTGGCCCAAACCGTCGCCGTCCAGGACATCACCGCCTACGCCCGCCGCGACCAAGGCCGCCCGAAGCGCGACGCCAGGGTCGGCATGCTGCCTCCTAAGCTAGCCCAGACTATCGTAAACCTGGCTACCGGCCCGCTGGCTACCACGGAAGCCAATATCGTGCTCGACCCGTTCTGCGGCACCGGTGTGATCCTACAGGAGTCGCTGCTAATGGGCTACGGCGCCTACGGCAGCGACCTGGAAATGCGTATGATCGATTACACTCGCGAAAACCTCGAATGGCTGGCCACGCACGGACGCGACGGCACACCGCAGCTTGAAGCCGGCGATGCCACCACTCATCAATGGGGCCATCCCTTCTCTGTTGTAGCTAGCGAAACCTACCTCGGCCGGCCGCTCAGCTCGTGGCCTGGCGCCGACACTCTGCACGAAATTATCGGCACCTGTAACGTCATTATCGAGAAATTTTTGGTAAATATCGCCAACCAGACCGAACCCGGTACCCGCTTCTGCCTGGCGATCCCCGCCTGGCGCGGCCCGAACGGTCAATTATACCGCCTGCCACTCCTTGACCATCTCGAGAAACTCGGGTATAATCGAACAAGATTTGAGCATGCTAAAGACACAGATCTGGTGTACTTTAGGCCGGAGCAATTGGTTGCCCGCGAGTTGCTCGTAATAACAAGGAAGTAACATGTCACACGTCAAAGCAGGTGGATCAGTAAAGAACGTTAAGGACAGCCCCGGCCAGCGGCTTGGTCTTAAGATGTCGGGCGGCCAACAGGCCTCAACCGGCCAAGTTATCGTTCGCCAGGTTGGCCTGACCAAGCGTGCCGGCAAAGGTACAACCTTAAGCCGCAACTTCACCATCCACGCCAAGCGCGAGGGTGTTGTCACCTTCAAGACCCGCCGCGTCCGCCGCTTTACCGGCAAGACCGTTCGCCGCACTGAAGTTACCGTCGAATAACAGAATTTAGACACGATACGAAAACCGCTCCATTTTGGGAGCGGTTTTCCTTTTGCTAGCGATTCGTATCTACTAAGCGACGCCGAGGTGGTGCTTGATGCGGGCGATAACGTCGGTGATAACGACTTGGGATTTCACAAGGTAGTCGTCTACGCCGAGGTCCTGGGCGCGTTTGCGGTCGGCTTCCTGGCTCAAGGCGGTCAGCATCACAACCTTCAGGTTGGCGGTTTCCGGAGTGTTACGCAAGATATCGAGTACGTCGAAGCCGCTGACTTTGGGCATCATTACGTCCAGAAGCACGAGGTCAGGCTTGTACTGTGTAGCCGTGGCTAGCGCTTCCTCGCCGTTCGACACCCGGCGGACGTCGAAGCCCTCGGCCTGCAAACGGACAAGATATACGCCTGCGAGCGCATCGTCATCTTCTACAAACAATATTTTTTTCGAATGTTGGTTGGGCAATGCGGTAGCGGGTGAATCCATATAACTCTTAAGCTACCCTACTGGGCTTGTTTTTGCAATAAAGCAGCGACGAATCCCTTGAACATCGGGTGCGAACGGTTGGGCCGCGACTTGAGTTCGGGGTGGAACTGGCTGGCGACAAAGAACGGGTGGTCGACGGCTTCAATCATCTCAACCAAGTGGCCATCTGGGCTCAGACCGACGGCGCGGATGCCCCACTTCTCGTACTGGTCCCGGTAGTCGTTGTTGCACTCGTAACGGTGGCGGTGGCGTTCGATAATTTCCGGCGCTCCGTACAGCTCGCGGACTTTACTGCCCTTGGCCAGCACGCACGGATAATCACCGAGGCGCATAGTGCCGCCAGTGTTTTCCTTGCCCTTCTGATCGGCCATTGTGTGGATCACACAGCGTGCCGAGTTGGCGTCGAGCTCCTGGGTCGTAGCGTCCTTGATGCCAGCATTGCGGGCCGCAGCGATAACGCCCATCTGCAAACCTAGGCACAAACCGAGGTATGGCAATTTCTTCTTGAGCGCATACTGCGCAGCGGCAATCTTGCCTTCCAGGCCGCGCGTTCCGAAGCCGCCGGGCACTACAATGCCGTCTACGCCTTTGAGCGCGACGGTTACGTCATCCACCTTGCCGAGAGCCTCAGCATCAATCCAATTGATGTCGATAGTGGCGTCGTTGGCCCAAGCAGCTGCACGCAGTGCCTCGAACACCGACATGTAGGTGTCCTGGTTGTCTAAGTACTTAGCAACTACGCCAACGGTCACATGGTTCTTGTGGTCGCCAAGCGCGCTCGAGACCATCTTGCGCCAGTTGTCCAGATTGGGCCGCTTGTCTTTGAGGTCCAACTTCTGGCAAATCACGCTGGCAATGCCGGTCTCTTCCAGAGTCAGCGGTACCTGGTAAATACTTTTGGCATTGGGCAATAAGGCGATGGCATCTTGGGCCACACCAGTAAACAGACTCAGCTTAGCTTTAACGTTCTGGGTAGTCGGCTCTTCACTGCGGCAAACCAGTACGTTCGGAATAATGCCCAGGCCGCGCAGATCGCGAACCGAGTTCTGGGCCGGTTTGGTTTTGGTTTCCTTGCTGGCGTTCAGGTACGGCATGTAGACAACGTGCACGTAGGCGCAGTTGTCCAGCCCAACACGCATTCCGAGCTCGCGAATGGCCTCCAGGAAGCTCTGGCTCTCGATATCGCCGACGGTACCGCCGATTTCCACGATGTGTACGTCAAAGCCGCGGGCGGCCTCGATAATAAACTCCTGGATGGCGGCCGTTAGGTGCGGCACGATCTGGACGTCGTCGCCCTCGTACTTGCCTGCCCGCTCATCTTGGATGACACGCAAAAATACACGTCCGCTCATCAAAGAGCTGGACTGGGTTAATTCTTCGTCGATAAAGCGCTCGTAGTGGCCGAGGTCAAGGTCGGTCTCGGCGCCGTCTTTGGTCACAAAACACTCACCGTGCTCGCGCGGGTTGAGCGTGCCGGCGTCGACGTTCAGATAAGGGTCACATTTTTGGAGGTTAACGCGATAACCGCGGGCTTTTAAGAGGTTGGCAATTGAGGCGGCGGTGATACCCTTTCCTAGTCCGGAAAGCACTCCACCTGTAACAAATATATACTTTGTCGCCTTAGCCACGACTACCTCTGTTAAGTCTTTATACTGGTTAAGATATTACCGGATATTCGCGGCTTTTACAAGCATAAACGTATAAAGTACATCACCCGTTCACTCTTACGAACTGGCCCGAAAGTCTAATGACCGGCGTTAATAAAATTGATAGCGGCGTCTTTTTGCGGATCGCGCTTGTTCTTGAAGTCGTCGTCGGTCATCTTAACTTCGTGGTCCGGGCTAATACCCTTCTTGTCGATATTCTCACCGTTCGGGCGGTACCAGCGGGCGATGGTCACCTTTAATTCGCCGCCGGATTGCAGTTGCTTGATCTGTTGTACGCTTCCCTTGCCGAAGCTCTTCACGCCATACAAAGTCGCCACTTTGTTGTCTTTCAGTGCGCCAGCGGTTATTTCCGAAGCGCTGGCACTGCCGGCGTCGATCAACACCGCGGTCGGCACACCCTGTAAAACATTGTTGCCGGTAGCGACTTCGGTAGATACTACTACGCCGCTGCGCTTCTCTTGCAACACGGTAGCATTCTTGGGCAGCCACAAGCTGGAAACATCCACCGCCGCAGTCAGCAGGCCGCCGGGGTTGCCGCGCAGGTCGAGGATCACACCCTTCACGCCCTTAGACTTGAAGTCATGGGCTGCTTTGTTGGCCAGCTCGGCAGTGTCGTCGTTAAACTGCGTAATCTGCATATAGCCAATGTTGCCGCTCAGTATTTCGCTCTTTACGC
>DATJJV010000053.1:0-16960 GCA_035491975.1 Pristimantibacillus sp. | reverse complement strand
GAAATCGTTAAGATCATTACCCAGGCCGACGTTGACGGCGCTAGTGCGAAGATTGTCGGGCAGGACAACAAGCCGGTTCAGCAGGAGCTTAAGAGCGCGTTGATCGGCCGCGGTCTGCTTCCGTTGGAAGCTACCTTCAATACGGCTACGCCGGAAACTAAGCTGAGCGCTGAGGTCGGCACCGTCGCCGACACCGTCACCGTGACCCAAACCGTCGACTACTCGATGTTGGGCGCCAAGCAGGACGACCTTGAAAAGGTCATCGAAAATGACGTTTCCAAAAAGATCGACACCAAGAAACAGACTATCTTAAGCCACGGCATCGACAGCGCCTTCTTCGGCCTGCAGGCCGTAAACCCCGACGGCGCATCGCTTTCGATGCAGACCACCGTGGTGGCCGGTGCCGAGATCAAGCCGGACGCCATCAAGCAGCAAGTAGCAGGCAAGAAATCAGGCGACGCTAAAGAACTGATTCTGGCTAATCCAGGCGTAACCGACGTAACTGTTGACCTCAGCCCGTTCTGGGTTGGCTCCATCCCCAAGAAAACCGCTAAGATAACGGTTGTGATTCAAGAACCGAAAGTCTCCGGTCGCGATGCAGGATCCCCATAGTACGCTGATGGCGCTCGACGTTGGTGAACGGCGGATCGGTGTTGCTATTGCTACCGCCTCAGTTCGTTTGGCGGCTCCGTTAACGACAATCTTCAGGACCGAAACCATTATGGAAGACATTGAGGCGCTGATCGCCCAACACGACACCAAGGTGTTAGTGGTCGGTTTGCCGCGCGGTCTGGACGGCCAACACACTGCTCAAACGATGGCAGTAGAGGAGTTCAAGGCGGCGCTGGAGCAATATCTCCCAATACCGGTTTTTTGGCAAGACGAAGCCGTAACATCCAGGCAAGCCGAGGAAGAGTTGCGGGCTCGCCGCAAACCCTACAAGAAAGAGGATATCGACGCGCTCAGCGCCACGTACATCCTGGACGACTTCCTGCGCGACCACCCGGAGGTATTTTTATGAGATACACCACCCGTCCGCCCAAGCGCCGTTGGCCGAAGCGTATGTTGCTCCTGGCCGCTGTTGTGGCTGTCTTGGTGGTCGGCGGTACGTTCTGGGTTCGCCTCCTCTATTTTGACGGCCTGAAGCCGGTAGTCGCTGGCAGCCAGCAGACGGTGCTGGTGACGGTGAAGCGCGGCTCCAGCCTGGACCAGATTGCCCAGCAGCTCAAGAAGGCCGGGTTGATCCGCAATCCGTGGGCCTTCCGGCGATATGTCGGCAGCAACAATGTGAGCGATGCGCTGCAGGCTGGTACCTATTCGTTCAGCCCTAGCCAGAGTGTCTCTGAAATTGTTTCCCAGCTCAGCCACGGAAAGGTCGCGACCGACCTGGTTACGATTGTCCCAGGGCAACGTCTCGACCAGATACGGACTACGCTCGTTAACTACGGCTTCAGCGAGCAGGATGTCGATGCTGCACTCAACCCGGCCATGTACCCCGACAGTCCGGCACTAGTGGACAAGCCGAAGGGCGCCAACCTGGAGGGCTACATTTATCCCGATTCGTACCAAAAGAATGCCGACACCAAACCGCAGCAAATCATCAGCCAGGCCTTGGAACAGATGAATAAGAAGCTGACGCCCGACCTGCGGCAGGCTTTTGCCGCCCAGGGGTTAAGCACCTACGAAGCCGTCACCTTGGCTTCGATTGTTGAGCAAGAGGTCTCCCGGCCCGAAGACCGCGCCCAGGTGGCCCAGGTCTTCTTGCGGCGGATGCACATCGGTATGATGCTGGGTTCGGACGTTACGGCTTTCTACGGCGCCCGGTTAGCCGGCCAAGATCCGTCGGTCAGCTTCGACTCGCCGTTCAATACCCGCATACACACCGGCTTGCCGCCGACGCCAATCAGCAATGTTACCTCGAGCTCGCTGCAGGCCGTGGCGCACCCGGCCGATACCACTTGGCTTTACTTTGTGGCCGGCGACGACGGTATCACACACTTCGCCCACACGCTCGACGAGCACAATGCCAATGTGGCCAACTATTGCCACACCTTGTGCCAATAGCCGCTTTACAAGTGTTAATGTGATATACTTATGTTTGTAGCGCAAGAGAGCTACCCCTGTTTGAGGTGATTCTGGCGCTATTTTGGTCTGGAGACTTTGCTATTAGTAATAATTTTTCTCATACCTTAGCCGCTCGCATGGACGCCGTGCGTCCTTCTTCGGTTTTCCAGCGGCTTAAGTATAAGTGGACTAAATTGATGGCCGAACGCCGGTTTGTGCGTTACGGCCTTGTTGCGTTGAACGTTTTGCTTCTGATCACGATTGCCTGGCTTACCCTGGGCCCGACGCACACCGGCCGTCCATTGGGCCGGCAAGGCGTAGTAGCTGCCGTAGGCAACGCTGCCACTGAGCCGTTGGACCAGTTATCTTCGGCCGATATCGCCGAGCAAGCCGCGATTGCGACCGGCCTGCCGGAAACGCTTGCGGTCATTAACCAGGCCGACACGGTAAAGTCAGACCAGTCGATTGCACCGGCCGACACCACCGTTATTGCCAAGCCGCAACTGGTGGCGACGCCGTTTAAGAGCCGCAAAGACATCAAGGACTATATCGTGCAGCCAGGCGACACCGTGGCCAGCATTGCGTCTAAGTTCGGTGTAACCTCCGACAGCATCATCTGGTCAAACGGTTTGCGCGGCAATGTGGTGCAAACCGGTGTTACACTGGCAATCCCGCCGGTAAACGGTATTGTCTACACCGTCGCCCCTGGCGATACTCTGGATGACCTGGCCCGTAAATTTCGCGCCAACAAAGACCTGCTCATCACCTTTAACGATATCGAGATCACCGGCCTGAAGAGCGGCGACCGCATCTTGATCCCGAACGGCCTGCAGCCAGCTATGACCAATTATTTGGTGCTGCAGTTGGTTTGGGGCCCGGGCAACGGATACGATTATGGTTTCTGCACCTGGCACGTCGCCAACCGGCGCATTGCTATCGGCGAACCACTGCCAACCAACCTGGGTAACGCCGTTTCCTGGTACCGCAATGCTTTGGCCAACGGTATGCCGGTGGGCACGACTCCCAAGGCTGGTGCCGTGCTGTGGCATGTCGATACTCATATTGCCGGCGGCCTCGGCCACGTCGGCTTTGTCGAACGGGTCAACGATGACGGCTCGATTTTGGTCTCTGACATGAACTACCCCTACCGCGGTAAGGTCACCTACCGCACTATTCTGCCTAGCGAATTCGGGAATTATCGGTTTATATATTAAGTATGTTTGTCGATAAGGCCACAGTGTTAGTCAGGGCGGGAAACGGCGGCGATGGCAAGCTGAGTTTTCGGCACGAAAAATTTATTGATAAAGGCGGCCCGGACGGCGGCGATGCTGGCAAAGGCGGCGACGTCGTGCTGGTGGCCAGTCGTAACCAGAATACCTTGGCGAATTTCCGATACCAGAAAGAAGTGTTTGCCCAATCCGGCGAGCCGGGCGGCAAGTCCAGAAAGCATGGGCGGAACGGCGAAGACCTGTTGGTGATGGTGCCGGTCGGCACCGTAGCCACCGATGAGGCCGGCCGGATGATTGCCGATGTGGACGAGGATGGCAAGCGGGTCATCATCGCCCGCGGCGGCAAGGGCGGCTTCGGCAACGCCCACTTCGTCAGTTCTACGCGCCAGGCGCCGCGCGTTGCCGAAAAGGGCGAGCCGGGCGAAGCCCTCACCATGCAACTCGAGATAAAGATGATCGCCGATGTCGGCCTGGTCGGCCTGCCCAACGCTGGCAAGTCCACATTGCTGAGCGTGATCAGCAACGCCCGGCCCGAGATTGCCGATTATCCGTTTACGACCCTCACTCCTAACTTAGGCGTGGTGGACGTGGACAAAAAAATTAGCTTGCTGTTTGCCGACATCCCCGGCCTTATCGAAGGCGCTGCCGAAGGCAAGGGGTTGGGCGACGAATTCCTGCGCCACGTTGAGCGCACTGCCGTTTTGGTCCACCTGGTTGACGCCTATCAGGAAGATGTAGAAGGCGCTTACCGCACGATTCAGGAAGAGCTAAAGGCCTACAAAGTAGACCTGTCGGCCCGGCCGCAAGTGGTGGCTTTGTCGAAGATTGAGGGCTTGGACGAGGATATCATCAAGGACCAGCTGTCTAAGCTCAAAAAAGTCGCGCCGAAAGACGCGCTGTTAACCGCCATTTCGGCCCACACCAAGCAAGGTATCCCCGAGCTGTTGCGCAATGTCGGCAAGCTGGTTGAACTGGAGCGTGCCCGCGAGCGGGCTGTCGAGGCTGCCACTACTGCGCCGAGCGTGCCGGTGTTAACCCTCGAGGATCAGGACGACGCCTGGGAGGTCACCAAGGAAGAGGATGCCTTCGTGGTCACCGGTGCCAAAATCGAACGCTTCGCTGCCCGCACTGACTTTAACAACCCGGCCGGCGTGGAACGCTTGCGCGACATCATGCAGCGCCAGGGCATCGTACACGAGCTAGTCCGCCAGGGCATCAACTCCGGCGACTCCATCCGCATCGGCCGCGGTGAGATTATCTACTAGTTGATTTAATAATCTGTTTGTATTACGTTTAGCTTATGAACGCACCTCTTTTAACTGTAAGGGAGCTTGACGCGATACAGGCTCCTATGGGCAATCCCAAACTAATTCCCGGCCGGATGACCCTTGAATTAAGCGCCGGCGAAGCCCGGATGTACGAGTGGTCGGGCGGTGATCCGGACAGCCTCACCGCGACCGATGACATCGGCCACCACTATCTGCTTCGCGAGGTGGTAGGCGCCGGTTCCTGCCAGTTCTTGGAAATCACTCCCCGGACTCCCGAGCCCGGGCTGCATGTGCACGCGATTGTTACCCCGGACGAGAGAGTGATTGGTACGCTGGTGACCCGGCTTGTTTCGCCGGATGCCGCCCCGCGGAATTTTATCGAACGTGTCAGGAAAGTAGCGGACAGCGTTGTCGGCTTGTTGGTCGGCCAGCGCCCAAATCCAGAGCTCAAAATTCGGGTGCGAACCACACCGGCCTGGCAGGAAGCCTGATTGACAGATATAAACATTAGTATTATAATAATTAACTGTAGTTCGACCGCCGTACTGAGGCGGGAGATTAAATAACATGCCCAAATTACATGATTCATTAGCAGTTGACGAGCAGCTCGGCTGGACCGAGTTGCCCTATTACGAGAACCTTCGAAGAGCGGCAGTGACCGTTCCGCTTGGCCAGGCTATGGAGTTGGTAGAGATGGATCCGGAGCATGCAGGTGCGCGCTATCTGGACCTGCTCAATATGAGAGGCAGGGCCCGGGTCCGTTGGGCGAACGAGATCCATATGCCCAGCCAGGACGATCCGTCGATCCGTTACTACTGTTACTGGGTGGATTCGGTTTTGTTTGACCGGCCGGACGCTAGCTTGCAGATCCATGTCGATGCAGTGCCGCAGCCGGGTGTTTTGGCTAAGGCGCGCCACGCGGCAGGCCAGGCTCTGCACTGGACGATGACCGGCCAGTTGGAGGGCGGCCTGCGTCTGCCCGATGAGCCGCTGGCCCAAGTA
This sequence comes from Pristimantibacillus sp., assembly GCA_035491975.1. Classification (GTDB taxonomy): domain Bacteria; phylum Patescibacteriota; class Saccharimonadia; order Saccharimonadales; family UBA4665; genus PMNU01. The sequence goes on along the minus strand of DATJJV010000053.1, from coordinate 11,397 downwards.
TCCGGCGTACTCTATCCGCCGCCGCTGATTCCTGTCCAGAGAATCGGTTAACCGCCGGCATTTTCTGCTAAACTGGTAGCACTTATGGCTGCCAGTTTTTTCTTTTACGATCTCGAAACCAGTGGATTTAGTCCGCGCGAGCAGCGCATTATGCAGTTTGCCGGGCAGCGCACCGATTTGGGCCTGAAGCCAATCGGCGAACCGGTCAATTTGCTCGTCAAAGTCACCGACGATATTCTGCCGGACATCGATGCCATATTGATGACCGGGATTACGCCGCAGATGACCTTGGCCGAGGGCCTCACCGAAGCCGAATTCTTGCGCGAATTTGAAGACAACATTGCTACGCCCGGCACCGTTTTTCTGGGTTTCAACACCGTGCGCTTCGACGACGAATTTATGCGCTGTCTGCACTACCGGAATTTTTACGACCCGTACGAATGGCAGTGGCAGGATGACCGGTCACGCTGGGATTTGCTCGACGTGGTGCGCATGACCCGGGCGCTCAGGCCGGAAGGCATTAAGTGGCCGTTCGACGTCCACGGCAAACCGACCAACCGTCTGGAATTGCTTACCGGCCTGAACAAGCTGGAGCACGAACACGCCCACGACGCGTTAAGCGACGTTATGGCGACTATCGAAGTTGCCCGGCTGATCAGCAACAAACAGTCCAAACTGTTCGAGTACTTATTCAGTATGCGTGACAAGAAAAAAGTAGCAGAGCTGGTCAACTCCGGCGACCCGTTCGTCTACACCAGCGGCAAGTATGCCTCCGAATTCGATAAAACCACCGTGGCGGTGAAGATCTGCGACCACCCGAAAAATGGCGGCGCGCTGGTGTTTGACCTGAGGCACGATCCTGCCGAGTGGGTGGCCATGACCGCCGAGCAGCTGGCCGAAGCCTGGCGATGGAAGAAGGATAGCGAGGAGCCGCGCTTGCCGGTCAAAGACATGAAATATAACCGCTGTCCTGCAATCGCGCCGATGAGCGTGCTGACCGAAGAAAACCAGTCGCGGCTCAAGCTCGACCTTAACCAAATCCGCAAACATCATGCCACACTCAAACAGGCAAAGGACCTGGCCGATAAGCTTTGCAGGGCCGTCGAAATCCTCGACAGCAAACGCCAGACTCAACTGGTCAGCACCGACAAAGACGTCGACAACTGTATCTACGACGGTTTCTTTGGCGCTGCCGATAAGAACGCCATGCGCGTGGTGCGCGCCGCCGATCCGGCCGAGCTGGGCAATCTTGGCCTGAATTTCCAGGACAGTCGTTTAGAGGCGTTGTTGCCGCTGTACAAAGCCCGCAATTATCCAAAGTATTTGACCGGCGAAGAGCGGGACGAATGGGAACAGTTCCGTTCCCGCAAGCTCATCGGCGGCGATCAAAATAGTAAACTTGCTAAGTATGTTGCGCGCTTGCAGGAAGTTGCCGCCAAAGGCGGGCTGACCGGTCACCAGGAGTATCTGTTGGAGGAGCTCAAACTCTACGCCGAAAGTATTATGCCCGACCTTGACAGCCAGGGCGTCTAGGCCGTAGGCTAAATCCAGAAGAGACTAACGCGATGCTACTCAATAAACACGTTACAACTTGGTCCGGTTTCGTCGACGTTGCTTGCTAAAGCGAGCAAACGTAATGACGAGGACTTAGACACTAGAAAAATCTATTACAACCGGTGAGTCAGCGGGATATGCCTGGCTCGATACGCTGATTGGCGATGCCTTTCGGTATGATTTCCATCAAGGCCCGCAGCAAGTCCGCAGCCGCGAAGACGCCCTGCGGCAGGGAGTAAACTGTGTGGCTTTGGCGCATCTGGCGCTGGGGCAGTTGTTTGACCGGCAGCTCGATCCGCGGCTGCACTGCTATGAATTGTTTCAGGACCATGAACGGTTTGCCAGCGTCGGGCTGGACGACATGCGTCCGGGCGACCTCGTTTGGTTTGGCTACCGCGATCCCAAAGTGCCGTTGCAGGACTTCGAGCCGGAGTATAACGACAGCGGCTATCTAATGAACTGGCAGGACTTTGCAGTCAACCACGTAGCTATCTATACTGGGAGCGGACCGGATGGCGAAGCTTTATTGTTGCATGCCAGCCCAACCGACGGCACCAACGCCGTTTGGCCGCTGGACCGCTTCGCTGAGCATACCCGCTACGGGCAAGTCTACCGCGTCAGCAGATTAGTATTGGAATTGGTCTAAAGAGGAGATTACTTTGATTGTACGAGCCATAAAAACACGTAAAGTCACCAGCCGGGCGTGCACGCTGGAAGAATTGCTAAACGAGAGTATCAGCGAGCTGTCGGAGGGCTCGGTGGTGGCCATAGCATCTAAGGTAGTGTCGCTGTGCGAAGGGCAGGTTGTGCCGGTCGAAGGTACCGACAAGGAGGCACTGATTGCCGAACAGGCTCAATTGTTCATGCCGTCGCCTTCCAATCCGTACGGCGTCAGCTTGACTGTAACGCGTAACCTGCTGGTAGCAGCAGCCGGCATTGATGAGTCAAACGCCGACAACGAGTACGTGCTTTGGCCGGCCGATGCCCAGGCCAGCGCCAACCGGGCGCGGGCTTTTTTGCGGGAGAAATTCGGCCTGAAGCAAGTTGGCGTGATTATCACCGACAGCGCCACCCGGCCGTTCGAATGGGGTACGACCGGAATATCAATCGCCTACAGTGGTTTTGAACCGCTCAAAGACTACATCGGCCAAGACGACCTCTTCGGCCGCAAGCTCGTGTATCAGAAGAATAATATCCAGGGCGGTCTGGCGGCAGCAGCCGCCACTGCGATGGGTGAGGGCAGCGAGCAGAAGCCGCTGGCGGTGTTGAGCGATCTGGATTTCGTCACTTTCGTTGACGCCGATCCGACCGCCGAAGAACTGGCGGCGCTCAAAATCGAGCCAGAAGCCGATATTTATGCGCCCTTACTCAACCACGCGCCGTGGCATAAAGGCCAGGGTAAAGCCTAGCCTTGCAGCCAATTTTTAAAGCGTTCGACAAGCTTTTCCCAAAGTTGTCTACTCCACCGGATGAGCTGTTTCAGAAATTCGATTAGCCGGTCGCGGACGCGTTCGGCAAATTCAAACTCGCTAGCGAGGATCGCGAAGCCGGCAAAAATAATCACCCAGCCCGGTCCGGGCAGCGGCAAAAGCACGATCCCTGCGCCTACAACCGTGAAGCCTAGCAAGAATACAAAAGGTTTGCGGACATGGTTCGGCGTGCGTTTCCAGTGTCGATGGAGCCACTTCAGCATGCTGGCATTATACCTGTTTTCCACAGATTTTGGGCCGCCACGCGTTTGCCACATTAAGCATGAGCGGTGTAGAGTGGTAGGGAGCACATTCGGAGTAGATATGCAGCATAACGCTGATGCAGGATTTGGTAATACTGGCAGCTCCCCGGGCTTTGCGCAATGGTTCGCACTGGTCGTGATTTTCATATTGGTTTTGGGCGTCGGCGGTGTTTGGGTCATTGCGGCGCATTCCGGCAAGCAGACGGCAAACAATGGCATCACTGGCACGTCCTCAAATACAGGCTCATCATTGTCTGAATTAACAGTGACCGGGCCGTTACATGTGGGCGGCGCGTTGCTGCTAACACCCCAGTCTGAACCGGTACAGCCGGCCGCGGGCCAGATTTATTTCGATCAGGCAACCAAGCGGCTCACCTATTATGACGGCAGCTCGTTTGTGGCACTGCAGGGCGACCACGCTGCCGGCGTGCAGAGCATTGCTGCCGGCAGCTCGAACGTAACCGTCACCGACGATGGCAACGGCGCGGTGACGATTGCAGTAAGCTCTGCCTCTGGCGGCACGCTCGCCACTCCGGTGAGCGTAGCAAAGGGAGGTACGGGCACGACGGCGCTCTCTGCAAATGGTGTTGTGCTGGGCAACGGCACGGCGGCATTAACCGCTACGGTAGCGGGCGGCGCGGGCTTATGTTTGGTCTCGACGGCTGGGGCGCCGGTTTTTGCGGCCTGCCCAGGTGCTTCGGGCAACCCCTTCGTGCAAAACGGCAATAGCTTTGGTGCGCTGGCAGTGCTGGGAACGAATGACGGCAACGGTCTGTCTTTCGAGACGAACAATACAACCCAAGCCAGTATTGCAGTCGGCGGCGCCGTAACCTTCAAGAATTCGGCCGACTCAACCAGCGCATTCCAGATACTGAACAGCGGCACGGTACCGCAGTTCGTGGTTGATACCGCCGGCTCAAAAGTGTACGTGGGCAATCCGTCCGGCGACACCACCGGTGCCTTGTTGGTCTTAGACAGCAAGACCAGCGGCGGCGATCCGGCCGGTGTCGACGGGGCCATGTACTACAACAGCTCGCTGGCTGTGATGCGTTGCTATATGGATGGCTATTGGCGCGATTGCACCAACAACGAACGAACCGGCTACACCTATATCAACGACATGGTCGCCGACCACGACAGTGAGGTCGCCTTCTCAGGAACATACTTTGCAGTAGCCGGCAGCTACGACGGGCATCCGGGGGTTGTTGATCTTCACGCTGCTAACAGCGGCGACATTAGTGGTGTGCATAGCAATTTGACCCTTAGGATGGGCGGCGGCACCACTTGGCGGCACGAAACGGATCTGCGCATGGGCAGCTTGCTGTCGGACGCCACCGACCGCTACGTTATTGCAACCGGCTTTGCTGATACCTTCAGCGGCGACATTACCGCTATTTCTAACGGCTGCTACTTCCGCTACAGCGACAATGTCAACGCCGGCAAGTGGCAAGGAGTGTGCGAAACTGGCAGTGTGGAGAGTGTGTGCGACACCGGCCTGGCAGCTGCCGCTAGCACCTGGTACCGGTTGACCGTAGTTGTCAACGATGTTGGCACTGCCGCCAACTTTACGGTGGACGGCGCCAACGCCTGTCAGGTTACCACCAACATTCCGACCGGCTCCAGCACAACGAATTTCAAGACATTGCTAAACAAAACGGCCGGCACTAGCGACCGCATTACGACAGTCGACTACGTGTCGCTACACGCCCAATTCGACACGCCGCGTTAAAGATCCGCTTCTGACGCTGGCGACTGGCATATTTCGCGCATTTACGCTATAATCTCTCTGTTTATGGCGGAGAAAATTATCGTTAAAGGTGCGCGCGAGCACAACCTCAAGAATATTGATGTTGAGCTGCCGCGCAACAAACTGGTTGTAGTAACGGGCTTAAGCGGCTCCGGTAAGTCTTCGCTTGCGTTCGATACGATTTATGCCGAAGGTCAGCGCCGCTATGTCGAGAGTCTGAGCTCTTACGCCCGCCAGTTCTTGGGCTTGATGGAGAAGCCGGAAGTTGATCAGATTGACGGACTGAGTCCGGCTATCTCCATCGACCAGAAGTCTACCAGCCGCAATCCGCGCTCGACTGTGGCCACGGTCACAGAGATTTATGATTATTTGCGTTTACTATTCGCGCGTATCGGTACGCCGCACTGTCCTGTCTGCGGCAAGCCGGTCACCCGGCAGACCACTCAGCACATCGTGGAGCAGGTGAGCAACCTGCCGGCTGATGCCCGGCTGATGATCCTCGCGCCGGTAGTCATCGATAAAAAGGGCGCGTTCGAGCACATTCCCGAACAGTACATGCGCGCCGGTTTTGCCCGTGTCCGGGTTGATGGCGTGGTCTACGCCTTGGACGAATTCCCGGAACTCGACAAAAACTACAAGCACACTATTGAAGTAGTTATCGACCGCCTGGTTAACAACGAAGAGAGCCGCACCCGCCTGGCCCAGTCGGTTGAGCAGGCTCTGGAAGTCGCTGAAGGCAAAGCCAAAGTGCTGAACGCCGACACCAACGAGGAGTCGGTGTACTCGTTGATGTATGCCTGCATTGACCATCCCGAAGTTGCCATCCCGGAGCTCGAACCGCGTACTTTCAGCTTCAACAGCCCTCACGGCGCCTGCCCGGTATGTACCGGCCTTGGTTCACGCCTCGAGGTCGACCCGGAGCTGGTGATCCCGAACGGTCGGCTGACCATTGCCGAAGGCGCTATCCGTCCGTTCAACCGCGTCAACGTCGACGCCTGGTACATGAAGAAAATGGCTGCTGTAGCCGAGCGTTACGGCTTCTCTTTGCACGTTCCAACCGGCCAGTTGACCGCAGACCAGTTGGATAAGATTTTGTACGGCACCGGTAACGAACATTACCACGTTTCTTTAGGCGCCGGCCGGGCATTTGATACCACCTACGAAGGGGTCATCCCTAACTTAGAGCGCCGCCACAAAGAGACCGACAGCGACTTCATGCGGACCGACATTGAGCGTTTCATGGTAGAGAAGCCGTGTTATGCCTGTAAGGGCAAGCGCCTCAAGCCGGAAGTGCTGGCCATTACCGTGGTCGACAAGTCGATCATGGACATTTGTGATCTGTCGATCGACGATGCAATCGAATTTTTTAGACATGTCAAATTTTCTGACAAGGAAATGCATATTGCACACCAGGTGCTCAAAGAGGTTAACGCCCGTCTGGGCTTCCTGCAGGACGTCGGTCTGAACTATCTGACGCTGCTGCGCGGCGCCACCACCTTGTCCGGCGGCGAAGCTCAGCGTATCCGTTTGGCTACCCAGATTGGTTCCGGACTGCAAGGCGTACTGTATGTGTTGGACGAGCCGAGCATCGGCCTGCACCAGCGTGACAACGGACGGCTAATCAACACTCTCAAACACCTGCGTGATCTCGGCAACACCGTCTTAGTGGTCGAGCACGACGAGGACACTATCCGTACCGCCGACTATCTACTCGACATCGGCCCTGGCGCCGGCGTACACGGCGGCCACGTCGTTGCCTACGGTACGCCCGAAGAAGTTGTGAAGAATCCCGAGAGTATAACCGGCCAGTATTTGTCGGGCAAGAAAGAGATTGCCGTGCCCAAGAAACGCCGGCAAGGCAACGGCGGCAAATTGGTGATTCGCGGCGCCCGTGAGAACAACCTCAAGAACATCGACGTCGAGATTCCGCTCGGTAAAATGGTGGTGGTCAGCGGTGTTTCCGGCAGCGGCAAGTCCAGCCTGATTAACGACATTCTGGCCAAGGAACTGCAGGCCCGACTGATGCGCGCCAACGCCGTACCTGGCCGCCACGATGAAATTGAGGGCATCCAGCAACTCGACAAAGCTATCATTATCGACCAGTCGCCAATCGGCCGCACGCCGCGCTCCAACCCGGCGACGTACACCGGCTTGTTCACACCGATCCGCGAGCTGTTTGCCTCAACACCTGAAGCCAAACTGCGCGGCTACCAAGCCGGGCGCTTTAGCTTCAACGTCAAGGGTGGCCGCTGCGAAAACTGTTCTGGCGACGGTATCATCAAGATTGAAATGCACTTCCTGCCCGACGTTTACGTGCCGTGCGAAGTCTGCCACGGCAAGCGTTACAACCGTGAAGCCCTGGAGATTCACTACAAGGGCAAGACTATTTCGGACATTCTGGATATGACCTGCGAGCAAGCCCTGGAGTTTTTTGAGAATATCCCGGCCATCGCCCGCAAGCTGGAAACGCTGGTAGACGTGGGTCTCGGCTATATCGGTCTGGGCCAACCGGCCACCACTTTGAGCGGCGGAGAAGCTCAACGTGTTAAGCTTGCCACCGAACTCAGCAAGCGTCCGACCGGCCGTACCCTTTACATCTTGGACGAGCCGACCACCGGTTTGCACATGGCCGACGTCGACAAGCTGCTGCAGGTTTTGCATGCTCTGGTTGAAGCCGGCAACAGCATGGTGATCATCGAGCACAACCTGGACGTCGTCAAGAACGCCGACCACATTATCGACATGGGACCGGAGGGCGGCAACGCCGGCGGCACCGTCGTGGCAGAAGGCACGCCCGAACAAATCGCTAAGCACAAAAGCAGCTACACCGGCCAATACCTGGCCCGCATGCTGTAATACATAATTCTTTAATCCGGCTTCGGTACAATTTCTTTATCACTGGAATAAGGAGAAATCTGTCATGTCCGATGTTACCGGTATCGAATTTCCAAAATCTCTTGTCGTCGAGGACGGGCAGCAAAAAGCCGGACTCCATATACTGGGCGCAGCCTCGTTGATCCGCGTCGTCAATGAGCTCCCGTTTGCATTGAGGGACAGAGTTCGGCAAAACGCGGCCGCCCCGGGCCCGCGCCGATCGGAATATTTGGGGGCCCTCGCGGGCGATATAAATACCCAGTCGACGGACCTGGTGGAGCGTCTAGCCGCTGGCTACCCTAAGATCAACCCATACGACCGCGGCATCATGACTTATGCATATGGGCTATTGGCGATGACTAGGGGTGTGGTTGAGCGGCAGCCTGTTGATGAACACACTCGCGGGCGGCTGCTGGATTATGCACGCAGAAGGGCCTCTTTGCAGGAGGCGGCGCGGTTGGCGCTTGCTCGTGTAGCGTCCCAGACTGCCTACGACTTGGGCGATATCGATCAATTTACCAGCCAGTTGGCCGATCCGCAGACCAGGCCGGATGTCGCACCAGGCGAAATTGCCGGCGGTGCAACGGATGGGCGGTTTGCGTTGGCGTTATATGACGTAACCCCCGCCGAGCCGCCGAGCGTCCAAAATGGGCGGCCGTGGGTACGGTTTGCCTACGGCACCTCAAATGCCGCGCTCGCCGTCGGTAGTGCTCTGGAAGCCGTTGCCGGGGTTTCCGCCTAGCCGTCTTTAGCTCTGCAAAATAAAAATAAGCTATACTGTTCGCATGCAAGATCCAACCCTCTTCTTCCACTACTGTCCAAAATTAATCGTTTTTTCGGAGGACAAGCAGTCGATACTGATGGCCCGCCGGGCGGGCGAGGCCGATTACGATGGTGTCTACACTTTCATCGGCGGCAAGACCGAAACCACCGATGGCACTCTGCTGGCTGGCTTGCAGCGCGAAAAGAATGAAGAAATCGGTACCGAAGCCAAACTTAAAATTTGCTACATGATGAGCTGCTACCAGGTCTGGTACACCAAAAAGAACGGTAACTCGATGGTGTTGCCGCACCACATCGCCATCTATCAAGGCGGTGAGATCAAGCTCAACCCCGGTGAATACGATGATTACAAATGGGTGCCTTTGGATGAGATTGAGCAACACGCTGGTATACCGGAAAACCCGCCGGCGGTCCGCGCCGCACTTCGTTATCTGCCGATACTGACTGACGATGATTTTGTCGAGATCTAACTCGAAGGTTTGGTTAGCAGCTCGCGAAATTTTTGCTGGATTCGTTTGCGGCCAGCAGGATCTCGCAAGATGTGTGCAAAGCTAACGCCGAATGTTGCCAGGGTAGCAAGCAACGCCGCAGGCAAGATGTAGTGGTCGATGTTGATGTAGCGGCCCAGCGCTTTGCCAGCCCAAAAACCGATAAGTGTGATGCTTGGGACCCATAACGCTGCGCCGAGCATGTTATAGAGCATAAATTGGGCGTAGGGCATTTTGCCCATGCCAGCCAGCGGCGATGATAAGGTGCGTACAATTGGCACAAAACGTGCCAAAATAACAGCCTTGCCGCCATGCCGTTTGAAGAAGTCCTGAGCTTTTACGATGTTATCTTTGTGGAATAGGATTGAGTCGGACTTTTTAAACAGTTTGTGCCCATTACGACGTCCGAGTTCATATCCTGCCATATTGCCTATCACAGCGGCCGCAAACAGAGTGAGCATTGTGAAAGCCAGGCTCAAGCGGCCCTGCGCCGCAAAAAAGCCGGCGGCAAACAACAGAGTATCGCCCGGCAAAAAGAAGCCGGCCAGCAATCCGGTTTCAGCGAATACAGTCAGGCCTAGGCCAATCAGGCCGCCGGCCGCGAAAATCTTGTCCACGCTCACAACTTTCTGCAAGACAACAAATACCGCAAGCACGAGGACAACAGAAAGCACAACTTTATAAATAGGTCGCATAGTATTAGCCTACCGGTATTTTGTACCTGTAGCAACTCTTTTGGTATATCAATTCTGGCGGATCGATATAGCGGGCGGTACTCGGTAATAGAAGGTGGAACTTCTATTCCCTCCGTTCCTACGCTATACTGTATCTACAAATATGCTCTACCGGAGAGGGAGACAGGGGATTTATGGAAGAAGTTTTGCTAGAAGTCCAAAAACGTGATGTGACGGGTAAGGCTGTCAAGCACCTGCGTCGTGCAGGTTTAGTGCCGGCCGTTATCCACGACCACGGCAAAGAGTCCATACATGTTGAGGGTGAATACTTGGCAATGTTGAAGGCCTATCAAAAGGCCGGCAAGCACCACCCGATCAGCCTGAAGGCTGGCGGCCAGAACTACACCGTATTGGTTCGTGACATTGATGTTGATCCGCGCAAGCACCAGCTGCGCCATGTCGTATTCAACGCTGTGAAGGCCAACGAAAAGGTCGACGCCGAGATCCCGGTACGCATTCGCTTTAGTGAAGGCAACGAGGCTACGCCGGCCGAGCGCGCCGGTTTGGTGGTATTGCACCAGCTCGAGTCTGTCGAAGTATCGGCCCTGCCGCGCGACCTGCCGGACTTCCTGGAGTTTGACGGCGAAAAACTGGTCGCCGTTGGCGACCATGCCACCGTTGTCGACCTCATTGTGCCGTCCACCGTCACGATCAAGACCGATCCTGCTCACCCGTTGGCGACCGTATTCGAACCGAGCGCCTTGCAGGCGGCTAACGACGCCGCCGGCGGTACCGCCGAAGATACCGAAGCCGCAACCGAAGAAGTAGCTGAAGGCTCCGAAGCCGCAGGCGAGGCCGAAGCCAAGTCCGAAGAGAACAAGGAATAGGCGCGCTACACCGTTCGTTTGATTGCACAGGCATTGTGTAAATGTTATAATAGTTCTATTAAAGAGGGTTCCTCCGCTTCGGCAGAGGAACCCTTTTAGTATGAAAACGAGCCAGGACATGCCGCAGCCCGATATATACCACTGGAATTTTTTGCCTGATGTCCATACGCCGGTTGAGTTCGATCCGGCTCGCTACCAGAACCTGTATGACTATCTGGAAACAGCTCTTCTGACTTGGCGTAACGGCCAACGAGCTGAATATTTGCAGGAGCAGGCGGTAGAAACCTTGAGTCTGGACCGCCAGGTACTTATTGCCTCGTTGGGTTCCAACCGGTGCGGCGACACGATTGACTTGCTTGGTCGCCTGGCGTCACATCCACCGCACTTTCTGCCCAAACAGGTGAAAGAAAACGCTAGATACCGGGTCGGGCAGATGGTTATGTCTAATTTCGACTCCTTTGCGGCCGTGGCCGAAGGTGATGATTCGGTAGTCGCCGCTGCCGCTACCGACATCATTTTCGAATCGGTGGACGTGTTTGGGATGTTTGGCGACGACGACGCGATGTCAAGGCAAAGCGAATTCATAATCGGACGGCTGCGCTCGCTTCGACCCGACGACCGACAGCTAGGATTGGTTACTAGCAGCGTTGGATTTCAG
>DATJJV010000052.1:0-7518 GCA_035491975.1 Pristimantibacillus sp. | reverse complement strand
GCTGTTGAACGATTGGACCGACAGCACGTAGGCCAGGCCCAGCACCGGGTATGGACTACCGAGAACCTTTTGGGCGGCTTGGTCGAGGACTTTCAGTTGACGCCTGTTGAGGCTGGGGCTGCGATTGCCCGGCTAGTTAACCGCGGTGTTATCCAGCCAGTTCCTGGCCATCCCGACCAGTACCAGCACGAAGGCGGTTCGACCTCAGAAGTTGGCGGCACCTTCTAGCCAGTAAGAGCTAAAAGTCAAAACGGCCCATCCCGGGCCGTTTTTTGATTCACTCTTCAAAAGTTCGCGGGCTGGAGAGTATTGGCTAGGGCGCAGAAAAATGTTACAATATACTTATGCCAAACGGTGGTATGGAGATTACGCCAAACAAAGGTTTGGAAACAGACGGACAAGCAAGCCTCCCCGCGGAGGTTGATATCCGCCTCACTCATTCTGACGACGCCAGCCTCGCAGGGGCGCTCCTCGAATTGGTCCGGGATACTGAAGCCGGGCTGGACATCAAGGCGAATCGGCTGGCGTGCGATGCGCATACTTTGCCGCGTGATGATCAGGACAGACTAGCCGAGATAACGACGGAGGCCGCTTACGTTGCCGGCCAGCGCGACACTTTGGGGCGTGTGATTGAAGTTATTGCAAACGCGTTCCAAAACCAAGTAGAAAAGCCCGAAAAAGAGGAGTAAACTGCCGCGTAGAGCGTGTATGTGGTGGGTACGCTGAGCGACTGTTCATCTTAAGCATAAGATTGCCATTTTTGCATTATTATGCTATTGTTTAATTACATCAAGCTAATAAACAAACATAGACATCATGACCACCACACCTCTATCGGCCCCCGCGATTGACCACGAGATAGTGGAACATGCCCCCATGCCCGCCTCACTGGACGGGCCTTCCAGGGAAATCCTTGATCTTGCTCTCGTGGCTATCGACGGCATGCCGCAACTGGAACCGGCCGACCGGGCGAACGAAGAAGAGCAGGTGAAGGTTCTGCTTGAAGGTATTGAGGCTGATGAGCAAAGAAGGGTTGAGCTGCAGGGCTGGCTCCAAGCCGCCGCAGGGACGGGGCAGATGCGCTACGGCGTATTGGCTAGGTTAATGGGTGTCCCCGAGGTCACTGAGACGGCCGAGAAGATATCAGGTTCGGAAATCGTCCGCCGGTTCGAGACTCAGGGTTTTGTGAAACAAGCCCCTGATTTTGCCGACCAGCTCAATGACGGATCTCGTGCAGAAGTAAAACTGGAGTATGATGAACAGCGGTTTTCGGATCCTGTCGAACAACGCGGTCAGCATCTATATCCGACGACTGAGCTGGAAGCCATCCGCGAACTGAACAGCTTTTTGGGTGGCTTCATGGCCAAATCAACAAAGTTTAGGGATCGGATTGGCGTCGGAACGGCACGCGGTGCTGCCAAGAGCATGCAGAAGAACCTGACATATATCGGCAATAAGGAATTAGTCGAGGGCAGCTCTGGGCTCGGCCAATCTTGGAGCGAGTTCCTTGCGCAGGATGAGGCCAATCAACTATGCGTTATCACTACTTCCTCATTGACGGGTGAACAGAGCCGGCAAGGCGGCATAGGCTTAAGTGACGACTTTATTAGGGACCAAGTCTTGGAGAGCATGGCAAGACGCGGAGTGCCGGCCGATGTGATGGCCCGTATTATTACCGATCCGCGCAAGATCAGCGGCGATCCGGCGAAGGTAAAGATTGTTCTCGTCGATGACTGGGTGGTATCCGGTCGGCAGATGCGCAATAAGATTAGGGATTCGTTGTCTTTGATAGGTGGCGAGTACCATGGTCGCATCGAGGTCGATGTATTAGCTGCGCCGCAGCATTTCGTTGCCGATGGTTTTGCAGTCGATGATGCATCTTACCCTGTTAAGGCCTACTATCGTGCCCATCGCGCCAACGCCGACGATTCAGAAGATGTCAGGTGTCACATCACCGGTTCGCACTCAACGGTTAACTTTGGTTTTTCAATACAGCTCGAATACATGCAGAAAATACTGAATGAAATTCGAGGCACCGGCCAGCGCTTAGTGCGGATGCCGGCTATCGCCAGCATCTATCGCCGCTATTGGCCCGCCAGGCCCAGGCGATTAGCAGCTGTTCACTAGTGTGGCCCAAGCCCTTGACAGGGGAAACGAGCCTTATATATAGTGAGTGCTACCGAGTTGGCACTCACTATGTTTAAGTGCCAACTTCACAGACAGTGTTGTAACTTGCAGAGGAGTAATGTGAGATGAGTGTACCTGTCCATCCCTTAGCGGAATATGTAGTTGTCCAGGCCGAAGCGGCCCAGACCAAGACAGCCGGCGGTTTGTACTTGCCGAGCGGTTCGGCTGAGAAGCCGAAAGTAGCCAAAGTCGTGGCCGTCGGTTCGGCGGTAAAAGACGTAAAAGTCGGCGACCGCGTGCTCTACAAGAACGAATACGAATCGACCAACGTTAAAGTCGAGGGCGAAGACTTCGTGATCGTTTTCTATAAAAACCTAGTAGCGACGATCAAATAAGGAGACAACCAGATGGCTAAAAAAGTATTCTATGACGACGACGCTCGCAAGCGCGTACTGGCTGGCGCCGAGATTTTGTACAACGCAGTAAAGACTACCATGGGGCCGAAGGGCCGCAATGTAGTGATCAGCAAGAGTTTTGGCGCACCAACCGTCACTCATGACGGCGTAACCGTCGCCAAGGGCGTGGAGATCGCTGATGTCGACGACGAGACCTTGGGTTACAAGGTCGGCGCCGAGCTCATCAAGCAAGCCGCCAACAAGATGAACGACGTCGCCGGCGACGGCACCACTACCGTAACCGTGCTGACCTATCACATCCTAAACGAAGCGAACAAGTTAATTGCCGCCGGTCACAATCCGATGCTGCTGCGCAAAGGCCTGGAAGCCGCAGCGGCCGATGTGCTCAAGAAGCTGGAAGGCATGCGCGAGGACATCCAGGGCAAGAAGAGCCGGATCGCTGAAGTCGCCACCATCTCGGCCGGCGACAAAGAGATCGGCGATCTGATCGCTGATGTTATGGACAGTGTTGGCCGCGAAGGCGTCGTGACCGTGGAAGAGGGCCAGAGCCTAACCATGGAGAGCGAAGTGGTGGAGGGTTTTACCTTCGACCGCGGCTACGTGAGCCCGTATATGGTGACCGACGCCGCCCGCATGGAGGCCGTTTACAACAAGCCGGCCATCCTGATTACCGATAAAAAAATTAGTTCGGTCCAGGAGTTTCTGCCCATCCTCGAGAAGTTGGCCCAAGCCGGCAAGAAAGACTTGGTGTTGATCGCTGAGGACGTTGACGGCGAAGCTTTAGGCACGCTGATCCTCAACCGCTTGAAGGGCGTGTTCAATACTGTTGCCGTCAAGGCACCGTCGTTTGGCGACCGCCGCAAAGAGATTCTGGACGACATTGCCGTTTTGACCGGCGCAACCGTGATCAGCGACGAGCGCGGCGTGACATTCGAGAACGCCGAGCTGGACACCATCGGCAGCGCCCGCAAGGTGATTGTCGGCAAGGACGACACTACTATCGTCGAGGGGGCTGGGACGGCCGCAAATGTTGCCGCCCGCATCAAGCAGATCAACGCGCAGATTGCCGCGTCGACCGGCGACTACGACAAAGAACAGCTCGAGAAGCGCCGTGCTGCACTGAGCGGCAAGGTTGCCGTGATTAAGGTTGGCGGTGCCACCGAGACTGAGATCGAAGAAAAGAAGTTCCGCGTCGATGACGCCGTAGCTGCCGTAAAGGCTGCATTGGCCGAAGGCGTCGTGCCTGGCGGCGGTGTGACACTCATCAATTTGACCGGCGCTATCAATACCGTTGCAGCTGATGACGCCGCTGTAACTGCCGGCAAGATGATCCTTAGGAACGCTCTCGAGCAACCATTCCGCATCCTGCTGGCCAACGCCGGGCTGAACCCCGATGAATGGCTGCCGCAGGTCAAGAATGGCAAGGCCGGACTCGGTGTCAACGTAAACGACCCGAGCAAATTAGTTGACCTGAAGGCTGCGGGTATTGTCGACCCGGCCCGGGTAACCAAAGAAGCTTTGCTCAATGCCGTTTCGATTGCCGGAACCAGCATCACCATGGGTGCGCTCGTGGTTGAAGTGCCGGAAAAGAAAGAGAATGGCGGCGCCCCAGATATGGGCGGAATGATGGGAATGTAACAACAATAATGCGTTAGCGAGCTTGCTCGTTGCTGCTACAATAAAATCAAACAAACAACCATAGAAAAGGCCGGACTCGGTCCGGCCTTTTTGGTTTGTCGCTCTAAAGTTTAGGCTTCTGGTTTGTTGTTCTGAGTAAAGTAGTTGATCTCGTTGATAACGTCCAGGAGGGCTTGGGCGCGGACTTTTTCGTCCTCGATTGCTTGGGCAGCATCGTATGCGTCCTTGAGCAGGGCCTGGTTGTCGGAGGCCTGGATAAGCATCATGGTTGTGCGGAAGCGGTCTTCCGGCTTTTGGTCGAGGTGGCCGACCAGAGGAGTGAGTTGCTGTAGGGCTTGTTGCTTGATGTCGAGTAGGTCGCCGCTGTCCTCAGAGGCAGGGGCAGCTGCCGGCATGGAAGCGGGGGCGGGGAGGTTCATGGCTGGTTGTTCGGCCTGTTGGTCGTCAACTGCCGGTACACCGGATTGGGCCGGGTCAGCCGGTGCGTCCATTTGCATCGCACCATTGTCAGAAACCGGTGCGCCGGCACTGCCGGCTAGGTCGTTGACCCCGTTTAACATATCGTTTGGTGCCCCTCCGGGTCCGCCACCTTGCGGAACCTGAGCATTGCCGTTCTGCCCTCCGAACATAGTTGTGCCCTCGCTTATTGCTTTATACTATGATACTACTGACATGCGATAAGCACAAGGAGTATGGATGCTAGACGATCTAAAATTAATTCACGAACGCGACGCCGACGACGCACTGGGAGTGGCTGAAAACCAATGGAAATATCTCCAGTATCAATTCGACTTTCGGTTTGAGCCGAAAGGTGAGATTCGTAACATCGTGCTCGGCGGCATGGGCGGCTCGGCACTCTATGCAGTCTTCCTGAATTCGTGGCCGGGCTTCTCGGTGCCGTTTGAGATCTCGCGCAACTACAGTGTGCCGGCGTATGTGAATGAGAACACACTTTTTATCGCTTCAAGCTACTCGGGCAATACCGAAGAGACACTTTCTGCGCTCGACGAAGCCGAGCAGAAAGGGGCGCAAATCGTGGTACTCGCCGCCGGCGGCAAGCTGGCTGAACGGGCCGAACAGTCCGGCCATCCGCTGATCCGTGTACCAAGCGGCATCCAACCCAGAATGTCTTCGTTCTACTGTCTGGCCGGACTCATTCAGTTGTTCGAGCCGCTAGGTCTGGTCCCGCAGGGTAGCCTGCAGGAGTTGCGCGAGGCAGGCGACTGGCTCGGCCAGCAGGTCGGGGCTTGGACGGCAACCGTGCCGACTGCCAACAACCCGGCCAAAAAACTGGCGCAAGAGCTGATGGGCAAGAGTGTGGTCGTGTATAGCGGCCCGAAGATGGCGCCAGCGGCCAACAAATGGAAGATTTGCATGAACGAGAACGCCAAGAACGTGGCCTGGTGGAACCAGCTGTCGGAATTCAACCACAACGAGTTCATCGGTTGGAGCAGCCATCCGGTGGACAAGCCATACGCGGTTATTGACCTTCGGTCCAACCTCGAACACCCTCGCATCCAAAAGCGTTTTGAGGTGACCGAACGGTTGCTTTCCGGCATGCGCCCGGCACCCGAAGTCGTGCAAGTGCAGGGCGGCACCGTCCTTCAGCAACTGCTCTGGGCGGCAGTCATGGGTGACTTCACTAGTTTGTACCTGGCATTCCTGAACGGCCTCAATCCTACGCCGGTCGACTTGGTCGAAAAGCTCAAAGCTGAGCTCGATAAATAGACTACCCGGCAACTGGTATAATGGGAGGGTTATGAGGTGGTATTCATCCACTAGAGCCCGGTTGGGCCTAGCGCTGCTTGCGTCGAGTCTGGTGAGTGTGGGACTCTGGGCGGCAGGCGCAATTAGTAACCACAGCGCAGCGCTTGGGTATCTTATCTGGAACCTGGCATTGGCTTGGATTCCGCTGTTTCTGGCTGTCTGGCTGGAACTGGTATTGCGAGACCGGTTGTGGTCAAGCTGGCTTGGCTTGCTGGCAACCGTGATCTGGTTGGGCTTTTTGCCAAACAGCTTTTATGTGCTTAGCGACTTTGTGCATCTGACCGAAATCCCGCGGATCGATATCGTATTCGACACTATCATATTCGGCTCGTTCGCGGTGAACGGTTTGTTCCTCGGCTACCTCAGCCTCTATCTGGTACATGGTGAGCTGCGCAAACGGCTGAGCGCTAAGACGTCCACGCTGCTGGTCGGCGCCGTTTTGCTGCTGAGCAGTTTCGCGATTTACGTTGGCCGTGACCTGCGCTGGAACACTTGGGACGTCATTCTCAGCCCGGCTAGTCTGCTATTTGATGTCTCCGACCGGATCATTAACGCCGGCGCGCACCCGCAGGTAGTCTCGACTACACTCGGATTTTTCCTGCTGCTCAGCTCCACCTATGCGGTTGTCTTCTTTGGGGCCAAGGCTTTGCGGCAGCAAAAAACACCTTAGAGGTGTTATAATTTGTCTGAAATGGAAGAAGTCCAGAAAGCGCTGGAGAGCGTTATACAAAATGTATTCAATGCCGACGTTAAGGTAGAGCTGACCCGGCCCGATCCGCAGTTTGGCGACTACGCTACCAATGTGGCGCTGCAGCTGGCCGGGCGTTTAGCCCGCAGCCCGCGCGAGGTCGGCGAGGAATTGGCGAATCGCTTGCGCGAAGCGCTTGGCGACAATGTGCACGAAGTTACCGTCGCCGGCCCCGGTTTTGTGAACATCCGCCTGAGCGATAAAGCGCTGGTGGAGCAGGCGTTAGCCGGACTCACTGCCAGGCCGCAGGACTACCAAGGACAGGTAGTGGTGACCGAGTATTCTGATCCCAACCCGTTTAAAGTGCTGCATGCTGGCCACCTATACACCAGCGTCGTCGGGCAAGCTATCTCTAATTTGATTGAGACTGCTGGCGGCCAGGTACACCGCGTCAACTTCGGCGGCGACGTCGGCCTGCACGTTGGCAAGACTATGTGGGCCATCCTGCAGGAACTGGGTGGCGAGCATCCCGAGAAGTTGGCCGATCTCCCAGAGGACGGACGGTCCGAATGGATGGCCAAGTGCTACGTGGCCGGCACCAATGCATACGAGCAAGACGAAACGGCCAAGGCCGAGATCATCGATTTGAACAAGCGCGTGTATCAGTTGTTTGCCGACGACGACCACGACTCGCCCTTCGCGCACATTTATTGGACTTGCAGGCAATGGAGTTACGATTATTTCAACGCCTTCTACGAGCGCATCGGCACGCCGTTTGAGCGCTACTATCCGGAGAGCGAGACCGCGCCGGTGGGCCTGCGTGTCGTCCGCGAACAGCTGGAAAAGGGCGTCTATCAGCAGAGCGACGGCGCCGTCATCTTC
>DATJJV010000051.1:0-13986 GCA_035491975.1 Pristimantibacillus sp. | reverse complement strand
ATCTGTACCGGCGGCTTGGTTTGGACTTCTTCTTGCATGACTTTAGGCGTTGGCTTGGCCGGTTCTGTCGGGGCTGCAGTCGCGGCCGGAACTGCAAGTGGTGCGCCGGCTAGAGCAGCATCGAGCAAGGCTACTTCCAGACTGCCGCGCGGATCGCCGGAGGCCGGAACCTCAATCAACTTAACGAGCAGATCCAGGAGTGTTTTCCCGGGCAACTCAGGCTGACCGCTGAGCAACTGGAGGCGTAAAGCCTGCCCTAATTGTTTGGCCATGCGCGATGGTTCGTGGCCGCCGGCGTGGGCTTTCTGGAGCTGCTCCACCAAGCCTGGTGCGTCGTGACTGGCCACCGCCGCCAAAATGCCGGCAATGATTTCTCTGGGCGCAATACCCAAGGTTGCCTGGACGTCGGCCAGAGTAACCCTATCGCCGCTGTTACGGACTTGGTCGAGTAAGCTGATGCTGTCGCGGAAACTGCCCTCACCCTGGGCGGCGATCATTGTTAGAGCGTCGTCGTCGATAACAATCTTCTCGGCTTCAGCCATCTCTTTCAGGTGGCCGATAACCTTCGGCAGATCGATTGGTTTGAAAGCGAAGCGCTGAGTACGGCTAATAATCGTCTCTGGCAACTTATGGGCTTCAGTAGTCGCCAAGATGAACACTACATGCGCTGGCGGCTCCTCCAGAGTCTTGAGGAGAGCGTTAAACGCCTCTTTGGTCAGCATGTGGACCTCGTCGATGATGTACACCTTGTACTTGGCGCTGGTGGGTGCGATGTGTACTTTGTCGCGCAGTTCGCGGATTTCATCGATGCGGCGGTTGGAGGCGGCGTCGATTTCGATGATGTCGAGGTGCGTGTCATCGTCATACGGCAAACCGTTAATTTCATGGGCCAAAATGCGCGCAATCGTCGTCTTCCCTACCCCGTGAGGGCCGGTCAGTAGATAGGCGTGGCTGATCGTACCCTTTTTAAGGGCGCGCGCCAAAGCCGTAGTAACGTGGTCCTGGCCCACGACTTCACTTAATTTTTTCGGCCGATGCGACCGATATAACGCCTGCCCCATGATACTTAGATTATAGTTGGTAGCGGCAAGATTGTAGAATGTAGAAATTACGGCGGCCTGGTTTACGCGGGCATGGCCAGCCGGCCAACGCCGCCGGCAATCTGGCGCCGCCGCTGCCAGGAGCGACGCTCAGCCTCGTTGCGGTAGCCGCGGTTGCGTAAGTCTACCTCTGTGGCCGTATCCCAGGAGAAGTTATGGTCCGGCGCCTTATATTCGCCAGCAACGCCCGGTTCTCCCAGCTGGAACGCGTTGTAGCGTTCTTTGCCGTATCCTGTCCTGCGCAGCGCGGCATGGGCGCTGTTTAAAAAGCCCGTCCGGATGCCTTCCTCGAGCCCAAAGTCCCCGGCTAGCCAGGCACCCTTGGCGCCGCCGCGTTGCAGAAGCGGCCAGACGTTGGGGCCGCTCCAGCTTTGCCTGGAGCGCGGCCGCGGGCTGGCCACCAGGCCGCCGGCGGTCAGCATCCTCTGGCGCAGGAAATCAGTGACCTTGGCAGCGCGGACGGATGGAGGAATCCCAGACTCCAATAGGAACGTGCCGTCTTGCAGCGACGGATCCATCACCTGGCCGGTATCCAGGTCGTAGGGCAGATAAAAGCCGATCTGCTCGTTGTATAGATATTTGTTGACGGCCGCGGCCCGCAGCATAGCGGCCGTCTCATAGTGCTCGGCTTCCTGCTCGTAGCCGAGGGCTCGGAAGGCCTCGGCGATTGTGCATTCCAGTTCAAACACCAGGGCGTTCTGGAACGGGGGCACTCTCCTGGTGACGCGGATAGTGTCCATGTTGGTCAGGTCGCCCAGCATCCAGTCGGCAAAGTCGGTTCCGGCGCCCGCACCGGTGTGGGTTTCTTCGTATAAGTGCGACAGTTCCGGCACGGCCAGTTCCCTGCCCAGCCGGGTTTCGGCTGCGGCCTTAGTGGCGAGGTCGGCGCGCCTGGATTCCGGGCGCGGCCGCGGTGTTCCGTCGGCATAGGTGAAGCCTTTGGCCGAGAAGACGTTCAACACCGAGCCGTCGGGCATCCGGACGACCGATTTATAACGGCTGCCCGGGGCAAGACCAAGCTTGCTGGGATCGTTGGCGCCGTCCATGATGCTCCAATACTCGATGAGCATAGCCGGCAGATGGTGTTCGTAGGCTTCCGGGCCGTGTAACTGGGCGTCCCGGCGCACCAGGCGGCTGTAGATTGGCGGTTGCGAACGCCGATATTCCGGCGCGTTGCCGTTCAGCGGCGGCCGGCGAAACCTTTCGACTTGGTCCCGGATGTTGTCGACGAGGCCGGTACCCAGTTCTTTCTCGCCTAAGTCGTCCAGACCGACCACCGAAGTCTCGGTGTCCCAGTAGTACCACAGGGCGCGTCCCGGTCGTTCATCGCTGTAGCGCCCGCCGGATTCCATAACCTGGTTAGGAGCGCCGATAGTGGTTGGCCCATCCACTGCCGTGCCCATATGCGACAAGAGCACGGCGTGGCCGTGCTCGTCGAAGTCCCCGCCTTGGTACTGGATGGCCCCGCCGTTCTTTTTGATGGGCCAGCTGAAGTGCTCGTTCACGAACCGTTCGACAACTTCGCGCGCAGGCGCGGACGCGCCGAACAACCGGGCAAACCTTTCTTTGATTTCGGCCTCAGGCAGCCGCGGCTCCAAGCCGACCATATTGATCATGTCCCGGTCGGCAAAGGCGCCGGCTTGATCCATAGCACTAAATACTTCCGGCAATGTCTCGTCGATGCACGGGGGCAGAGGTGGCAGATCTGACAAGTCCGGGACTGCGAAACGAGGTAAAACCTCGGTCATGGTTATTCTTTCTGCATGGCGGGTGCGGACACCTCGCCTAACTAAACGAGAAAGGCCTCGCTCATATGTTTAGGGCGTTCGTTAAGAATGCATCCGGGGCGCGCGATGCGCTATCGATGTTACGAACCATGCAGGTATCATATACCTGAAACAAGGAAAATTTAATCTTTTGTTGTGTAGACTACAATGCGGCTTCGAGAGCTGCCCACTCGGCGGTGGAGTCGTCTTCTGGCAGGTTGACACTGACTTGGTCGCCAGGTTTGGCTTTGAAATAGGTTACCGAGGCTAGCAGGACGCGGAAGTCTTTGCCGGCAACTTCTACAAAATAATGGCCATTTTCAAGTTTGAGCGTGCCCACAACCTGTTTGCGCGGGATTGGGCCGATCTGCTTGTATAGGAAAGCTCCGTCCTCGGCGACGGTCAGCTTCAGGATATCGCCTTGGACCAACTTGGATTTGCTGGCGTAGTTGGCGGGTACAGGGTATGTTTTGCCGTCAGAACCAACCATGTTCTGTCCGTCGAATACGCCCTCTACTACCTTGCCCAGGTTTTCTTCTTGAGCAACCGGTGCAACCTTTTCGTCATCGCCCACTAAACTAATCAGCAGCTCGTTTGCTGCTGCAAGGTTTGTTTCGGCCTCCTGAATTAGAGCCCGGAGTCGTTTGATCTGTTTGTCTGCTACGTCTGCCATCAGTGTGTGTCTCTCAAATCCTCACCGCAGTGTTTGTTTGTCTCCTCTTACACCTAAGCCTATCACGAACAGTAAGTCAAGTCAAAATAACAATAAAAACCTGTGGAAAACAAACATTGACGGTGTTAGTTGCTATAATGCAACAGAGTTATGGCCTACGAAATTACGAGTGCTGACGTCAAGGTGGGCATGCTTACATTTGCGATGGTGGCTGCCATCGGCGCGCTCACTTTTGCGACGGCAGCACCGCGCCCGCCAGAACAACCCAAGCCGGTGGACCCAGCGATCATCGCCAAGTGCGAGCACACAATCCTGCCCGGTTTATGTATATATGTTGACGGCTACGGCTTCCCCGACCCCAAGCCAGAGCCATCGCCTATACCTTCGCCAACGCCCAGTTACTTGCCCAAATAAAAACCGCCCCGTTTCCAGGGCGGTTTTGCATGTCTAACTCGGACTTAAGCCAGTTCGACAGTAGCGCCAGCTTCTTCCAAAGCCTTTTTGTGCGCTTCAGCGTCTTCCTTCTTAGCCTTCTCAACGATGGTCTTAGGAGCACCGTCAACCAAAGCCTTGGCTTCGCCAAGACCGAGGCCGGTAATGTCCTTAACAGCCTTGATAACAGCTACCTTCTGAGCACCGGCGTCCTTCAGGACAACGTCCCATTCAGCCTTCTCGTCAGCGGCAGCAGCACCGGCGTCACCGCCAGCAGGAGCAGCAGCGACAGCAACAGCTGCAGCAGCCGGCTCGATGCCGTACTCATCCTTCAGGATGGTCTTCAGTTCGTTCACTTCGAGGACAGTAAGGCCGGTCAGCTCTTCTGCCAATTTCTTCAGGTCTTTTGCCATGATAGTTATTCCTTTACTTAATTAATTTGCAGCCTTAGCTTCGATGCCGTCCAACAGCGCGTGCAAGTTGCCAGAGAGGCCACTGACGGTGTCGTTGAGCGGTGATTGAAGGGTTGCGATAACTTGGGCGATGAGGTTTTCCTTGCTTGGCAGGGTTGCCAGAGCCTTAACTTCCTCGGCGCTGATGAATTTGCCTTGTGCCGTGATGGCGCCGACAAATTCGATACTTGGGTTGGTCTTGGCGAACGTGGCCAGTACCTGGGCGGGAGCTACTTCGTCTTCCATGTTGAAGGCGTAGAGCAGCTGGCCGTTCAGGGCGCTGGTGTCGACATCTTTGAGGGTGTCGGTGCTCTCCAAGGCTTTCCTTACAAGTCGGTTTTTGACAACTTGCACCTTAGTGCCGTTGCCGCGTGCGTCGCGACGAAGTTGCTGGATTGCTTTAACCGTAGTGCCCTGGTATTTGGCAACGACGGTCATCTTGGACGAGCCAAGCGCGTCAGCAACTTCTTTCACGACTTCATGCTTCTTGTCTTTAGATAAAGCCATACAGTTCTTCCCTTCGGGAAGATGAGACAAACCTTGCGGTTTTTCTCATCGCGCCGGGCATCGAAATAAATTCGACGCGCGGGCTGCTCTTTTCCCTTGTTTATTACTTAAAATCTTCGACCTAGATTGTTAAGATGCGTACCAAAGAAAAAGTCTTTGGTTCTCGCATCACCAAAGACTTATTCGTGCTCAAAAACAAATGGTATCTGTTTCATCGCCTCGGTAGCATTCTTAAGTTCTTTCGAACCGCTACGGTCTTCGGTAATGTACAGGGGTGATTATAGAGGAGGCCGGTATTTTTGTCAACGCTTCTTAGGCTTTTCTAGGCTCGCCTTGAGCTGCCGGGAAGTTTGGCTGTTTTGCAGCCCCGGGGCTTCCAGGAGATGATGTATGCCTTCAGTGGTGTCGACGTTGGTTGCTTCTGAAAGGCCTTGGCAAAGATGGCGCATATAGGCTTCTGATGGTGCGGTATATGGAGTCCTGACCTGTGCGGCTGTGAGCGTCAGAATCGGATGCCCTTCGCGAGTGCCGCAGAAAAGCAAGGCGTCGTAATCCTTGGTGCCGTCGTCGATGGTGGCATGACCGTGGCGCAATGCGGTTTTGAGCGCCAGGCGTGGCAGCCGGCCGCGACGATTCATCTGCGTGTAAATATCTTCAAACTGCTCGAGCGTTATTAAATGCATGCGCGCAATGGTATGGGCGTCGGGGCTACGCACCGGCTCAATGCGGGCGAAGCCGCCGCCCCACATCTTTGATTGGCCGGAGAAATATAATCTGTATGGCAATGAGGTGAAGACATCTTTGAGTGGTGGCGTTTTATCGCGGCAACCGTCAACGGATACCAGTGTACCCGGCGCCCGTCCGCCTTTGATATACTGCAGGACGTTTTCTTTGACCAGGCCTGAGCCGTAAGTGGCGTACCACACGTAGATCGGCTGGCCGGGCTGGTCGAGATGCTCAGCCGGGTTGTCGACCGGTATTGGCTTCTGCAAAAAGAGGCGCAGGGCCTGCTTGTATTCACCAAACGACGTCAGCTCAACATATTCCTGGTCGCTATGAGGCCCCAGGCCATAGAGTCCGAATTCGACGACGTCGTTATTTACCAGGGCAAAGTGGCGGCCGTCACTGCCGGCCGGGCGGCCCAGGAAGTTGGTGGGTTCGCCGGTTACAGCCTGCAGAGCACTGCTGAGGCCTTGGACATAAGGGTTGAGCTCTTCGACGTAGACGGCCGGCTCAAAGGTGTGGGTGTTCAATAGCTCGGCCTCGGGGTCCAGCTCATGGATAAAGGCTACGAGTGACTCTCTGCTTGCGAATACTGGGTCTTCCTGCGTAAAGCGAAAGTCGATCTTTAGCACTGCCCAGTCTGGGACCTTGTTGAATGCGTCGTTGGTGGTTGATAGGTCAGAGATGCTGGCGGTGGTAGTCCAAGTTTCGCGGTCGGGCGTAGGATAGCGCTTGAGCAGAGCGCCGGCGAACTCACCGGCCCTCAGTACGGCGTTGGTGCCGTTCCACAAGTGGCCGCCGTGCGCAGACTTGCCGCGGAAAGCAATCTCCGCCCAGCACAAACCGCGAGCGGCGTTGTAGATAGTGTTCCGGTGGTTGGCGTACTCGCCGATTACCACGAAGTCGGCACGTACATTATAGTCATCGATATGCATCCGTACGCCGTCGTATCCGCCGATCTCTTCGTCAGAAACGATTTGGAGGCCAAGATTGTACGGCACCGCATTAACCAATTCACAGAAGGCATCGGCCAGCACGAGCGTAGTGCCCTTCATATCCAGCGCGCCACGTCCATACAGCCTGCCATCCTTTTCACGGGCTTTGAATAGCGACGGCTTGCCGGGCACCACATCAACATGACCGTTTAACAAGATATCGAACTTTTCCGGTCGCTTGCCTTCGCGATAGGCCAGAAAGCTTGGCCGGCCGTTGCGTTCGAAGCGCTCGACGGTTACGCCCGGAACCTTGCGGACCAGCCGCTCGACAAAATCAACCGCCTTGCGCAGTGCTTTCGGATCGTCAGCCGTCGAACGAATGGCAATCAATTGTTTAGTCTGGTCGATGAGTTCTCTAGTAGTCATAAACGAAAAAGGCTCCCTTGGAGGGAGCCGGCTTGCTTAATTTTAAGTTATGCTTAGCCAAGCTCCCTGGAGCCGAGAATGAGTTCGAGAATGACGGCGCTTTTCATAACGTGCGAAGTATACTCCCTTGTGCCGGGCTCGTCAACGAACATCAGGACACCTGCGGATAGACGTCAGCGCCCAGCCCAACCCAGCCGATCGCGGCTGGATCGCGCGGCGGGCGCGGGGCAAATACATCACCGCGATAGTAGTTGCCATCGCCAGCGCCCAGCGCCGGTTCCGGCCACACGACTGGTTGTCTGGCCACTACTATAGCCCGCAACTGGCGGGTTACTGCGTCGTCGGACGGCAAGCCAGCCGCCTCCGGTGTCCGTGGGATAACTTTTCGCGGAACTTGATACTCACTCATCACAATCCTCCTAAGAAATAAAAATCAGGCTTCGGTTGAAGCCTGGATGTCTTGGGCTGTGCAGGAAGCGCTGGATGCGCTCAGGCTTCAACCACGGTGAAGCACAGCCCTGTAAGGCCGAGGAGGAGGTGCTTCTGGGTGCTTGAAACTGACATCCTGCCATCGTACTAAATGGGCTCGGCGTGTGTCAACCCGGGCTTGACGGCCTACCCGGAGCCGGGTACTATCGGTCTATGGTGTATGCCAATTCACTTAGCATAAGCGCAAAGGTCCAAAGCTTTTCTGGCTTTTATTTTGCGTATGCATTTCAGCGGATTGGGCCATAACTAACTAAATTAATCGAAAAACAAGAACGAGCCCGATCCGGGCTCTTTTTTGTTATGGAGGAACTATGGGCAAACAACGAGTAGTAAAGATAACGTCAGAGGTCGGCGGCAGCCTGACGTCTGAATACTTGCAACAACCGCCGCCCGCACCCGCGCGGCGCCAAGTCCCGAATGACGACTGGATGTGGCGCGATCTCTACGGTGCGCCGGCCAGCGGCACTTCGCCGGAGGTAGTCGCGGCTCGTGAACAGCGCCGCTGGGCGAACGCGCAAGCCATTGGCGAGCCGAGTGTTGCGGCGGCGGTTAACGATCAGCCGCCGATGATTGTTGAGGCTACTTTGCCGCCGGATTCGCCGCTGTAGCCGTCTCTGCCAATATTGGATGGGCTTCGGTCAGGCGCTCGGCCATTTGGGCGAGCAACTTGCGAGTTTCTGAGTCGTAGGCTTCGGCGCCGCGCTGCAGACGGATGGCTTGCACGGCATTTTGGGTCATCTTCCAGCGTTGGTTATGCCCGAACAGGGTAGCGTACTGCGCCTCAATTTGGTGGCCGGCTTGTTGCAGGGTGCTAAATAGTTTTAGGGAGAGGTCGAAACACTTTTCAAAGGTATCACCAAGATCAGCCTCATCAACCAGCTGCGGCACATCAAAACCGAAACGCGGGGTTAGCGGCTGAAGCTCCAGCGCCTCTGCCTGCTGCTGTTGGAGCACGCAAAAAGTACTGAACGGGCTAAGCAGATCCCAGGTGTAGTGCGCTTTTTCCAAGGCCCTGCCGGGCTCGGCATCGCCTACATAGGCTTCGAATACGGCCAGCTTGCGGCCCATGGCCCAATCGGCGATGCGTTCCTGGATGGTGCGCAGCGGCAGGTTGGTGTGTTCGTAAAGCATGTCGGCAACCAGGTCGAGTTCGTTACGCGGCCAGACGACGATGAGCTGCACCGCCGGCTGTTCGCCGATGTGGTTCTGGCTCAGGAATTCGTCCGCCAGAGCCTTTACGGCGGTCGGCGCAGCACGCTTGACCGGCTGGTTGGCTTGAGTGAAGTGCTTTGTCCCGGCTTTGATCGCCTGGGCGAACAGGTTGGCACCGGCAGTTTGAGCCTCTGGCAGCGTGTCGTTAACCAAGTGAACGATCAATTCTTCGAGCCGCGGCTCGGTCACATGCAGGCGGATAGTGGCCGCCAGGGCAACCGGCAGCGCTAGGGCAGCGGTCTGCCGCGCCTGATCGGCAGGCACCCCGCGCTTGGCCAGCCCGGCGATAATCTTGGCATACAGGCCTAGCAAGGTGCTGGCGCCGGCTTCAAACTCCTTTTGGGCATCTGGTACGAGGTTGGCTGGCGTGTAGATGGCCGGTACGTCCGGGTAGTCAACATGGACGTCGGGAATGATACTTTGGATCCTTTGCAAAAGCAGGTTACTAGCGTTTTCTAGCGTCAAATGGGTATCGGCAGGCTGCTCGGCAGCTGGCCGGACGGTTTCCTCGATGGCGGCTGCGACTTGGGCCCGGGCTTCGGCAACCGGCTTGGCAATGGCTTCCGGGACTTTGGCCGGAGTGGCTGCAATTTGTGCCGGCGGCGGCAGCAAGGGACTGACTTTCTCCCAGAGCATCGTGTTGATGGTGTCGACTCCCAAGAGTTGGCCGCTGCGCACGCAATCGATCCGCTGGAAGTCTTTGGGGAATAACTGGGTCATCTCGTCGTAGACCATGACGGCCCGCTCAAGGTGCTGGCGGTCGGATTCGTGGATGTCTTTTTGGCGCTCGGCCATCAGCTTTTCGGAGATATCAGCCGGCACGCGCAGTACAAAACTGATATCCGGCCGCGGGATGCGCAGCATTTCGAATTCGAGGTTATCGAGCCAGATGAAGAAGCCGCGGCGCTGCTCGGCGTTGGCAATCTTGGTGCCCTGATGGGCCATGTTCGAACCAGTAAAGCGGTTGCAGAGTACGATTTTGCCCTGCTCCAGCGCCTCGCGGATCTGCGGCGCCGCCTCGAAACGGTCAAGTGCATAGAAGAGCGAGCTGGTGTATGGGCCGACCTCGTTAGTGCTGCCGTAGTCGCCCTTCAGATAACGCTTTACAAAGTAGCTGCTGGGTTCGCTGTAGCGCGGAAAGTCGAAGGTCTCTACTTGGTGGCCGGAGGCTTCCAACCGCTGCTGGATCAGCTCCAGCTGCGTGGTCTTCCCGGAGCCGTCACTCCCCTCGATGACAATAAACACTCCTGCCCTCTTAGTCATAACTATAATTAACCCACATGCTTACACGATAGGCAAGAAAATTTGGTTGTAATTTACGATTTTTTAACAATGTAGTGCAGCACTACTGCACCGTCGGCGAGTTTGGTTTCATCCAGTAACTCCAGGCGGGAACTAAGCTCGCCGGAGAACAGCGTCACGCCTTGGCCGAAGAGGATGGGTACGTAGGTGAGGTACAGTTCGTCAACTAGACCGGCATCCATAAATAAGCGGTATATCGAGGCGCCGCCGGCAATTGCCACGGCCTTTGAACCCTCTTTTTCCAAACGTTTCAGCAGGTCGGCGGGCGGCTCGTTAGTGGGCTCGACTCCTTCAATGGTGATGCCAGCCGGCCGGGAGGTATAGACGATTGTTCGGCGGTCCGGCAAGGCGCGGCCGATGGTGGCCAAGGTGCGCGATCCCATCACCATGACGCCAGCTTCTTTGGTCAGCCGGGTGAACACTTTCTTGTCTTCGCCGCCGGTCCAGTCGGCAGTGTGGCCGCTGTCGCGCCCGATAAAACCGTCAGCCGTCAGCGCTGCAATGATAAATACTTTCACGCTACTACCCTCCTCACTTTCTTACCTGATGCTTCGAGCATTTTGATCGCGTAGCCGTCGGAATGGTCTATAGAGTACACCAGCTCTTCGATATCGGTCTGGGCCAGCATGCGGCTGCAGGTCGGGCATGGCAGCAGGTTGATGAAAACCGTTATGCCCTTCAGGTCGAGCTTTTTCTTGAGTGCCCACATCAACAGTTCTACCTCGGCGTGCACCGCATCGTAGTAGTTCAGATCGTTCGGTGCAGCAAAGTGGTCTTCGCGGCTGTTGCCATAGTGCATAGCGTAGGTTTGAAACGGGACCACCTTATTGAACGCACCGAGGACGAGTGAGTACTTGTTCGGCCCGGCACGTTTGCCAAGCACCACGCCAGTTTGAAAGCTGTAATCGTAGGATAATCTGGCCGCTTTGTTGGCCAGGTCGAGCATTCCGGCCTCGCTATAGGTATCTGACAGGTATTGGCCAAGCCAGGTGGCTAGTTCCAGCCCTATTTTATCTTCGTACTTTCTGGCCTCTTCTTCATCGATAAACGGCGATACGAACGTGTAGGGGGTTTTATGCTCCACTAAAGCGTAATAGGCCGGCAGTGTGTGGAAAGCGTAGCGCCATGAGCCGCGGACCAACACGACCTCCGAAAAATGTAGCTTTTGCATAAGGAATGGCAATTCGCGTTGGAAGTAGCTGAGGGTGTAGACCTTGTGGTCGGTCTTGGCGTTCTTGTTGATCAGGTCGATTAGCTCACGAACCTTTTTCTCCTCGAGCATCAGGAACTGCGGCTGCTCCTCGAAACCTTCGACATAGTGCTCTTTGGCCAGGCCGAGAATGACATTACCTTTGGTCAGATAGGTTTTAATCAGTTCTTTGAAGCGCGCGGCTGAGATATCCCTGGGTGCTGCAATGAAGATGCCATGCAGGTTGTTAACCGGCTTTTTGTTGCCGAAGGCTAGATTACTCCAATCAAAGTTCATGTTCGTTCCTGTACTTCTTGTCGAACCGATCGCCGAGCTTGCGGATTTTCTCGCGCTGCTTCTGGAAAAGCTCGGCATTTTCGAGCGGTGTGTGCTTGAGTTGGCGGTAATTCCAAACGGTCATATCTGGGCCGTCGGACGGAATGCAGTGCATGTGCATATGATCCTGAACGGTGCTATTTACGGCTAGGCCGCCGTCCCGAAGGACGTACTGGATGTCCTTGTGGCCGTGGACCCGGCGGATAATCTTCTTGGCAATGTACATAAACTTGCGGATGGTCGCCCACTCTTTATCGGTCAAGTCTTTGACCGATTTGATGTGCCGCCGTGGTACGATCATCAGATTGCCGTCAATGTATGCGAATAGAGCGATGGTAAGGACGATCCCGTTCTCCTCATGCACGATATACTTGTCGCGCATGTCGCAGAACACGCACTTGCCCACCGTGGTCCAGATATCTCCGTAGTAGCCGCCGGTGCGTGCGTCGCGGTAATATTCTTGCTGCTTTTTTTCTTCAGGAGTCAGGCTCATCGTTCTTTCAGCGGGTCCTTTCGCAGCTCCATAAAATCTTTGAAGATGTCGCCCAGTTGGCCACCGATGGCCCGCTGGACAATCTTGGTTGTAGACAGCGCGGTCGACTGGCGGTCGACTACCTTAACTTCGCCGCCGTATTTGGTGACGATCTTGTATTCTTTGGAGTCTTTATAGGCCGCGGCCCAGTCTTCTTTTACAGTGATAAAGACGTCGGGTTGGAGCAGGCCGAGAGCCGGCACGCAGCTCGGCTCGGGCAAAATGGTCACGAAGTCGACACTGCGCAGGAAAGTCAGCATTTCGGCGCGGATTTTTTCGTCCAAAATCGGCTTGTTCGGGCCCTTCACCTTGCGAATGGCTTCGTTACTGCTGACGCCGACAACCAAAATGTCGCCTTCTTTTTTGGCTTCTTCCAGGTAACGGCACTGGCCGACGTGCAGCAGGTCCCACGAACCGGCGGTAAAAACGATCTTCTTGCCCTTCTCCTTGAGCTGTTCGTGCATCGTCATCAGGTCACTCATTGCTACCAGTCGTTTTTTCCAAGCTTGCGCCATATTCGTTCCTCTTTATTTAATCTCTGTTACTAGTTTGTCCACCATGGCCGGTACGTCTGCCAATAAATTTTTATAGGTGGCAAAGGTGAGGTTGGGCTCGACTTCGGCCGCGCCGGGCACCAACCGGCTCACACGCGTATCTTCGTGCGCGACGGCCAGTACCGGCTTGCCGAGGCGGATGGCCTCGCACATTTCAAAACCCAGACCGATGGCTGGCTCGTCGCAGATGCCGATGAAGGCGTCGCAAGTGCCAACGCAGTGTTGGATATCCCATTCGTAAACATCTTTGGGCGTGCCCTTTACCAGGCCGA
Source organism: Pristimantibacillus sp. (assembly GCA_035491975.1). Lineage (GTDB taxonomy): Bacteria > Patescibacteriota > Saccharimonadia > Saccharimonadales > UBA4665 > PMNU01. Next base: position 1,086 of record DATJJV010000051.1, on the reverse strand, counting down.
CAAACTCCAGGACTTCGTAGCCTTGCTTGCGGAGCTCTTCCTTAAGCTGCTCTACGCTTTCTTTAAAAGCTTCGGGCGCTTTGGTCAGCGAACACCCAACATACAGTTTAGTTTGGGACACGTGTTACCTCTCCTCTACGACTCAAGCATATTCTAGCATTTCGGTTCGTGCAATGATGTTGCGGTTTAGTAAACAGTCGCGAGTGCGTACGAAGTGCTCGTTGGCTTCGAGCGTTTCGTATGGGTTGTGCCGCAGGAATTTGTAGAAGTCGTGCAGCAAGAAGAAGTCGAGCAAGTCCTCCAGTAGCGGCGTGGGCTCAAAACTCGCTTTGCCGCGTTTGTTATAGCCGGATTGAAGGAAGTATTTCCGGACTTTGTTTTCGGTTTTGTACTTGCAGTCGACCAGCAGAAAGGCCAGCGTGCGGGCGATGTCGAAGACCGGCGGCCCCCAGGCGGCCTTCTCGAAGTCGAGGATACCAGTGACTTTTGGTTCATCGTCAAAAAGAATGTTGCCGCGCACAAAGTCCATGTGCAATGCCTGGGCGGGCAGTTCAACACTGGCGGCGAGCGCTGGGCGCAGGCCGGTGGTGTCGAGGATGGCTAGGCCGAGTTTGCCGGCCAGCGCGTCATGAACGCCGTCTTCGGCAAAGTATTTTTCCATGCGTTTCAGCAGCGCGCGGCATTCGTCGATTACGAACGGCAGATTCTTTTGCGGCAGCGGCTTCAGCCCGGCATGCATGTCGCTCATCGCCGCGCCAAGCTGCTTGATGTGGTCCATGGTGTAGGCCTCCCACGGGATTGTCGTGCCCGGCAGATATGTGTAGAGCGCAGCATATTTGACGAACTCCCCGGCCTTCCCTTCCAGAATGCGCGGGTCGGCAGTCGCTCGTGCCGGCATGCCTGCGGACGCCAGAAAGTTTGAGACGTAGTTGGCACAGCGAATTCTGCTGAGGATTTCCGGCTCGCGCTTATAGATGATCAGGTTCACCATTCTGCCGTCGGTCAGCGCGGCGGCATACGATTCGTTGCGGTAACCTTTTTGGACGGGGTGCATTTCCCTGGCCTCCAAGCCGTATTGTTGTAGAA
>DATJJV010000050.1:0-21119 GCA_035491975.1 Pristimantibacillus sp. | reverse complement strand
TACAGGACGCTCCGGCCAAGGATCTGCGCGAAGCCCGCAGTGCGGCGGAGAATATTGTGCCCACGACCACCGGCGCCAGTATCGCTGCCGCCAAGGCCTTGCCAGCACTGAAGGACCGCTTCGGCGGCCTGAGCGTGCGCGTTCCTACCCCGGTTGTGTCGTTGAGCGACTTCGTGATCATTACCAAGCGCCCGGTCACTGTCGAGGAAGTCAACGAAGTCTTCAAGAAAGCCGCCGCCGAGCCTTATTACCAAGGTATCCTGGCCGTTACCGACGAAGAGCTGGTCAGCAGCGACTTCATCGGCAATAGCCACTCGGCCATCGTTGACCTAAATCTGACAGCTGTCATCGACGGCAACATGCTCAAAGTGGTCGCCTGGTACGACAACGAATGGGGTTACTCCAACCGCCTGGTCGAGGAAGTCGCCGAAGTCGGCAATCTGCTCCACAAGAGTTAACGGCTCGCTTCCGGTGAGTAAGTTATCGCGCTCCCGGTAAGCAATTTTACCGACCGCGCACCGCCCTCCGTATAAAAATGTAATTACCTCTGGAAAACTAGAGTTATATAAGGTAACATACGGACAAAAGGTGCGAGTATGGTAGCAGTGGCTGCGAGAGCTAGTATTAGTATTGCTTTAATTCTGGGCATAGTCGGGATTTTTCAGGTTCCGGCTATCACTTATCCATTGTTGATTTTCATCGCCGCCGGCATTATTCCGGGCACCGATATTGCCATTCCGCCTGACGTTGTCCTGCTGATGGTGGGCGCCGTTCTGATGGCCATGACACTGCTGTTGTACCGTGTGATTGCCAACTACCGTTCCCGGTTAGCCAGCCTCGAACCGCAGTATGAGGTACACCACGACGATCCATCATATGAGACGCTGGTGCCTGCCTGGCGCGGCGCACTCGAAGCCACTCGGGCGATGACTACCGCGGCAAATAATTTTTCGCTGGAAATATATTTTTGGTTCAAGGAACTTCGTCGGCCGGCAGCAGCCCAGGCGATTGCTGTCCACGATGGGCTGCGGTCGACCCTCGTCCGTATGGATCGTTGGACGTTAGAGAGACTTCGCCAGCCGCGTAATTGGCAATACGTCAAGGCCGTCCTTCGTCATTGGGTGGCCAAGGCCAGACTCTACATCTTGCGGCTGACTATGCCGTAGCGCCCGCCGTCGACTGCTGCTATAGTAGTAAGCAGAAGCGGAACCAGGGACATGAAAATATACATTGCGGCCGACCACAACGGATTTGACATGAAGCGCGACTTGACCGAAGAGCTGACCGCCGCCGGTTACGCCGTAGTTGATGAGGGAGACAAGGTGCGGGACGCCGATGACGACTTTCCGCAGTTTGCCTCGCGCGCCATCGCAGCGCTGAAAGCCAGCGACGACCCCGATGCCAGAGGCATCCTGATCTGTGGCAGCGGCCAGGGTATGTGCATGGCGGCCAACCGCTACAAAGGCATTCGCGCCAGCCTTGTATGGAGTCTTGAGGAAGCCCATGCTGCCCGCAACGACGACGATAGCAACGTGCTCTGCTTGCCGGCCCGTTATATGACCCTTGGTGAGGCTATTAAGATTACCGAGACCTGGTTGGCCACACCATTCGCCGGCGCTCCCCGTTTTAAGCGGCGGAATAAAGAGCTAGACAGGCTGGGCTGATTATGAAGGTAGATATCTGCCCGACAGTTACGGCTAGGGACGCTGAAGAATATCACGAACAGATGGAGCGTTTGTCCAGGTTCGTTACGCGGGTACACATCGATCTGGCCGACGGCGTTTTCACCCATGTTAAGCTGGCACCGATCAAAGATGTTTGGTGGCCGAGTGGTGTCCGAGCTGATATTCACATGATGTATGCCGAACCGTTCCGCCACGCCAGGGCGTTAATTGAACTCAACCCGCAGCTGATAATTGTCCATGCCGAAGCGGACGGCGACTTCCTGGCCTTTGCCGACGAAGCCCACGCTGCCGGCATTGCGGTAGGCGTGGCGCTTAAGCCTGAAACTATGCCCAAGATGATCGCGCCGGCGCTGGATTGGATTGACCACGTACTCATTTTTTCCGGTCACCTCGGCCACTTCGGCGGCGAAGCCAACACGCATTTGCTCACTAAAGTGTTGCAACTCAAACAAATGAAGCCGGAACTCGAAATTGGCTGGGACGGCGGCGTCAACAACAAGAACGCGGCCACGTTGGTGGCCGGCGGGGTCGACGTGCTCAACGTCGGCGGCTTTATCCAGCATGCCGCCGATCCGCAAGCGGCTTATGAAATGTTAGAGAACCACCTCACATCATTGCCTCATAGGCACAGAAAAATATGAACAAAGGAAAAAGAGCAGCCGGAGACTTTGGCTTTGCCAAAGCTCCGCGCGATGAGGAAAAAACCGCAAGGTTTTGTCTCATAAAGCGTAAGCGGGTATAATTTAAGCAGTATGCGGCAAATATTTTCAATTGAAGCTCTTGAGCTGAAAGCCAACGAGATCCGTCAGGATATTATCAAGATGCTCGAAGAGGCGCAGAGCGGCCACCCCGGCGGCTCGCTCGGCCAGGCCGACATCTACACCGCGTTGTACTTCAACATCATGAAGCACGATCCGCACAACCCCGACTGGGACGAGCGCGACATCCTGATCCAATCGAACGGCCACACCTGCCCGGTACGCTACGCCACCATGGCCCACGCCGGCTACTTTGACCGTAAAGAGCTGATGACCTTGCGTAAATTCGGTTCGCGCCTGCAGGGTCACCCGGAACGTACCAAGCTGCCCGGCCTGGAGAATACCAGCGGTCCGCTTGGTTCCGGCCTCAGCCAGGCCGCCGGCATGGCGCTGGCTTTGCGAATGAATAAGCAGCAGCACCGCTGGGTGTACGTAACGGTCGGCGACGGCGAGTTGGACGAAGGCAATAACTGGGAAGCAATTATGTTTGCCAGCAAATACAAGCTGACCAATATGATTGTGATTGTCGACCGCAATAACATTCAGATCGATGGCCCGACCGAAGTGGTTATGCCGCTGGAAGACCTGCGCGGCAAATGGGAATCATTCGGCTGGCACGTGCTGGAGATCGACGGTAACGACATTGAAGCCGTCATCGACGCCGTCGAAATGGCCAAAGCTATTGTAGAGAAGCCGGTAGTGATCATCGCCCACACCATCCCGGGTAAGGGTGTCGACTTTATGGAATACGATTTCCACTGGCACGGCGTGGCGCCCAACCACGAGCAAGCCAAGCTGGCGCTCAAAGAAATCCACACGCTTCGCGGTAAGATTAATCAGGAACACGACTAATGGCGCATCATCTTTATGTTGTTGAAGACGTCCGTGCGGCGGACCTCAAGAAAGAATCAATCCGCGACGGCTTTGGCCGGGGTCTTGTAGAGGCCGGCAAGCGCTACGACCAAGTCGTGGCGATCTGCGCCGACCTGACCGATAGCACCAAGATTAGTATGTTCGCCGAGGCCTTTCCGGACCGGTTTGTCGAAGCCGGCATTGCCGAGCAGGACATTACTACGGTCGGTTCGGGCATGGCAGCCATGGGCAAAATCCCGTTCGTGTCGAGCTATGCGGCGTTCTGTCCGGGGCGCACCTGGGAGCAGATTCGCACCACGATTTGTCTGAACGACCAGCCGGTCAAGATCATCGGTTCGCACGCCGGCCTGTACACCTCGCCGGACGGTGCTACCCACCAGGCACTCGAAGACATCACATTGATGCGCGTGCTGCCCAACATGGTGGTGCTGGTGCCCTGCGACAGCGTAGAAGCTGAAAAGATGGCTCCGTTGATGGCTGCCGACAAACGTCCCAACTACGTCCGGTTGGCGCGCGGTGCTTCGCCGATTCTTACTATGCCGGAAACACCGTTTGAGATCGGGCCGGCTTACATTTTCCGCGAGGGCCACGACATTACGCTCGTCGCCACTGGTACTATGACCTATCAGGCTTTAGTGGCTGCTGACATGCTGGCCAAAGACGGCGTCCAGGCGGAAGTAATCCACGTGCCGACCATTAAGCCTCTCGACGAAAAGACCATCCTGGAAAGCGTCCGCAAGACCGGCGCCGTAGTGGTGGCCGAGGAAGGCCAGATTGCCGGCGGCTTGGGCGGCGCCGTTGCCGAACTGCTCGGCGAGCACTACCCAGTGCCGGTGAAGCGTATCGGCGTGCGCGACAAATTCGGCGAATCAGCCCAGAACCCCGAAGAACTCCTCAAGCATTTCGGCCTCGACGCACCGCACATCGCCATGGCTGCCCACGAAACTCTCTCCCGTCGTCGCGATTAAGTTTTCGTTTCTTTATTTAGCCATAAGCGCTATACTTCGATTAATGGATACGCAGAAGCTTGAAGAAACAGCCAAGTCTATGGTTGTGCGCGGCAAGGGTTTGCTGGCCGCGGATGAAAGCAGCGCCAGTTGCGAAAAACGCTTTGAGGCTGTCGGTGTCCCGTGTACGGAAGATACCAGGCGCGAATACCGCGAATTGCTGTTGACTACGCCGGGCGCCAAAGAATACCTGAGCGGTGTCATTATGTTTGATGAAACCTTTTGGCAATCGACGGAAGGCGGCCAGGTGTTCCGCGAGTACCTCAAGAACGAGGGTATTCTGCCGGGCATTAAAGTCGACAAAGGTCTGATTGATCTGCCGGGCTTCCCGGGCGAGAAGATCTCGCAAGGTTTGGACGGCTTGCCGGAGCGCATGGGAGTCTATGCTGGCGCCGGCGGGCGGTTTGCTAAGTGGCGCGCGGTGATCACGATTGACGAGGGAATCCCGACCGACGAGTGCATCGGCGCTAACACCTTGGTTTTGGCCCGCTACGCCCGCATTTGCCAAGAGGCCGGTATCGTGCCGATTGTCGAGCCAGAAGTGTTATTCGACGGTAACCACACCGCCGACCAATGCGAGCAAGTCATGGCCCACACCTTCGATATTCTATTTAGCACGATGAAAGCTTTCCGGGTGCACCTGCCGGGCGCTATCCTCAAAACCAGTATGGTTTTGCCGGGTAAAGATAGCGGTGTTGCTATCGACCACGACGATGTGGCCGAGCGCACGGTGCGCGTCTTCCAGGAGCATGTCCCTGCGGAGTTGGGCGGTATTGTCTTCTTAAGCGGCGGGCAGAGCAGTGACGACGCCTTCGCCGACCTTAGCCACATCATCGACCGTATGAAAATTATGAACAAAGTCGCCCAAAAAGGCCCGCATAACTGGGGCATCACGTTTTCTTACTCACGCGCTTTGCAGGACCCGGTACTCAAAGCTTGGGCCAAAGACCGCAGCAACAAAGAAGCCATCCAGAAACTCTTTCACCACCAGTTGGAATTGGCCAGTGCTGCCAGCCGCGGTGAACTCGACGAGTCACAATTGCACAATGACTCCTTCGTTTCCCACGCCCAGGATCTCTAGTAAAGAAGGCAAACCAAAAAAAGTCTCCCCTTTGATTTGACAGTGTTTCCGCCCAAAGAATCGGCAAAAACGTTGGAAAAAATATCGGGAGCGGTTACAATTAACGTAAGCGTAATGAAAGAGATTAGATGAGCCAATTCGACATCCTGAGTATCGGCGACGTAGTAACGGATGCCTTTATTAAGCTGTTCGATGACGACGAGAAGGTCATTCACGAGAAGGACGGCGAAGAGTGGTTGGCTGTACCGTTCGGCACCAAGATCCCCTACGATTACGTCGAGGTAGTTGAAGGTGTCGGCAACGCCGCCAACGCCGCCGTAGCCTTCGCTCGCTTAGGGCTGAAGAGCGGCTTTATCGCCAATGTCGGCGGCGATCAAGAGGGCCGCGATATTATTGCTGCGCTCGGCAAAAACCGAGTTGACTCCCGTTTTGTACATATCAATCCTGGCAAGATCAGCAATTACCACTACGTGCTCTGGTACAAAGAAGAGCGTACTATTCTGATCAAGCACGAGGAATATGACTACCATTGGCCACGCCTCAAGCCAACCGAGATCCCGCGCTGGGTTTACTTTAGTTCGATCAGCAAAAACGCTATGAGCTACCACGATGATATTGCCGAATGGCTCGAGGATAATCCGGGCGTTTTGCTCGCCTTCCAGCCTGGCACCTTCCAGATGGAAGCCGGTGTCGAGCGCCTAAAGAAACTGTACAAGCGCACCGCCATCTTACTGTTAAATCGCGAAGAAGCGGTGACCGTAGGCGGCGGCCGGCACGACGACGTGAACGACTTGATCGACAAATTACACGAACTTGGTCCGCAAGTCGTTGTGGTAACCGATGGGCCGCGCGGCGCTTATGCCTCCGACGGCAAACAGCGTTTGTTTATGCCGCCGTATCCGGACCCCAAGCCGCCGTTTGAGCGGACGGGCGCCGGTGATGCGTTTTCTTCGACCTTCGTAGCAGCTGCAGCCAAAGGCTTGAACCTGGAAGACGCCTTGCGTTGGGCGCCAATCAATTCCATGAGTGTCGTCCAAAAAGTCGGCGCCCAAGCCGGCCTGGTAACCGAACGCGAATTGCAGGCTTTCTTGCATCACGCGCCGCACGACTATAAACCCCGCCCGTTTTAATTTGCGCCGGGTTAACGGACGCTTATTTTATGTGACAGGCGAATGGCGCTTGTGGTAATCTGAATGCAGATATGACACGGTTTTTGTCTGAGGCTTTGGGGGCTATCGAGCCGACATTCAGCCAGAGCATTCAGCAGCTGGAGCGGGCTGCTGGTTTGCCGGGGACCGATGTCCGGCTAACGGCGGCTATTCTTCAGCGTACCCGTGCCAAAATTGCCGAGCTGGGTTTGGACCCGAGTGACACCACCGGCCCGGAATTGTTCAGCGCTCTGTTGCTCAAACTCAAAACAGACGAAGAGGCAGCGCGCAAAGCCTTGGGAGTACCGGAAGATGCCAGCCCGGACGCCGTAGTAGACAAAGCGGTGCAATTTTTGAGCGGGCAAGAGACGGCCCGGAATTGTTTTGTACTGAAGGCCAGTGTGGCCAAGCGCTTGCTAAAGAAGAAAGCGCCAAAACTGGCCATGAAGCGCCTCGGTTACCGTTCGTTCGACTCGATGCTCAAACACGAATCGGTAGCTGAGATTTACGCCGCCGCGGTGATCGCCGAAACCACGGCTTGGCATCGCAGTTTCCGCGAACAGTACGCCAAGCTTGCGCCGAGCGATTTCGAGCCCCGCAAGATCAGCCTAACTCATCCCACGACCAAGCGCTGGCAAAAGCTGTCGGCCGAGTTCGTGGCAGCCTCACACCACAATATGCTGAGCTTTCCGGAACTGGGCGCCATCGTACTTTTGCCGATTGACCAGGCAGTGGACGGCCTGGCAATTACCACCTTGTTGTTGGTTGCCGAACAGATGAACAGCCTGCGGGCCCACAGCTCTTATGCCAAACTGCAACAGGTGAAGCCGGATTTCGGCCGGATCATCCAAAAAACGTCGGTGAGTGAGCCGTATACCTCGGCGCAGTTGGCCGGGCAGCCGGTGCCGTGGCGGATGATCCAGCGTTACTACGCCCGGTTTACCGATGCCTACCACCCGGAGATCTTTGAACCGCACGTCCAGTCCGATGACCTCAGTTGGAATAGTGCCGAAGACCTCCTGGTCAAACTCGATCCAGCGCTTAACTTTTGGCAGGGCACGGCGCACTTGGGTCTGATGCACGATGGCGCCATTGTTTCCTGCAACGCACTCGACGTCGCACTGAGCTACTGCAACCATCTGTCGTTCGGCGACCGGATTGTCCATTTTGTGCGCGACAATCTTTGGCACGAGCTGATGATGCACTATCTCAACCAGGAAAATCTGGAAGCAGCCGTCCACCAGCAGCTGGCCGGCGAGCTAACCGCACCCCTAGCGCTTCAGGAGCAAGAAGCGTACAATAATGAATAAGCATAAGAGGGATAACACACATGGCTCCTGACCTGAATGATTTAAAATACTTGCGCTACTCGATTTGCGTATCAGGCGCGGCCGCTGGTATCACCGTTCAGAAGGACAAAGAGGTGGCCCGCGAGATGGGCCGGGCGATTGCCAAAACCGGGCACATCCTGACCACCGGCGCAACCGTCGGCTTGCCGTACTTCGCTGCCTTGGGCGCTAAGGAAGAGGGCGGCACCAGCATTGGTTTTTCGCCGGCTACCAGCCTACGCGAGCATGTCCGCAAATACCGTTTGCCATACGACGTCTTCGACTTTATCAACTTCACCGGTATGAACTATGTCGGGCGTGACCTGTACCTGGTACAGTCCAGCGATGCGGTGATTACGGTAGGCGGGCGTTTTGGCTCGCTGCACGAATTTACTTCGGCGCTTGAGGCACACATGCCATGCGGCGTACTGATCGGCAGCGGCGGTGCCGCTGACCTCATTCCGGAACTGATGCGCATCCTGCCGCCGCCGCACAACGATTTGGTTATTTACGACAGTGATCCTGACCGGCTGGTTCAAAAGATTGTAAAAATTCTGGACGGCGAGTATAAGGATATACGTGACGAGCTGAGCAGGCACGACCACCATTGGTTCCTGCGTGAGACGGCCAGCAATCCGCCGCCTCGTGCCGGCTAGGCATAACACCAATACCATGCGTTCACGCGTTCGAAAGTATAAGTTGAGGCTGACCCGTAAAGAGGCGAAAGAAATCGCCTATGTTAAGTTGGGGATTATCGCCGGGGCGGTACTGGGGCTTAGCGCAGTGGTCTGGCTGGCCTGGGTCCGCCCAATCCAGAAGATGGCCGACATCAGCAGCTTCGCCTCATGCAAGACTGCCGGTTACCAAATCCAGGAGACATACCCGGAGGTCTGTTTGACGTCCGACGGCAAGCGTTTTGCTAACCCGGACCAAACCAAGGCTCACGAGGCCAGTCAGAAAAACGACGGGCCGCTCCTGCCGCCGACCGACCCGGCGCTGCTTAAACTCGACATCGAAGAATGGAAAGCTGAAGTGCCGCTCGATAACAACACCTTCGACCTGATCTACACCTACTTTAACGATAACGGCATCGAGCGGGCGACGTTCACTTTTAAGCGTTTGGTCAACGCCGGCATATGCAAGAGTGATGTCGGGCTGACGCTGAGCCGTTCGACGGTTCTTAACCAAGCGCCATACACCGCGGCCATGCCGGCGCCCACTGCGCACGTTGGAGATTACTACTTCTATGCGACCTTCGCCGGCTCACCCTGTTACGACCCGGCTAAGGCGGATCAGGTCGCTCTGGTTAACAAGATAGCCGGCGGCCAGACCTTAACCCAGGCAGTAGAGGCTTTGCTCGGCAAGCTCAAATCCATGCCACCCCAGTAAAAGTGCTACAATATACGGATGAGTGAGTTTCAGCTTACCAGCGACTATCAGCCGATGGGCGACCAGCCGGCGGCCATTGCCAAGCTGACCAAAGGGCTTAACGACGGCTTACAGTACCAGACGCTTTTAGGTGTGACCGGCTCGGGCAAGACCTTTACCATGGCCAACCTGATCCAAAACACCGGCAAGCCGACGCTGGTGCTCAGCCATAACAAGACGCTGGCGGCGCAGTTGTACGGCGAGTTTAAAGCGTTCTTCCCGAACAACGCCGTGCATTATTTCGTCAGCTACTTCGATTATTACCAGCCTGAAGCCTACATTCCGCGCTCAGATACCTACATCGAAAAAGACAGCCAGATCAATGAAGAGATCGACCGCTTGCGTCACGCCGCTACCGATGCGCTGCTTAGCCGCCGCGATGTGATTATCGTGGCTAGCGTCAGCTGTATCTACGGTATTGGTTCGCCGGGCGATTACAATGATTTGAGTGTTAAGCTGCAGGTCGGCGAGCGCCGTTTGCGCGACAAACTGATGCGCCAGCTGACCGACATCCAGTACCAGCGCAACGACATCGACTTTCACCGAGGCACCTTTCGCGTTCGTGGCGATGTAATCGACATTTTCCCGGCCGGTGAAGAGCTGGCCTACCGCGTTGAATTTTTCGGTGATGAGCTGGAGCGCATCCTCAAGATTGATCCGTTGACCGGCGAGATCCTTGGCAAGCCGGAAAAGTTGACCATCTTCCCCAGCAGTCACTACGTCACGCCGTACGACAAGCTGCAGTCGGCACTCGGCCAGATCGAGTCCGAACTCGACCAGCGCCTGCGGTTATTCAAAGGTGAGGGTAAGCTGCTCGAGGCCCAACGCCTGGAGCAGCGCACCCGTTTCGACCTGGAAATGCTGCAGGAAACCGGCTTCGTGAAGGGTATCGAAAACTACAGCCGCTACCTTACCAACCGCGAGCCGGGCGAGCAGCCGGCCACTTTGCTCGATTATTATCCCGATGACTATCTGCTATTGATCGACGAGTCGCACATGACCATCCCGCAGGTCCTCGGTATGTACAACGGCGACCGCGCCCGTAAAGAAGTGTTGGTGGAGCATGGTTTCCGCCTGCCGAGCGCCCTCGACAACCGGCCGCTTACGTTTACCGAATTTGAGAAGCACATGCGCCAAGTGGTATTTGTGAGCGCCACGCCGGCCGAGTTCGAACTGAGCCGCAGTCCGGAACCGACCCAGCAGGTTATCCGGCCCACCGGCTTGCTTGACCCGGAAATAGAAGTCCGGCCGGTCGACGGCCAGGTCGATGACCTGATTGCCGAAATCCGCAGCAATGTCGACAAGCGCCACCGCGTACTGGTGACGACGCTCACCAAACGGATGGCCGAAGACCTCACCGAATATCTGCAGGAGTTGAACATTAAAGTCGCGTACTTGCACAGCGATGTCGAGACGCTCGACCGCACTGACATTCTGCGTGACCTGCGCCTGGGTGTCTATGATGTGCTGGTCGGCATCAATCTATTGCGTGAAGGCCTCGACTTGCCGGAAGTTTCGCTGGTGGCCATTTTGGACGCCGACAAAGAAGGCTTCTTGCGCAGTGAACAGGCCCTCATTCAAACCGTCGGCCGCGCTGCCCGCCACGTTGAAGGCCGGGTTATCATGTATGCCGATCGCGTCACCCGCAGCATGAAGGCCACTATCGACGAGACTAACCGCCGCCGCGGCATCCAGGAAGCCTACAACAAAGAACACGGCATCACGCCGCAAGGTATCAGCAAAGCGATAGAGAAAGGCATGCGCCCCGACCTGCCTGAGGAGGCCAAGAGGGCAAAGCTCGACCTCAAGAAAATCCCCAAGGACGAATACGGCCACCTCATCAAAGACCTGACCGCCCAAATGGACTTGGCCGCCGCTAACCTCGAATTCGAAAAAGCCGCCGAACTCCGAGACATCATCACCCAGATAAAAGCCACCAAGTAACAATTCGTTGACAAGAATTGTAACAGTGGGCAGCTGTAATAATGTTTACTGACCGTTAGCGCTATATCGGATATTTTTGAAGTACCGAAAAGAGCGCTTTATGTCAGATAAAAAGACTTTTGAGCAGGGGTTCAACCTATATAACATCGGCGGTATTGATGATGCGCATAGAAGGCCATGGTATCGTCGTCTGTTAGGCGGCTTGGGAAAGACGGCAGCTGATACCTCGGGCACACTGGAATTTAAAATGGCTGCCAATTCCATCCAGACTGTTTTACCGCGGTTTATGGTGGGTGGGTACAAACATGTCGGTCTGCTGGCTATTCCGTGGGGTATGGATGACGAGCTGCGGCAACAGTATCCTGACGCTAGCATTAACCTTGCCGTTATTAGCCGTAACGATGACGGCCGCATACTGGCCGGAGAGCTGCCGGAGGATGTCTACCCCGGCGCGGCACGGCTGGTAGTTGAGCATAACCCGAGCCGGCCCGCCCGGATTTTGGCCGTGCCGGTCTCGGACAGAGTGGTGGCAGACAACGGCGGGTCGGCCGAGCCAGGACCGGAAATCGGCACTGTGCTGTATCGCCTCCCGCCAGAGGGGATGGTGTCTGCGGCGCTCGGGTTTTTAGTGGGCAGCGAAGCACTAGCCGTTCCACGCGCCATTATCAATAGGCAGCCGGTTTACAGTATGGCGCTCACCGATAAGGTGATGGGCTGGGCGCAGGCTTCCGGCACGCCAATCGTCTAGCGGCTGCTATACTGTAGATAATCATGAGAGTTATCGATCACCGGCGGCACCAGTCCGGCAAGAAGAGGCGCGGCCCGCCGCGTTGGTTGCTGCGGTCGTTGAAGGTTGCGGCGATTGTTGCCGGCGGTTTTGTGTTTGTGAATCTCGCAATGTTGCTCGCCTACCATAACCGGGTGCTGCCGAATTACTCGGCTGCGGCGATTCCGATCGGCAACCTTAGCTTCGGCCGGATTGACTCCAGGTTGTCCAGCGATGACTGGCTGCCGGCCAGTATCGAACTCAAGAAAGATAACTTGTCAAAAAAATTTACCGGCCGAGAATTGGGGATAACTGTTGACCGCCAGAGTACCGGTGCAGCAATCCGCGGCACGCGTTCCTGGCTGCCGCTCTTAAGTCTTTTTACGCACCACACTATTCCGGTGCGGTTGACCACGAACGACCAGTTCGGTGATATCGCCAAACAATTGGGTGGTTACTTTACCAAGGAGCCGTTGCCGGAGCGGATTGTGCTGGGCGACCAAAATTTCGCGATTGCCGCGCCGGAGGCTGGTTTTAATCTCGATACTGCGCAGCTCAAGCCGGCGCTGCTGAACATGCTGGCCGAAGGCGGCTCGACGCTAGAAGTGCCCACGGTGGCTACGCACTCCGATTTGCCGTCCGGCAAACTGGGCGGTAGTCTCAGTCTGTTGAACGCCCAGCTAGGCGCGAACATCACACTTATGGCTGCCGGCAAAAAGCAGGCGCTCAGCCGGGCTCAGATCGCCAGCTTTTACGAACCATCCGGCCAGACGCAGGTGCTGTCCGACACGAAGATGAATCAGGTTGTCGGCACGGTTGCGGATAACTTCGGCCTATCGCCGGTTAATCAGTCTGACGCCGTCCAGGCGGCCAAATATGCGCTCAATAAATCGCAAGCCGTCAACTTTGTGCTGGCTGGCTCCGGTGCGACCGTCCATCGTTACTGTACGGCGGTAAGAGGTGTAGAGGCCTCGGCGCTGCCGGAGCTAGAGCAAAAATTGGCCGCCACTTACGGAGATCCGCGCGGCTGGAGCCAAGCCGGCATCGCTTTCGTGCACGTCGCCAGCGGCTGCGAGTATACCGTTTGGTTGAGTGCTGCCTCGCAAGTGACTACTTTCAGCAGCGTCTGCGACAACTACTATAACTGCCAGGCGGGCAACAGCGTGATCGTCAATGCCGACCGCTGGAATCAGGCCACGCCGGCCTGGAACGACACCAAAGGAACGCTGGAGGATTATCGGATTTTAATCATCGACCACGAAACCGGCCACCGCCTCGGCTTCTACGACAACCCGACTTGTCCTGGCGCGGGCCAGCCGGCACCGGTGATGATGCAACAGTCTATTGACCTAAAGGGCTGCACCTTCAACTGGTGGCCGACCGCCGCAGAGCTTGCCGCCCTATAGCCACCTCTGGTATAGTGTTAGAAATATGGCAGATTTAACTCGCGAGGATGTCTTGAAGTTGGCCCGGCTCGCCCGGCTGACTATCACCGACGAAGAAGTCGAGAAGTATCGCGCTGAACTGAGCGAGATTCTACACTATGTGGAGCAATTACAGAGTGCTGACGTTGAGGGCCTGCAGCCGACCAGCCAGGTCACCGGGCTTAAGAACGTCATGGCCGAGGATGAGATCGTTGACATCGGCGTAACGCCGGACGATCTGCTTAAGATAGCTCCGCACACCGAAGGCCGCTATGTGAAAGTGAAGAGGATGATCGGATGAGCCAGTGGCTCCCTATTAAAGAGTTGGCCGCCAAAGTTCGGGCAGGCGAGTTAAAAGCCGTTGATCTGGTAGAACAGGCGCTCAAAACTATCGACGAAAAGAAAGAGTTCGACGCTATCATCGCTACCACCGCCGAGCGGGCCCGCGAACGCGCTAGCAGTATCGACGCCTTGGTCGCCAGCGGAAAATCAGTTGGCCGTCTGGCAGGTGTGCCGTTCATCGCCAAAGATAATTATCTGGTATTCGGAGCCGAAACCACGGCCGCCAGCAATATGCTGAAGGGCTTTGAAGCGCCCTATCAATCAACCGTCATTGAGAAACTGGAGGCCGAAGGCGCCATTTGCGTAGCTAAGGCTAACCTCGACGCGTTTGCCCACGGCGCCAGCACCGAAAACAGCGACTTTTTCACCACCAAAAACCCGCACGATAAGGAACGCGTCCCAGGCGGTTCGTCCGGCGGCTCGGCCGCATCCGTGGTGCTCGACATGGCACCGTTTGCACTCGGTACCGATACCGGGGGTTCAACCCGTCAGCCGGCCAGCTTTGTCGGTTGCGTCGGCTACAAACCAACCTATGGCTTGATGTCGCGCTCCGGCATCGTTGCTATGGCCAGCAGCACCGACACCGTCGGCACCTTTGCACGCACGCTCGACGACGCCGCTGAAGTTATTGATGTAATGGCTGGCCGCGATCCGCTCGACTCTACCACCATTGAACGAGATGAGGCCGGCTACACTGATCTGCCCACTGATGTCCGCGGCAAGCGCGTCGGCGTCATCAAAGAGTACATGGAGCAGGGAGTCAGCGACGAGGTCAAAACGGTTATCCAGGCGGCTATTGACAAGCTGAAAGGCGCCGGCGCCGATGTCCAGGAAGTCAGCCTGCCGTCATTGCCGCTGGCATTGGCCGTGTACTACATCATTGTCCCAGCCGAGCTGAGCAGCAACTTGAGCCGCCACGACGGCCAGCGTTACCCGTTCAGCGCCGAAGACGCCAAAGACCTGGACGAAAGCTACACCCAGTCGCGCGGCCGCGGTTTCGGAAAAGAAGCCAAGCGCCGGATTATGATCGGCACCTATGTTCTAAGCAGTGGCTATTATGACGCTTATTACCGTAAAGCCCAGACAGTGCGCACGAAACTGATCAACGAGTTCAACGACGCTTTCCAAAAGGTCGACTTTTTGGTCGGCCCGGTCACACCTACCGTGGCTTTTAAGATTGGTGAAAACGCCAACGACCCGCTGCAGATGTATCTGGCCGACGTTATGACGGTGGCCGTTAACCTCACGGGTATTCCGGGCATCAGCGTCCCGGCCGGTACTAGCAATGGCCTGCCGGTTGGTCTGCAGATTATGGCTCCGCAGCGCGCCGACCGGGCGCTACTCGGTTTTTCTAAGGGTGCGGAGGAGTTACTAAAATGATCGGTTGGATTACACTGGCAGCAGTAGCAGTATTTGTGTTGGCGCTGGCCGGTTTGGTGGTCTGGCGCTGGAAGCGTCCGCCGAAGCTCAAGCAGGACTACTTTAAGACCGAGTGGCAGGAATTGCAGAAGTTGCTGCGCAACAAGGACCGTTGGGATGTGGCGCTGGTGCGCGCCGACAAACTGTTCGATATCGCACTCAAGAAAAATCGTTTCCGCGGCGCCAGCATGGGCGAGCGGATGGTGAAAGCTCAGAAACTCTTTACCGATAATGACGGGGCCTGGTTCGCTCACAAATTACGCAAAGAAGTAGAGTCCAACCCGGATTTCAAGCTAAAGGAAGACGACCTGAAGACGGCGCTGATTGCCATCCGCCAAGTGCTGAAAGACCTGGGGGCGCTTAAGCGATGATCGACCCGAGTGTCCGCAACCAGTACAAAGCGACCATCGGCATTGAGTGTCACGTCCAGCTGAAAACTGCGACGAAACTGTTCGACCCGGTTGGCAACGATGCCCGCGAGGCTGAGCCGAATACGCTGATCGGGCCGCTCAGCTTTGGTCTGCCGGGCGCTTTGCCGGTCCTTAACAAAGAGGCTTTACATCTGGCGATGCGCGCCGCATTTGCGCTTGACACCGTACCGGAGAAGTTCAGTTTCTTTGAACGTAAACATTATTTCTATCCGGACCTGCCAATGGGCTACCAGATTTCGCAGCTATCCCATCCGATTATGTGGGGCGGTTCGGTCGACGTGGACATCGACGGCCAGCCTGTGACAATCCACATCCACCACACGCACATGGAAGCCGATGCCGGCAAGAGCACGCATCCGGCGGGCAAAGACTACAGCTTGGTCGACTTTAACCGGGCCGGCACACCGTTGCTTGAGATCGTCAGCCAACCCGACATGCACTCGGCCGCCGAGGCCAAGGCCTACACCCGCGAACTTTATCTGCGTATGCGCTACGCTGGCGTTTCCGACTGCAATCTGTATTACGGCAACATGCGTTTCGACGTAAACGTCTCGGTTAGCAAGACCGACGAGCTCGGCACGCGTACCGAAACCAAGAATATTAATTCCTTCCGCGCTGTCGAAAAAACTGTTGAGTACGAAATTAACCGCCAGATCGAAGTGTTGGAGCGCGGCGAGAAGATCGTACAAGAAACTCGCGGATGGGACGACGCCAAACAGCGTACTTTCACCCAGCGCACTAAAGAGAATGCCGAAGATTACCGCTACATGCCCGACCCGGACCTGCCGCCGGTTGAACTGACCGACGACATGATCGAGGCCGTCCGCGGCGAGATGCCGGTCCTTCCCGATGAGTGGCGTCAGCGCCTCAGCAGCCTGGGCCTCGATAAGCCATCGATGGAATTGCTGCTCGAAGCCGAGCTGGACGACCCGGCCATTTCGTATCTCGCCCTCATTGAAGAAGTTATCAATGACAAGGAATTTGCTAAAGCGCTGGCCAACTTCTTCGTTAACTTCGAGATTCCGCTGCGAGGTACCGAAGACGCCAAGGTAAATCCGGCGCTTACCAATCAGGGGCGTCTGCAGGTATACCGCACCACTTATGATCTGCAAAAAGCCGGCAAGCTCAGCTCGACGGCCGTGAAGACCCTGTTAGGCCACGTGTTTGCCGCTCAGGAACAGATTGCGGATGTTGAAGCGCTAGCCAAAGAGCACAACCTGATCCAGGAATCCGACGAAGGCGAGATCGCCAAGATCGTCGCCAAAGTGATTGAAGAAAACCCCAAGGCCGCCGAGGATGTTCGGAGCGGCGAGATGAAAGCCATCGGCTTCCTAGTGGGTCAAATTATGAAACAGTCCCAAGGCCGGGCAAATCCCGGATTGGCACAGGAGTTGATCAAGAAACAATTAAACATCGGAGGCTGATATGGGTGAAGTTCTTGGTGTGGCAATGTATCCGATCAAAGGGGCTCAACCGGCGACAGTCGACGGCGAGACTCCCCGTGCGCTGGAAGCGACCGCTGCCGGGTTTCGGTTTGGCCACTTCGGCGACCGCGAGTTTTTGCTGGCGGCCGGAGAAGAAGAGGGACCGTTAACTATAGTCACGCCGCGCGGCTGGGATGACGATAGGGGCCCGCGTACCATCCACAAAGATGACCGATATCTGGCTTCGCTGGCCGTTGATCTCGCCAGCGGCGGCGAATCTCTTCACCTGACCCGCAGGGACGGCGACCGCTACTCCGTATCGTTGGACGAGCAGCCCGATGAGCCTGGACTTCGGGAAGTGCATATTCATGGCGGCAGATTCATGGGCATCGACTGGGGCGACGAGGCTGCCGAATTTTTCAGCGGTGTTGTCGGCCGTCCGGTCCGGTTTCTGCGGACTTTGCCCAGCGGCCTTCGGACCTTGGGTAACGGCGAGCGCAGTCATGCCCGGGCCGCCGACGCACATCCATACCTGATCACGAACCAACCTTCGCTTGATTATTTGAATGACCTGGCAGGCACAGACGTTCCTATGTCGCGCTACCGCCCCAACATTGTGGTGGCCACCGAGGCGCCGAATCCGGATGCCGAGTACGCCTATCTGGATGAAGATACGGCGAACATTATCAGAGTGGGTGATAAATGGTTTCGTGTAGTAAGTGCTTCCGGGCGCTGCATCGTTACGACTATGAATGAGCATGGCGAACTCGGCGGCGACGGCTTACGGATCCTTGAGCCGCGGAAAGGGCGAAAGCTAAAGAGTTCGGTACCCCATCCCGACGACGACAGGGGTAAATTCTTTGGTGATAATGCCGTACTTTCCGGCATGTTCACAGGATCGAAGCTCGTTACTGTTGGCGACCGGGTGGAGGTTGTGGCTCGCACGGCGCCGCACGTTGGGCTGGACAAACCGGTGAAGGCTAAAAGATCGTGAAGTCTTGGAAACGCATCGAGCCAACCGTAATCAGCAAGATTGGTTACAAAACGGTCATTAGCAAAACATTTGAGCTGCCCGACGGGCAGATTCATCATTTCCAGACGGTTGGCCCCGAGGGGAGCCACGCCGTAGCCACTATTGCGCTGACGAAAGACAATAAGGTCATTGTATCGCGTCAGTTCCGTCCGGCCCCGCAGCGGATTTTGGACGAACTGCCGGGCGGCGGCGCGGAACCGGGCGAAGATTTTGAGCAAGCTGCCCGCCGCGAATTGCTTGAGGAAACAGGTTACGAGCCGGGCAACATGCAATTTTTAGGCGATGTTCTCAAGGACGCGTACAATAACTGTACGTGGCACTTCTTCTTGGCGACCGACTGCGTACCGCATAAAGATGGTCAGAAACTGGATGCCACTGAGTTTGTCGAAGTTGTTCTGATTAGCATAGACCAGTTATTCGAGAACGCCGGGAAGGCGCTGATGACTGATGTTGAGCCACTATTTTTGGCCTACGAAGAATTGCAACAAAGGAGAGGAAAGAAATGACATACGCACGTCCCACTAAAGCAGTAATCGCCGCTGCCGGTTTCGGCACCCGTTTTTTGCCGCAAACCAAAGCCATGCCCAAGGAAATGCTGCCGATTGTCGACAAGCCGATCATCCAGTATGTGGTTGAGGAGCTAGTCGAAGCCGGCATTAAGGACATCATTATAGTCACCGGTTATAGTAAGCGTGCCATCGAAGACCATTTCGATACGCCGAATGCTGAGCTAACAGCGGTTCTGCAAAAAGGCGGCAAAGAACACATGCTCGACCCGTTGCACGAAATCGCCGACATGGCTAACTTCGTCTTTGTTCGCCAGAAAGAAGCGTTGGGCAACGCAGGGCCGTTGTTGTACGCCAGCCACCTAATCAATGATGAGCCGTTTGTTTACATGTGGGCCGATGAGTTTTTCCTAGGCTCCCCAAATCGGATGAGCCAGGCTATTAGTGTTTACGAAAAGACTGGCGGCACCGTCTTTTCTTGTATCTCGGTAAGTGAGGACCGCGATTTTGACCGTTTCGGTATTATAGGCGGTGAAGAAATTGAGCCCGGTGTGTTCAGGATGTCTAAAGTGGCTGAAAAACCAGGCAAAGCTAACGCGCCGTCCAATTTGGCAAGCGTCGGCGGCTACATCCTTACCCCGGATATTCTGTCCTACATCGAGCGTATCGCCCAGGAATTTGATGGCAATGGCGAACTGACGATCCAAACTGCTATGCAGCTTATGCTTGATGACGGACTGCCATTCTACGCCCACGAAATCAAAGACAGCCGGTACTACGACGCAGGCGACAAAGTGGACTATCTCAAAACGGTTGTCGAGATTGCCTTGCAGCACGAAGATATTGGTGAAGAGTTTCGCAACTTCCTTAAGAAGCGGTTAGAAGACTAACTTGCAGGACTGCTAAAATAGGGTATACTAAAAGAGCTTATGAATACTGCCGAGCAAATTCTGGTCATCATCCTCGCGTCGGCCCTCGCCCTCTTCTTAGTGCTCGCCATCGTTGTTACCATCCAAATTATTCGCCTGATGAAGGTGCTCAATAATGTGGCTGAAAAAGCGCAGGAATTTGTTGACTCGGCCGAAAAAACCGCCGATCTGGTTAAGTCGGCCGTCGGCCAGCTGAGCCTCATAAAATTCGTTCAAAACGTTGTTGATATGGTCCAAAAACGAGCCAAACAAGGCACTAAAAAGGGAGAATAATCAAAATGGACAAGCGAACTAAAAGGTTTGCCGTCGGTGCAGTTGTAGCTGCAGCTGCCGGTTATGTGGCCGGAATTTTAACCGCGCCAAAGAGCGGCAAGGAAACCCGCAAAGACATAAAAGACACTGCCGTGCGCGGCTATGGCATGGCCGAAAAAGAGCTGAAAGTCTTGCACACCGAACTCTCTAAGTTAATGGACGAAGCCGGCAAGAAGGCCACCGACCTGAAGGGCAGTGCCCAAAAGAATCTCGACAAAGCCGTCGCCGGCGCTAAGGTCGCCAAAGAAAAAGCCCGCGATCTGCTGAGCGCCATACACGAAGGTGACGCCGACGATAAAGACCTCGACAACGCCGTCAAAGAAGCTAAAAAAGCCGCCGACCACCTCAAGAGCTTCCTGAAGAAGTAAAGGAATAATCTAAACTGCCAAAGACAGGCTGCCAAACAGGCGGTCGAATGTTTCTTGGGCAGCAGCCTCAGCTGCTTGGTTGCCGTCAATTTCGATAAGCGTGAAGCCGTTGGCCTGCAAATAGGCCATGACCGGCTCGGATAATTCATGGTCTTCGGCCAGCCGTCTGGCGATGGCTGCCTCATTGTCGTCGTCCCGGCCGCGGCCGCGGAGACGGCTGGCGCAGGCCTCTTTTTCAGCGCGGACATGCAGCAGGACGGCGCGGCTCGGGTCGAACCGGCCTTGCTTACCTTGTTCGACCAGCCATTCGGCTTGTTTGAGCGTGCGCGGGAAGCCGTCCGAGAGCAGCAGATTGGGATCGATACTGTCGAGGAGTTCGTCCATGATGCCGATGATTTCGTCGTCCGATAGCAGTTCGCCGGCCTTCATGCGGGCTTTTTGCTCGTCGCTGCCTCGCTCACGCAAGATCGCGCCGGTCGAGGCGTGCAGCCAGAAGCCGGCCAGCGTTTCATCTTCGGCGAGCGTACCTTTGCCTGAGCCCGGCGCGCCCTTAACCACAATCAAGCCGCGCCTCGGCTCGGGAATTGCGCCGCGCTCGGCTTGGGACCACGAAACAATCTCTTTCTGTTCGCGCTGCGCCCAGTCGATCCATTGCTCGTCGACAGCCTGATGGTAATCTACCCAAGAGGCTAGCTCCCCGAGACATCTCGTCAACCAGGGAGAAGGTTGCCGCGAGGCTTCAAATGCGGCACTCGCTGCGGCCATCAGACTAGGCGCTTCACCGGTAACCAAAGTGCCGCCGGCATTAATGATTGCCGTTTCGTATGCTCGTAGTAAACCTGCGGGACTCGCCGTCGCTTCTGTCGTTATCATAGCAGTAATTCGGCCTATTTTAGCACCGTTTTGCCATTTA